>NZ_CP139971.1:1311070-1638838 GCF_034424545.1 Trinickia caryophylli | reverse complement strand
TGCCACAACAGGCTTCGCTCGCCACGAGCACGTAGGGAATGTCGTTATGTGCCAGCAAGGCTAGTAAATCATGCCCAATGCCGGGCTCGTTGAAATTCACGTAGCAGGTCGCGTAGATCGCCACCTTGCCCGGCGTGCGCTCGCCGTCGCGCACGGGCGCATCGGGGGATGCCTTGGCCGCACCGCGGAACTTGCGCGGCGCAAACTCGGGCAGCCATGCCTTGCGGTCCACGCCGAGCGCCGATTCGAGCGCACCGCGCGCGGGCTTCGACCGGTTGATCGCGTTGACGCTGCGCGTGACGATCGGGATCCCGGCGAAGTGCCCGAGCGCATCGGTATTCGAGAGCACCTTGTCGCGCAACGGCACTCGCCCTTCCTTGTAGCGGGCCGCCTTCGCGCGCAGCATCAGATGCGGGAAGTCGATATTCCACGCATGCGGCGGCACGTAGGGACACTTCGTCATGTAGCAGAGGTCGCACAGATAGCATTGGTCGACCACCCGCGAGTACGACGCTTTATCGACCTCGTGCGCTTCGCCCGTATTGGTTTCGTCAACGAGATCGAAAAGCGTCGGGAAAGCCCCGCACAGCGAGACGCAGCGCCGGCATCCGGCGCAAACGTCGAAGACGCGCTCGAGTTCGCTCTCGATTGCCTGCCGATCGTAAAACGCTTCCGAGCGCCAATCGAGCGGGTGCCGCGTCGGCGCCTCCAGACTGCCTTCCTTGTGTGGCATGAGCGCACGCTCCTTTTTCGCTGGTGACCGCCGAGGCCACCGGGGTACCGCGGCGTTGGAGCGGGCACCCGAGCGCCGCCTTCCGATCGACGCGGCACGGCGGGCAAGGCGGGCGCGGCGGGCCGAACGCAGCCGCGCCCGCATCCTCGCCCGCGCCGGCAAGGCCGCAAGAACGGGGCAAGCGCCGAGGTACCGGCGCTCCCTACGGCGCCGACGTCAGTCGGTCAGCGCTTCGAGCGCTCTCGTATAGCGATTCGCGTGGCTACGTTCGGCCTTGGCCAAGGTTTCGAACCAGTTGGCGATTTCGTCGAAGCCCTCCTCCCGTGCCGTTTTCGCCATGCCGGGGTACATGTCGGTGTATTCATGCGTCTCGCCGGCAATGGCCGCTTGCAGGTTCAGGCGCGACGTACCGAACGGCAAGCCGGTGGCCGGGTCGCCCACGGCTTCGAGGTATTCGAGGTGTCCGTGCGCGTGCCCCGTTTCGCCTTCGGCGGTGGAGCGGAACAGGGCTGCGACGTCGTTCTGCCCTTCGACGTCGGCCTTGGCGGCGAAATACAGGTAACGCCGGTTGGCTTGCGATTCGCCGGCGAACGCGGCCTTCAGGTTGTCTTCCGTCTTGGAGCCTTTCAACTGTGCCATCTGAGCCTCCTTCATGGACCGGCACACGCGGCTGCGATCCGGCGCGGGCGCCGACATCTGTAATGTGGGAACGAAACGACGCGCAATACGGCGCCCGCGGCGGGCGTCGCACTGTTTCAATCTAGGAGGTCGGCAGACGCTTCCCCAATTGGCATTTTCTATGCTGGCGATAGGGATTTACCGTCGCGCCGCGCTTGTCGAGGGCTTCGTCGGAAGATTGAACGATGCGCCGCGCGGGCGCAGGCCGTCACGAAGTGCGGTTGACCGCTTCCTTGAGTGCCTCGAGGAAGGCTTTGCGCCACCAGTGCACGTCGTACTTGCGGATCGTCTCCATCAGCGCCGAATGCCTTTCGATACGCTCGCCGAGCGGCATCGTCAACGCGCGCTGAATCGCCTGCGCCGTGCCGTGCGAATCGTAGGGATTGACAAGCAGTGCCTGCCTCAATTGCTCGGCGGCGCCCGCAAAACGCGAGAGCACGAGCACGCCGGGATCTTCTGGATCCTGGGCCGCGAGAAACTCCTTGGCGACGAGATTCATGCCGTCACGCAGCGGCGTGACGAGCGCGACGCGGCTCGCGCGATAAAGCCCCGGCAAGCGCTTGCGCGCAACGTTGCGGTGAATGTAGCGCACGGGCATCCAATCGAGTTCGCCGTAGTCGCCATTGATCGCGCCGCACATGCTGTCCATCTGGCGACGCAGTTGATCGTAGGCGCCCACGTCCTCGCGGCTCGGCGCGGCGATCTGGATCAGCGTGGCGCGCTTGCGATTCTCGGGATAGTGCTCGAGCAGGTAACGGAACGCTTCGATGCGCTGCGGCAGCCCCTTCGAGTAATCGAGGCGGTCCACGCCCACGAGCAACTGCCTGCGCGAGTACTCCGCGCGCATGCGCGAGAACATGTCCGCGCCCTCGCGCGCCTGCGCGAGCGAAGAGAATTCATCGACATCCATCCCGATCGGATAGGCGCCCACGCGCAACGTGCGATTGAATGCGCGCAGATAACCGCCCGGCAGCCACTGCGCGTTCGCTTCCGATTCCGCGTAGCGCACGAGATGCATCATGTCGGCCTCGGCCTGCACCCCCACGAGGTCATAGGCGAAAAGCGAGCGCATGAGCCATTCGTGCTCGGGGATCGCCGCCATGATGAGCGGCGGCGGCACAGGTATGTGCAGGAAAAAGCCGATCGGGTTGCCGCATCCCATCGCGCGCAACTCGGCCGCGAGCGGAATGAGATGGTAGTCGTGCACCCAGATGATGTCGTCGGGCTTGAGCAGCGGAAACAGACGCTGCGCGAAGAGCTGATTCACGCGGCGATAGCCGCTCGCGAATCGCACGTCGAACTGCGCGAGATCGAGCCGGTAATGGAACACCGGCCACAGAACGTTATTGGCGTAGCCGAGATAGTAGCTTTCGTAATCCTGCTGGCTGAGATCTACGGTGGCGAGCTGGACCTTGCCGGTCGTTTGCAGATGCACGCCACCGGGACCGCTTGCGCCCGAGGCATCGTCGATGGTCTTGCCGCTCCATCCGAACCACATGCCGCCGGTTTGCTGCAAGCCGTCCTTGATCGCCACGGCCAGCCCACCGGCTGCGGCTTTGCGCGGGTCTGCCACGCGATTCGACACTACAACGAGACGGCTCACTAGGGCTCCTTATAAAAAGCACGGAGTGCGTACGGTGAGCGGCTTTGTGATTGGTGTATTGCCGCGAGAAAGTCCCCGGCGCCCCGTGTTGTCGTTCTTATCGGGCCATACGTGTGGCGTCGCTGCATTCGGCGAGAGCGACGCCGATACGAGCTGCTTCAGCAGTCTGCATCAGTCCTGCTTTCGCAGTCAAAACGCTGCTTTATCTCGTAATTGAGCATGCGATGCTAGCACAGATGATCGCTCGCGGCTATCGTTGCGCCGGATGTGAAGTCCGGCGCATGTGTGCTCTATGCCACGTGCCGAGCGAGCCAGGCAAGCAACGCCTCGTTGACGAACGAGGGGTTTTCGAGGTTCGAGATATGGCCCGCGCCGGGCACGACCCGTTGGCTGCAGCCTATCGCCTCGGCCATGCGCGCCATTTCGGCGGGCGGCCTCGGAATGTCGAGTTCGCCGCACATCAGCAGCGTAGTGGCCGCGTCGAGGCCGCCAAGGCGGGCAAGCTCGTCGGGCCGGCCAAAAATGAGCCTGCCCAGCGGCACGACGGATTGCCGCAACTGCTCCGCCGAGAAAGCCGCCAGTGCTTTTCTGAAGTTGACGTGCACGTCGTCGGTGAGCGTTGCGCCCTGACGGAAAAAGAGCGGCACGATCGCCTCGATCATCGGGGCGGGAATACTGCCCGTCGATTCGATCGTGTCGAGCATCTGGAAGTAGCGCGTGCGCGTGACTTCGGGCTCGGCACCGCGGTCCGCATCCATCATCACGAGGCACCTGACCCGACCCGGTTCGCGCAAGGCCAGCTCCGAGCCCCACATTCCGCCGACCGAAAGGCCGACGATCGCGCACTGCCCGATATCGAGGGCATCGAGCAGGCGGCTTGTCTGCGCAGCCAGATCGCCCAACGTGCGGGTATTGCCGGGGAGACACCCCGACTGCCCATGGCCCCAGAGATCGGGCACGATGACCTTGTAGTGGCGCGACAGGGCCTCGATCTGCGGCGCCCACATCGAAGCGTCCCACAGGTAGCTGTGTCCAAGCAGCACGGGGAACCCCGCGCCTTCAATCCGATAGTGCAACTGCTGTCCGTCGATTTCGATGAATGGCATGTTCGCTCGAGTAGATCAGGTAGCTCAAATGGCGCCGGTACGCCCGGTGGCGCCCACGCGAGCGCAAGATGCTAGCAAAGATGACCGCGGGCAGCCAGCGTGGCCGCCCGCCGTATCGACCGGCGCGGCGCAGGCAAGCCGGTCCGTCCACGGCAGCGGTCGCAAGCGCCCGCTACACTCTCGTCGATGCGCGTTGCGCGCTCGTGAACATCGCGAACAGGAGAATGCAATGCACGAAAAACAAACGGCTTCAGCTTCGGCGTCGCCGGACAGCACGGCGGTGCGCGTTGCGCTTTGGCGCGCGCTGCATCTTCTCGTCGACGCCCCGCCTTTCGTGTTCGAGGACAATGTGGGCCTGCAGCTGGTCGCACCCGACGGCGGCTGGCGCGATCGCCCCGACATGCACCCCGAGGGCACGCGCGGTTATCGCGCATCCATCGTCGGACGTGCGCGCTTCGTCGAAGATCTCGTCGCGGCGGCTGCCGATGCCGGCATCGGCCAATACGTGGTGCTTGGGGCGGGCCTTGACACCTTCGCGCAGCGCAAGCCGTCGCTCGCGGCTCGGCTGCGCATCTACGAGGTCGACCAACCCGCCACGCAGGCATGGAAGCGGCGGCGGCTCGCCGAGCTTGGCCTGAGCGTACCCCAGGCGTTGCGGTTCGTGCCTGTCGACTTCGAGGCGGGGCAATCGTGGCTCGCCGAGCTGGCGGCTGCCGGCTTCGATGCGAGCCAGCCCGCTGTCGTAGCGTCCACCGGCGTATCGATGTATTTGACGAAGGAAGCGATCGCGGACATGCTGCGCCACGCCGCCACGCTTGCACCGGGCTCGACGTTCGCGATGACGTTCCTGCTGCCGCTCGAATTGATTCCCGACGACGAGCGAGCGGGGCATGCGGCTGTCTACGAGCGCGCACGCTCGGCGGGCACGCCGTTCGTCAGCTTCTTCAGCCCGGAGGAGATGCTCGCGCTTTCGCGCGAAGCGGGTTTCGCCAAGGCCGAGCATGTGTCGACAGCCGATCTGACGCACCGCTATTTCGCCGGGCGTGCGGACGGGCTGCGCCCCTCGAGCGGCGAGGCGTTCCTCGTCGCGACCACCTAGGTCTTTTCATGCTTATTGCAGGCTTGCGCGGGCCGTCGCGCGGCGTGGCACGCACAGCGGATCGGCGCATCACTCCTGGAACGGCAACGTCGGCTCGCTCCCGCCTCGCACCTGGAAGACGTTCAACGTCATTGCGACGAGCGCGTAATAGCCAAGAAGGCCGACCAGATTGACCGTCGTTTCGCGGCCGAAGCGCTGCATCGCTTTCTCGAACGTCGCGTCGCTCACGCGCTTTGTTTCGTAAAGCTCGTTGGCGAAATCGAAGATCAATTCGTCGTCGCGCTCGGCGAACACCGGGCGCTCGCCGCGCCGTATCGAATCGGCAACGGCGGCGGGCACGCCCGCGTCGATCGCGATCGGATGGTGGATCTGCCATTCCGCCTGCGCGCGCCAGCGCGCCGCCGTCACGAGAATAGCCAGTTCGGAAAGGCGCAACGGCAAGCCTGTGCGGTAGCGGCAGAACGCGCCGAGACGTTGCGCGTGCTGCGCGAACTCCGGGCTTGCGATCCATGCCAGAAAAGGCCCGGCGAGATTGCCGCGCGGCCCGCGCAGGATCTCGTCGAGCACGGCTTGCTGCGCCGGACTCGCGCTCGACGGATCGAACTCGGGTAGCCGGGGAGCGGGGGTACGGTCATCGGTCATCAACGCCTCGACGATAGCTGGAAGTCGAACGACGGGTCACCTGCTCGAAGGGTCTCCGCCGATTGCAGTCACGGCTGCCACGGCTGCATCGACCGCGTCGCCCAACCGCTCGACGATATGCCCGATGTCCTCCTGCGTGCAGACGAAGGGTGGCGCAAGCAGCACATGATCGCCGCGAGTGCCGTCGATCGTACCGCCCATCGGGTAGACCATCAGCCCGCGCGCCATCGCTTCCCGTTTGATCGCCGCATGCAGGCGGTGTGCCGGATCGAACGGAGCTTTCGTTTCGCGGTCTCGTACGAATTCGACGCCGACGAAAAGCCCGCGTCCGCGAATATCGCCGAGATACGGCTTCGCCGCAAATCGATCGTTCAGGCACGCGCGCAGTTGTTCGCCGCGCGCCGCCACATTTCCGAGCAGGGCATCCTCCGCGATCACGCGCTGCACCTCCAATGCGGCCGCGCACGCGGTCGCGTGCCCCATGTATGTGTGCCCGTGCTGGAAGAACCCAGAGCCACGCTCGACGATCGCATCGTAAATCCGATCGGCCACGAGCGTCGCGCCGATGGGCTGATAGCCGGCGCCGAGGCCCTTCGCAAGCGTCAGCAGATCGGGCACGATGCCCTCTTCCTCGCATGCGTGGAGGCGCCCGGTCCGCCCCATGCCGCACATGACCTCGTCGAGAATCAACAGCACGCCATACCTGTCGCAGACGGCCCTGATCTTGCGGAAGTACTCGCGCACCGGCGGCACCGCGCCCGCCGTCGCCCCGACCACTGTTTCGGCGACGAACGCCGCCACGCTGCCCGCGCCGAGTTCGACGATCTTGCACTCCAGTTCATCGGCTAGACGCTGCGCATAGGCTTCGTCCGACTCGCCGGCTGCCCGGTCGCGATAGGCATAGCACGGGCTCACGTGGTGTGCGTCGATCAGCAGCGGCAGGAACGGCTCGCGCCGCCACGCATTGCCGCCGATGGCGAGCGCGCCGAGCGTATTGCCGTGATAGCTCTGCCGGCGCGCGATGAAATGCCGCCGCTGCGGCTCGCCGATCTCGACGAAATACTGCCGCGCAAGCTTCAGTGCGGCCTCGATCGCCTCGGAGCCGCCCGAGACGAAATAGGCATGGCCCAGCCCGGCGGGCGCCGCTTCAACGAGGCGCTGCGCAAGTTCCTCCGCCACGGCGGTCGTAAAGAAGGACGTGTGCGCATACGCGAGTTGCCGGGCCTGACGTTCGATGGCGTCGATCACACGACGGTGGCTGTGCCCCAGGCACGAAACGGCCGCGCCCCCGCTCGCATCGATATAGCGCTTGCCCACGGAGTCCACGATCTCGATACCGTCCCCGGCCACCGCCATAGGGAGGGTTTGCCTCGGACTCCGATGAAATACGTACGACATGCAATGGCCTCGAATCAGGAAAAGGAATGGCCGCGTACCGAGCAACGTTCAGCGTATCCGGTCTGCAATTCTTTCGAATACCAGGGCGCCGGCCTCGTGTACGCGCATCGCGACGCGCCCACGTCGGATCCCGAGGGACTATAGGCATCGGACGCCGGCTACGCCACGTGCTTGAGGAAGCTTTGCAGGCGCGGCGTGGGCGGCGCGTCGATCAGCGCGGCCGGTGCGCCGTCTTCGGCGATCCGGCCGTGCTCCATGAAGAGCAAACGCGTGCCCACCCGTCGGGCAAAACCCACCTCGTGCGTCACCACGATCATCGTCATGCCTTCGCCAGCGAGGTCCTGCATCACTTTCAGCACCTCGTGGCGCAGTTCCGGATCGAGCGCGGACGTGGGCTCGTCGAACAGCATGAGCTTCGGCCGCACGGCGAGCGCGCGGGCGATCGCGACGCGCTGCTGCTGGCCGCCCGACAGCTCCGACGGGTAATGCCCCGCGCGCTCCGCGAGCCCGACCTTGCGCAACAGCGCCAGCGCCTGCTCGCGCGCGTCCGAGCGCGCCGCGCCGCGCACCTGGAGCGGCCCGAACATAACGTTCTCCAGAGCCGTCATCTGCGGAAACAGATTGAACTGCTGGAAAACCATACCGGCCTCGAGCCGGATCCGATGGATATCGGCTGCGCGTCCATTGACGCTGAGGCCATCCACGAGCAACTCGCCGCTCGAAATCTTTTCGAGCGCGTTGATACAGCGAAGCATCGTGGACTTGCCGGAGCCCGACGGGCCGAGCACCACCACCACCTCGCCGGCGTCGATCCGCAGATCGATGCCATCGAGCACCTGCAACGACCCGAAATGCTTCGTCACCGATTTGAATTCGACCATGCTCATAGCATCCTCATCCGTTTTTCGACGAGTCGGAGCACCGCCGTCATCACGCCCGTCAAGACCAGATAGATACAGGCCACCGCAGTCCAAATCTCGACGGCCCGGAAATTGCCGGCGATGATTTCCTGCCCCTTGCGCGTGAGTTCGCCCACGCCGATCACGATGAAGAGCGACGTGTCCTTCAAGCTGACGATGCACTGGTTGCCGAGCGGCGGGATCAGGCGGCGGAATGCGAGCGGCCCGATGATCTTCAGCAGCACGCGCGGCATCGAAAGGCCCATAGCGAGGCCGGCTTCGGCAAGCCCCCTCGGAATCGAAAGCAGTGCGCCGCGCACGACTTCGCCGAGGTAGGCACCCGAGTTCACGGCAATGGCAACGACCGCCGCCGTCATCCCGTCGATCCGCACGTGCACGAGCACCGGCAGCGCGAAGTACAGAAACATGACTTGCACGACAATGGGCGTACCGCGAATCAGCTCGATATAGCTCTGCGCGGCTACGTTGGCGACGATCAGCCCGTAGGCTCGCGCGAGCCCGGCGAGCATGCCGATGGCGAAGCCGCCGGCGAGGCCGAGCGCCGCGATCCCTATCGTCAGCTTCACGCCTTCCAGCAGATCCGGCAGGGCGCTCCAGATCACCGACCAATCGAAATCCACGGTCATGCTCCTTGTTCGAGGCAATCGGCTCGGTACGCGCACGGGGTGCCGCGCGCGTCGGCCGCTGCGTTGAGAATCGAGCGCACGCCGCTCATGACTTCGGCGGCTCGAAGCCGAACCACTTCCGGTAGAGCGCCGCGTAACGGCCATCCGCCTTGAGCCGCTTCAGTTCCGCGTTGACCTGCGCGACGAGCGGGCTGCCTTTCGGGAAACCGATGCCGTACTTGTCGCCGCTCACGGGCGTACCCGCCACCTTCACCCGCCCCTTGCCGGCGGTGTTCACGAAGTACTGGACATTCGGCGTGTCGTGCATCGCGGCATCGACGCGCCCGGCCTCGAGCGCCATATAGGCCTCGTCGCTGTTCGGAAAGAGACGGATCTCCTTGGGCTTCAGATGCGCCTTGATCCAGTCGACGGTGGCAGTACCCGTCTTCGCGGCAACGATCTTGCCGTTCAGGTCATCGATCGAATGGACCGTCGCGTCGTGGATGCCGACCATCGCGGCCAGACCGCTGTCGTAGTACGGATCCGAAAAATCGATGACCTTCCTGCGCTCCTCCTTGATCGTCATCCCCGATAGCGCAACGTCGATGTTGTGCGTCTGCAAGGCCGGAATGAGGCCGGCGAAATCCATCGGCTGCAGCTTGTAGCCGAGCTTGAGGTCCTTCGCGATTTCGGCCCACAGGTCGATGTCGAAACCCACATATTTGTCGCCCTGCTTGAACTCGAACGGCATGAACGACGTATCCGTGCCGACGATCAGCGTCGTATCCGCACGCGCCCACGGCGCAGCCGAGCCGAAGGCGGCTGCGCCAATCACTAACGAAATCAGAAACGAACGACGACCCATCTTGGCCTCCGCGTCAGGTTGAGCGATTTCTCGGCAGGCCGCACGGCTCCCCGCCAGCCCGGCGAGAACGCATCGGCCACCCTTTCTTACACCAAGTGGTGTAACAACCGCACGAACATACAACATATGTTGTCAGCGCGCATGCTCTCGCAACAGAAACCGGGCGTCAATAGGGAAATTGGGAGGGGTGACAGGCCCTGCAACGCCGGCGGCGGGCAGGCGATTCACTTCATTCCGGCGACGGCTCTGCTTCGTTTGCAGCCCAGCTGACGCGGGATACCCCCTTCTCCATGCTGATCCGGCTGGCGATCTGTTCGAGCCGCGCCTGGTGACTCGGATGCGCGCGGCAAGTCGCGGTCACCTCGACACGAGGCGGCCGCTCCTCGCAGTCCCGGCTCGTAAGACTTTGGAACGACAGCGGCTCCGCATGCATGGCGTTCGACAACACCGCGCGGATATGAATTTCGTCTTCTTCCCGGCACACAACCGTGAGCTGGTACACGCGCACCAGATCCGCGGTGGATACCGATGTGGCGTTGATCACGCGGCCGATCTCGCGCAGGACCGTGTTCGTCACCAGCACCACGGCGGTCCCCGCGGCTGCGGGCGCGTAATAGCCGGCGCCCGAAAGCACGCCGACAGCTGCCGCGCACCACAACGTGGCCGCCGTGTTGATGCCCTGTATCGAGCCTTTGTCGCGCATGATCACGCCGCCCCCCAGAAAGCCGACCCCGGAGACGACGTAGGCCGCAACCTGTGTGACGCCCGTGCCCATCAGCACCCCGAGAGAGACGAACAGGCACGCGCCGCTCGTCACCAGTGTGATCGTGCGCAGACCCGCCGTACGCTGGCGCATCTGCCGTTCAAGTCCAATCGCAACGCCGCAGGCAAACGCCGCGAAAAGTCGCCAGATGAATTCAATCGTCATTTCGGTTGCAGGTATTCGGTTAATCGGTTGTGGGCAGTACGCGAGCGCATCCGCGTGCCCTGCCTGATGTCCGCGCCAGGGCCGGGTCATTGTGCCGCGCGCGTATGACGGCAATCCCGCGGCGCGGCGGCAAGCCCGCATCCCGCGGTCGCGCCCGAATGTGCTCGAGCATCGGCTTGGCGGCGAGGCTTGTGCCCATTCGCACGGATGCACACGCCGCTCTGCCCGCGCATGCGCTACGTGTCAGCGCAGCGCGTATAGACGAAGCGGCGAACGCAGGTTCGCGGCGCCGGCCGTCCGGGCGAACGAAAGCCTCGCCGGATGACGCAAATCGGGGTGCACGGGATTGATGAAGGCGCGCACCGTCTGCCTGATGGCAGGACGGCGGCTGGTGATGAAAAGAGGAGCGCGGACGTCCTGTCGTTCAGACAGCGAACAAGTTCGTAGGTCGACTACTGCTGGAGTCCATGATTGGCCCCTTTTGTAAAGACCTGCCGATTCTAATCAGCGCCGCGATGCCGGGTCAACCCGATTTCAAGTGGTCGAGGGGCAGGTGGGCAACGGGTGGCCGCGTCAGGGCACGTACGCGCCTTTCTCGTGCAGCGAGCGCTCCGCTTCTTCCAGTTGCTCGACAGCCTGGCTGCCTTCGAGCGCGAGCAGGTGCGCGACGAGCGCTTCCGCAACGGCCGCTGCCGCAACGAGCGAGGGGAAAAACGATGGACTTTCGTGCGAGAAGATCAGCGCATGGTCAGCGTTCAATGCGATCGGCGAGACCGCGCTATCGGTGATCGCGATCAGGCGGCTGCCTTTTTCGAGCGCGGCCTCGGCCACGCGCGCGGCCTCGATCGAGTAGGGCGCGAAGCTGATGACGACGGTCGCGCCACCGCGCTCGATGCCGCGCAACTGCATTTCGAGCGTACCCGCTTCGCCCGTGAGCAGCGTAATCGTCGAGCGGAACAGCCCATAACCGTAGACCAGCCCGAAAGCGACTGGGTAGCACGAGCGGAAGCCGGCCACATAAATATGTCTTGCGCGCCGCAAGGTGCGCGCGGCGTCGACGATCGCCCGTTCGTTTTGTGCCGCCGTAACTTCGAGGTTGTGCCGATGCGCGGCCAGGAGGTCGTGTGCGAGCGTGTCTTTCCTGGCGCCCGAGACGAGCGAGCGCGCCCGGCTGGTCAACGGCTCGGGCCGCGTGCGCAGGCGCGCGACGAACAGATCGCGCAGTTCGTTCCAGCCCGGGAAACCGAGTTGCTGGGCAAGCCGCACGAGCGAAGCCGGTTGGACTTGCGCGTGATCCGCCACCTTGCGCATCGACAGCACGGCGACTTCGTCGGGGCGATCGAGAAGAAACGCGGCACCGGCCTGAAACTGCGGGCTCAGTTCGGCAAAGCGTGTGCGGATCAGGGCGGCGAGTTCTTCGAAGCTTTCGGGCATGGGGGCAACGGGGGCGCGGCGACACCAAAATGGTATCACCGCCGGTTCCAGCACCTCAGCCGACCGCCCCCGTCCGCCGCGGGCAAAATACTTTGGACGACGGCTTTGCGTGCACTATCGCTGTGCGGAGCGGCACTTCTACTACTGACGGTATGGCTACCTCCGCTGACTATCACGCGGAAGATCGAACCGTCATTTCGACGCGGCGTCCTTTCCCTCGGCCCTTCCCTCTATGTCCGGCACCGGAATCTGCTACTGATCGCGTTCTGCTCAGCGCTCGCATTGCCGCATTTGTTCGCTATCCACTTCGCTCTTGGCGGTGGCTTTTCCTTCGTTCGCATACGCAACGAATTCCGCTTCATTTCCGAATGCCCCCCGCATCTTCTCGGCTGGTTTCGTGCCAACAGCGCATTTCTGATAAGCATGAGGAATCGCTGGTTTCGCGACCTCGAGCCGGTTCGACGCCGTCGCTTCGTCGAAGCGGAAGAGCGCGTGCGGGCCAGTGCAGCAAGTTCGCCCAACGTTTCTGGCATTTGACGAGCGGCAAATGGATCGACAACAAACGTATCACGATCCTGCCATTAAACAACGGTCACTACAGCTGGCGTTGCCCCCACCCTGTGCTTTAGCGCTCCCCTTTCAAGCGCGGTTCCCCTTTGGCAAAGGCGCTATCTTTATTCCGGTCTTCAATCCGGGCTCACGGAAGTAACGCTTAGTCGGAAAGCATCGCGCGGCCTAATTACAGCAACATATCGCAGTGAAGCTCACCATTCATTTCAGCCGCTTTGCTCCATGTCGCCGCCGCTTTACAAAGTCGAAAGTCTCGTCACTTGACTTTGTCGCAGCACAATTCCTCAATAAAGGTCAACGACCTGTCCGTGACATTTGTTGCATTTCAAGCTACATGCGATGTGTCAGTATGACATCTCCTATCCGACTCATACCGAAATTCCTAAAAAGTGTTACAACCACCTGCCACTATTAATGCATCAATCGACATGAATAACCGATACTCCGTTGCTTACATACCGGCAGTGAACCGGTCCGGGGTTCCTTGACCATTTCCTCTGATGAATATGGGTACCGCGCGTCGGTGCGCTTCGCCTTTCGATCAATCGATCGGCTATGCAGGATCGAAAGCACCAGGATCGTATCGAAATCCTGTAAAGCAAAGATGCAGGCGACGCGGACGCATTTATCGCTGCCGAGGTGGAGAGGGGAATGTCTGTAATCGAAAAAATAGGATATGCGCGGGTATCGACAGACGAGCAACATCTGAGTCTGCAGTTGGATGCATTGGCCTCGTACGGGTGTGACGTGACCTATTCGGATCAGGGTGTTTCAGGCGCCCGGTTCGATCGCGCCGGACTACGGGACGCGCTGCTGGCGGCCCAGCCCGGGACCACGCTTGTCGTATGGCGCCTGGACCGCCTCGGACGTTCCCTTCGCCATTTAGCTGCCATCATGGGCGATCTGGAGGAACGCAAAGTCAGGGTCGTGTCTTTGACAGAGTATATCGACACGCGCTCAACCGCCGGTCGGTTCACCTTCCACATGCTGGCGGCCCTCGCCGAATTCGAGCGAGGGTTGATCAGCGAACGGACCCGGGCGGGGGTCGCCGCCGCACGCGCTCGCGGCAAGCGGATCGGTCGGCCGTTAGCGCTCGACGAGGAACAATGCGAACACGCCACCGCCCTGCTGGATCGGCATTCGGCGCAATTCGTGGCGCAGCAGTTGAACGTCGATCGCAGAACCCTGATGCGCAACCTCCGGCGGTGGCAATCCCAACAAGCGGGAGGAACCGGTTCCATCAGTGTGTCCTCTCATGACTGAGAGGTCTCGCTCGCCACGCCGACGGCCTATGGGGCGACACTGCGCCGGAGCTTTGCCGGACAGATTCGGCTCTTGCTCGAATCGAGGCGCCAAGCTCATCGCCCCGGGATCGGCGAGCCGTGATTGCCCGCCACCACGCGGGCGAAACGTTCCCAGGCTTCCGCATAAACAGGGGGCGGCACGCGGGCGAGCTGCGCGTCGTGCACAGCCAGAATTTGGGCGACCGGTGGCACGTACTCCTCCGGTAAGCACCACTTGCCGCTATGTTCCGCCTCCACGACGCATCGCTCCAACAGGATCTCCGCCTTTCGATACGGCCTCGGTCTGGCCCGTGCACGTTCCAGCTTCTCGATGAGGTAAGCCAGGGAAACCGTACGCAGCAGGCAGGCGGCTGCGTCCGCGCTTCCCCGTCCCGCGCGCAGAATAGCCAGTGCCGTGTGATGCTCGATCGATAGTGCGCGTACTTTGCCGATCGGCAGCGTGAGCGCCGGTGCCGGTACTTGCGCGGGCAACGCGCAACTTGCAACATCCCCGCGTTCGCCACGGCGCGTAGCTGGATTCATGGTCATGCTCGCCTCTCATCGAGTCTGCTGTTTTCCGATCGTTACGCGCCGGAGCCAACGCTCCCGACTTCATATGCCGTGGACCGGACCGTAGCCGCACCCATTACCGCAGGTTGCGCGGTATTCCTCCGGCCGCGCACAGACGTAGCTGGGCGAGTTGCCGGAGCTGACGGTCCAACTGCGCCTGGGTGGAGATACGCTGCGCCTGCAACTGTGCCACCTCGCGACGCAGTACCTGCTGCCGGCTATTGACGAGGTGAACCAGCGCGCCACTGCGCTCGATATCCGCGCGCAGCCGCTCAGCCTCGGCAACCGCATCGTTGAACAAGGCAGCGAGCTGTGCGTTGCGGGCATCGATCTGTACGCGCCGCAGCTCCAGTTCGCACCACACGAGGATTTGCTCCTGGAAGTGGCGGAACGCCTGACACGCGCCCTCGAGCGCCGCGCACTGCAGTGCGCGGCGGATCGTGCCGGCATGACTCAGCACCACGTAGAACCCGAGCGATGCCGGTTCGAAAAGCAGGTTGATCTCGTACTCGAAGCTGCTGAAGACCTGCACGGGTGTCAGTGCGTTCGCCAGGATCCGGTCGGCGACTTCCTCTATGTCCGCGGGTTTGGACGCGCGCTGGCTGCCGTGATGCGACGTGGCCGGAACGTCGTGCAAGGCCACGACTGTCGCGGGCGGCAGTTCGCCGCCCGCGGCCGAACCCTCCGTGCGATGACGCGTCGCATCGATGTCGGATGTCGCCTTGCCGGTAAATTCGGTGACGGTTTCGCTAGGAATGCTCATATCGTTCTCCGGTGAGAGGACATCAAATTGACGGCGAGCGGACGCCGCATTGCCGAATGGTCGTCACGTTCGGTTCTGATTCTGGTTCTGTATGGAAGACGTATCGAAGAAATTCGGCGTCACGGCCATCGGCGGAAACGCGGCGAAGCAACGAAGGTCCGCATAGTGGCTGTTCATGGCGACGTCGATGCCGACATTGGGAACGCCCCGCTGTAAGGAAGCAGACGGGTAGGTGGTGGGCCCGAGGGGAAAGCAACGTTCGAGCAGCCGCCGCGCGCCTTGGGGGCTGATGGAATAGGCGCAGATGCCGTAGAACTCCAGAAGGCGCATCAGTACGACCGGGCACCGGTCCATCCGGAAGGCATCGATCGAACCGTGCAGCAGGTTCTGGTCGAAAGCGGTAACGCAAGGCACACGACCATCGAACATTGCCAGCCGAAGTACCGAATCGAAGTTGTAGCCCCACGTCACCAGATCGAATGGCTCGCATTGCCGCATCAGGCCCGCCATGGTGTCCTGAAAGTCTGACCGGAAGATGGCGTCGTCCTCCGCGATCGTGACGGTCTGCCCGTCCTCGGCAACCGCTTTCCACAACTGCCAGGTGGTCATGGCAATGCCGTACGCACCCGGGCTGTAGTCGAGCCCATCCGCGAAGAGGTCGCGATGTTCCGGCGGTACGAGCGCACGGCCGTCGATCGCGTCATGGAAGACGTAGTCGAGCGCGGTATTTTGCCGGGCAAACGCCTCACGTCTAGCCTGAGCCGTGGGCAGCGAGATCACGCGAACGCGGCTGGCCGAGGATGGCGAATCGGGTGTCATGCCGCCTGCCTCATCTCGTCAGAATTGCGATGCCGAAAAGCGCCCCCACGGCGACGCCCACCAGCCTCCCATGGAGACTCGCCACCACCCGGCCCGAGTCGACGGGCAGATCCACCGCGCGCTTCGCCTTTTTCAACTTGACCAGAAGCGGCACGATGATGATCGCGGCCACGACGAGCACAGATCCCACCGCACTCTTCCAATCATCGGCCGGGAACCCTGAGAGCTCCTCGAACGCATAACTCAGCGCCGGAACGCCAATACCGCCGCATAGCAGTCCGAGCAGCGCGCCATGGCAAAGCGCATCGGTTTCGTAAGAGATGTCCATGTCATATCGATCGAGATAGTCCGGGATTCGCGCTGCCAACGTCTCTACCATTTGGCAGCGCGACTTCAGCGAACCGCGTGGAGGAAATGCTTCGTGCGCACACCTGCCGCTCGAGTGCGGCGCGCACCTCGGCGATGACGCCGGCCCAATCTCCCGGCGTCTTCTGCCGGAAAAGCGTTGCCGACGGGTACCACGGTGAATCGTCACGCCCCGAAAGCCACCGCCAGCAACCGTCGAAGCGGCACAGGATCCAGACGGGCTTACCGAGCGCGCCAGCCACATGCGCGACCGACGTGTCAGCGGTGATGACGAGATCGAGCGTTGAAATGATCGCCGCCGTGTCGGCGAAGTCCTCCACCTCCGCCATTGGGTCGCATGGGTGCAGGGCAGCGCGTATGTCGGCGATCTGGCTGCGTGCCGCCTCCCCTTTCTGCAGGCTGACGAACGCGACGCCCGGCACGTCCAGCAACGGCGCGAACGCCGCGGCGTTCAAAGAGCGCCGACGATCGACCGCATTAGCGCTTGGCATGTCCGGACGCGGATTCCCCGCCCAGACCAGGCCGACACTCAAACGCCCCGGGCCGACGAGTCGCTTCCATCGCTTTGCCTCGGCCTTCGGGACGTGGAGGTACGGCACTTCGGCCGGCACTGTCGCGAGCGTCGTGCCGATGCGCAGCGGCAGGCTCATCACGAGGCAGGCATAATCGTGCTCCGCCAGTTGCGATACGTCATCGTCAGGCAGGCAAGCGTCGACGCCCTCGATCGTTTGCAATAGACGGCACAACGTCCGTGGGCAAACGAGCGTCAGCTTCGACACGCCCTTGGCCTTCAACATCGGCATGTATCGGGCGAACTGCACACAATCGCCCAAACCCTGCTCGCCGAACACCACGAGCGACTTGCCCTCCAGCGGTTCGCCGCCCCACTGTGGAAACGGCAAAACCGGCGGCGCATGGCAATGCGATTCATCGCCCCAGTATGGCGACTCGCCGTACCGCATCTCGTAGAGCGGCCAGCCTTCTTCATAGCGCCCCATCGCGAGCAGAACGAGTCCCAGATTGAAAGCCGTGGGTGTGCGCCCGGGTGCGGCTTCGAGTGCTTGCCGCAGATAGCGCTCGGCTTCCGACAAACGCCCTGCGTCGTGGAGCAGCCGGCCGAGATTGTTCAGCGCCTCGACCGAACCTGGATCGAGCGACAGCACCCGGCGGTAGAGGGCTTCAGCCTGCGCATAGCGTTGTCGGCGGTGCAACAGCGCAGCAAGCGCGGCATTAGCGTCTTTGAAATCGGGAGCAAGACGCAATGCCTCGTGAAGACAGACCTCGGCCTCCTCTTCCCGCCCGCTCGCCACGAAGAAAAGCCCCAGTCCGTGCTGCGCGAGCGCGTCGTTCGGGCTCAGCGACACCGCGCGCCGGTAAAGCGGCTCCGCGTCGGCCAACCGATCGGTTTCCTGCAATAGCCCGGCAAGATAGACATGCGCCGCCACATGCGTGGGCGCGAGGGCGATGACGTTTCGGTAGCACGCTTGCGCCTCCTCGAATCGACCTTGCTCATGGAGCAGCAGGCCCAGGTTGTAGTGCGCGTCGAGGTAGTCCGGATCGAGGCGCAGCGCCGTGCGATAGCAACGCTGCGCCTCGATCGCGTCACCGGTGCGCTCGAGCAGCGCGCCGAGATTATTGAGTGCCGCCGCGTGGTCCGGTACAAGTTCGAGCAGCGCGCGATAATGCCGAGCCGCATCGGAGAGCGCGCTGCGACGGTGGGCGTCCAACGCAGCTTCGAAGAGCCGGCTCTCGGCGCCTGCCGATGCGAACGCGTCAGACGAGCGCATCGTCATGCCGTCCCTCGCGGGCCTCGTGAACAAAACGCGGCCGAAACTGGCTGCCGAGCCGGAAAGCGGAAACGCGCCTGGCCGGCAGACGCGCCCGCGACCGCTGAAGCGCACCCAGGCGCACAAGTTCGTTGACGGCGTCCGTCCAACGTCTGGCATCGAACCCGCAGACGGCACGCAGGTCGACATCGGGAATAGGACGCTGTTGTCCGAAATCGAGCAGCGGCACGATCAGCAGGGCGACGAGAAACGCATCGTCGCTCACCGCGTATTCGACAAGCCGGACAAGAAAGCGCCGCTGCGCGTTCGAGAGCCACATGCGCTCGCACCGGGACAGTCCGTCCTCGTATGGGGCGCGGCCGGCGGGCTGGGAACGATGGCCATCCAACTGGCCGCCCTGGCGGGTGCCCGCCCCGTCGCCGTGGTCTCGGACGATTCCAAGGCGGCGTTCGTCAAAAGTCTCGGTGCCGTGGGCGTCATCAACCGCTCTCGGTTTTCATGCTGGGGCGCCCCGCCCGCCCTCGATTCCGGAGCGCAATACGCTTCATATATCGAGAACGTAAAGAAATTCGGCAAGGCCATTTGGAACGCGCTGGGCGAAAAGCGCGACGTGGACATGGTGTTCGAGCATCCGGGCCGGGACACGTTCGCAGCGTCGTGCTATGTCGTCAAACGCGGCGGCATGGTCGTCTTTTGCGCAGCGACCAGCGGATACGAACTTGCCTGCGACGCTCGATACATCTGGATGCGCCAGAAACGAATCCAGGGCAGCCATTTCGCCACCCTGAAGGAGGCGGCCCAAGCCAACCGGCTCGTGATGAGTGGCCGCATCGATCCTTGCCTCTCCGAAGTCTTTCCGTGGAACCGGTTGCCCGATGCCCACGCAAGGATCCGAACGAACCAGCACCTGCCCGGAAACATGGCTGTACTCGTGCAGGCAAGCAACCTTGACGACGTGGCTGCGGCGAGCCGCCCTTGATCTTCGAAATACCGGCTCCTGGCACGAGGAACACTATGGACACGTCAAAAGCAAACGCTGGGCGAATGGCCATCATCGGGATGTCTCTCCGGTTTCCTGGAGGAGGATCTTCCACCTCCACATACTGGGCGTTCCTGAACTCGGGCTTGTCGGCAATTCAAGAGACCCCGCCCGAGCGGTTCGATATCGACGCGTACTATTCATCCGACCCGAACGAACCGGGCACCACCTATTCCAGAGTGGCTGGCTACGTTGCCGATCCATTCCGCTTCGACCACCGGTTCTTCCGCATCTCGGCTGCGGAGGCCGCCGAGATGGACCCCCAGCAGCGGTGGATGCTCGAATTGACATGGGAGGCGCTGGAAAATGCCGGCGTCGCGCCCAGCCAGTTGCGGGGCAAACGAGTCGGCGTTTTCATGACGGCGGGCGAAGCGGACTACGGCCGCCGAACGTTCTGGTCCGGCAACGCTTCGGCTATCACCACGTATTCCAAGCTCGGCAACCTTCGTGCGATGACGCCGGGGCGCGTCGCGCACGTACTTGGCTTGAGCGGGCCGGCCGTATTCGTCGACACCACGTGCTCTTCATCGCTCGTCGCCATTCACCTTGCCGCACAGAGCCTGCGGACCGGCGATTGCGACTTGGCTATCGCGGGCGGCATCAACCTGATCCTGGGCCCTGAGGAGACGATCGGCATCGCCCGGCTTCAGGCGATGTCGCCCTCCGGCAACTGTCGGCCCTTCGACGCGGCCGCCGACGGCTACATCCGGGGCGAAGGAGGCGGTGTCATCGTCATGAAGCGGTTCGAGGACGCACTCGAGCATGGCGATCGGATCGACGCTCTGCTGGCAGGCTCGGCCATCAACAGCGATGGTGCGAGCAATGGCCTGACCGCCCCAAACGGAGCCGCACAGGAAGCCGTTATCCGGCACGCGATGGCGCGCGCCGGTACGCGCCCCGAAGAGGTGGCGTACGTCGAGGCACACGGCACCGGCACGTCGTTAGGCGATCCAATCGAGCTGACGGCGCTGCGCAACGTATACACCCGTTCGATCGCCAGGGAAAAGCCTATCCTGGTGGGCTCGGTCAAGGCACAGGTGGGTCACCTTGAAGCCGCAGCCGGCATGGCGGGCATCATCAAGGCGATTCTTATTCTGCGCCATCGTTACATACCGGCCCAGGTGAACTTCGCGACGCCAAACCCGCGATTCCAGTGGGACGGTGCGCAACTCGACATCCCTCGGCACGGTCGCCCGCTCGAGGGCGACAACGCGATGGTCGGCGTCAGCGGCTTCGGTATTACAGGGACCAATGTCCATCTGATTCTCTCCTCCCACTCGAACCCATCCCAGGTTGTCGCGGGAGCCGAGAGGGAGCGCGTCCTGACGGTTTCAGGCCGCTCGGCCCAGGCAAGGGCACGGCTTGCCTCCGCCTATCGGGACATGTTGACGGATTCGCACGCGTCGCTGCGCGACATCTGTTACACGGCGAGCGCCCGACGGGACCATTTCGGATATCGGGTGGCATTCGTCGGCGCAAAGAAAGAGGACTTCCTGGAAGCAATCGACGATTTCCTCGACGCCAATCCGTCCGGCAAATGGCATGCAGGCGATCCACCGAAAAAGCCACGCCTTGCATTCCTGTTTCCGGGTCAAGGTGCCTGGCAGCCAGGGGGCGGCGCAGGGCTCTATAACGGCAACGGGATCTTCCGGAAATTCGCGGACGCGTGTCTTCGAGAACTCGACGACGACACGGCAAAGGCCGTGCTGAACGCGATCCTGGGTCGCAGTCCCGAGGCGGTTCGCCACCATCCGGGCCAATTGGCCCATTTCATCGTCTGCTTTTCGCTGGCCCGCACGTGGATGACACTCGGCAAACATCCCGACCTTCTGCTCGGGCATTCGCTCGGCGAGCATGTAGCCGCTGTTATCGGCGGTGTCATGACACTCGCGGATGGGCTGAAGGCTGTCGAGGCGCGTGGGCGGCTGTTCGATACCGAGACGCCCCGAGGGGCGATGCTCGCGGTAGCCGCCAGCATCGAGGAGCTGTCCCGGCAGTTCGAGTTTGGTAGCGAGCTCTTCATTGCCGGCATGAACGGCCCCGATCAGACGGTCGTAAGCGGCACCGAAGAAGCCATAGCAAAGGTCCAGGACGCCATGGTGGCGTTGGGCAAGCGCGTTTCCTTGCTGAAGACGTACGATACGCCCGGCCACTCTCCCATGCTCCGATCGATGCGTGAAGCCTTCCGGCAGGCACTGGCACCGCTTACGTTCGCGCCGCCGGCCATACCGATCGCCTCCACCCTGACTGGAAAACTCGCGACGGGCAGCATTACGGCAATCGACCATTGGCTGGACCTGGTCGAGCAGCCCGTGCGATTTCACGAGGCGTTGCACGCCGCACTCGACGACCGGACCACCTTCATCGAGGTCGGACCCGGCGCAGCACTGTCGAAATTGGCGCGCGCGGCCGCCGGAGGAGACGGGCAATGCGCTATCTCGTCGCTGGCTGATGGGCCGGAGGGCGACGACGAACCCGAAATGACCGGCTTTGCCCATGCCTGCGCACGTCTTTACAGCGTGGGACACCCGATTGCGTGGGCAACGATGTACGGGAACGCGCCCACGCCCGTGGAGCTGCCTGCTTACCGGTTCGATGGCGAGAGATTCGAACTGCCGTTTCCCGAACGCACGCCAGTTGTCATGGCCGCCCGCGACGGAGAGAAGCCCCTATATGAAACCGGCGCAATCCCGACGCGGATTGGCAGCCCCTCGGCATTCGCGCACGCAGGCCATAGCGCAGAGAATCCTTCCACGAGCGGGAACGAAGGACAGCTTCTTGCCACCGTCCGTTCCATCGCCGCGTCGGTTGCACCGGACACCGTCAACCTCGTGGACGAGCTGCCGCTTGCCGGTCAGGGTGTGGACTCGCTTGCGCTAACAGAACTACGCGTGCGCCTGCATCAAGCCTTTGGAAAAATGCCGCCGGTGTCCCTGCTCGCGAGAGGCGCATCGGTGGTAACGCTGGCGCGCTACTTCGCGTCGTCGAAAGCGGATCGGGCAAGCAAACCATCGGACACCAGCTTCGGCGAAATCGATGCACGTGCCCTGGTGGTATCGCTGCGGGAAGGGAGCGGACCGGTCATCGCGCTCGTCCATCCCGTCGGCGGAGACGTCTTCTGCTATCGGGATCTCGCTTCCGTATGGCCTGGCGATCCGTCCATCATCGCGGTTCGGCACCCCTATTCGGACCAGGACCACGCGATCAAGTATCTATCGGTCAAGCAGTTGGCGTCGCTATATCGTTCCGCATTTCTCGGCGTGGCTGGCCGGATCCCGGATCTCTTGGGCGGCTGGTCGTTTGGTGGTCTGGTCGCACACGAAATGGCGGCGCAGTGGGAATCGGAGGGCGTCGACTCGCCGCCGCTTCTGATCGTCGACAGCCCGCTCTACGACGGGGAATTCGCCAGTCGGCTGAGAACGATTGTCAGCGCGCTCGATTGCGACGAGGGGCCGGGTCTTGTCGAGAAACTGCTCGCTGACGAGCGCTTCGACGCGATGCTGGACAGTGACTTCGCACTGTCCGATGTCCGTCGTCGCGCAAACCCGACGCTCTTCGCACACATCGCCCGCCGTCACGCGTCGAGCGCGGCAGCCTTGTCCCTGCATCAGCCCCGGCTCGTGCGTACGAGCATGCAGTATGCACTCGCCGTGCGCGGCAAGGCGGATACCTCCGGCGAACAGATTATGACGCGCCTGCGCCAGATGACCAACGGCGAGATCACGCTGAATGCCTTCGACGACGATCACGATTCCATCGTTCGCCTTCCTTCTGCTCGCGGGCTGGCGAAGTTCTTCGATAGTGGAACGGAAGCATAGCCAGACTGTTTGACGACGACCAACTCGTTTCCCCCTCACCCATTTTCCGGAGCAACTGCGATGAGCGACCAACTTCAAACCCCTGCCATGAATGGCACCAAGATGACTACGGAAAAGATCCTCGCATGGGTCCAGGAGTGGACCGAAGCAAACAATCTGAAGGTGCCTTCCGACCTCGACGAGACGTTCGACGACGCCGGCTTCGATTCGATGCACTCCGTCGAGCTGGCGTTCTTCCTCGAGGAGCGGCTCAAGATAAAGATCAGCGATACCACGTTGTTCGACTACCCCACTTTCGCGTCGCTCGCCGAATATCTTGTCTCGCAGATCGACCTCCAGAATGCCGGGCAATCGGGTAATGCGGAAAAGTCGAGCGGCCCCACCGGGGACGTGGGGACTTGGTAGCCGCAACGATACGGCACGGCAGCAGTCTCAACGCCACTCACTGGAGTACGAGAAATGAGCGAAATAAATGGCTCTGTCGGTACAGCGCCGCCCGCCAACGCAGCGACGATCTGGGGCTCCCGGGTGGTCGGTTGCGGCTCGGCGCTTCCCGAGCGTCGGGTGACGAATCACGACTTGGCCATGATGGTCGATACGTCCGACGAGTGGATTGTCCAACGCACCGGCATCAAGGAACGACGGGTGGCGGCGGATGGAGAGAACACGTCGGATCTCGCCATTGCGGCGGCTGTATCCGCACTGGGAAACGCCGGCATCCGGGGGGAGGACGTCGACCTCGTCGTCGTGGCTACCTGTACGCCGGACCGCACTGTGCCCGCGACCGCCTGCCGCGTGCAGGCCGCCCTCGGCATGACGGGCGGGATCGCTTTCGACGTGCAGGCCGTCTGTTCCGGCTTTGTTTTCGCGCTGTCGGTTGCCGACAACATGATACGGCTGGGTCAGGCGCGTACGGCCATTGTGATCGGCGCGGAGACCATGTCACGGATCATCGACTGGAAAGACCGCAACAGCTGCGTACTCTTTGGGGATGGTGCCGGCGCCGTCGTATTACGCGCCGAGCGCCGGACAGGCGCCCGCTTCAAAGGCATCCTGTCCACTCATCTGCACTCCGACGGGCGGCACGAGGACAAGATTCGCACGAACGGCGGAGCGTCTTCCACTCAAACCGCCGGAACAATGCATCTTGAAGGACGCGACGTCTTTGTGCATGCTGTCGTCAATCTCGCAGAGGCGTCCCAGGAAGCGCTGACGGTCAACGGCTTGACGAAGGACGATCTCGACTGGGTCGTGCCGCACCAGGCGAATCGGCGCATCGTTCAGACGTTGGGGGAAAAGCTGCAATTGCCGATGGAGAAAATCGTGTTGACGCTCGACCATCACGGAAATACGTCCGCCGCGTCCATCCCGCTCGCGCTGGCGGAAGCCGTCGCGGACGGCCGCATAAAGGAAGACGATCTCGTCCTGACTCCCGCAATGGGAGCAGGTTTCACATGGGGATCCGCGTTGATTCGATGGTAGCGGCTCGTCCACCGCCATAGGCTGCCCGATGTCGCGGGCTCCCAACCGGTAAGCTGCGGGCGCGCCCGCAGCGTCAACCGCCGTCCGTGCGTGCTTTACCGCCCGCGCTTTACCACCCGCTTTACCACCCGCTTTACGGCCTCAACCCGGGCAGTTCGCCTCCTTGACCGCGCGTTGCATCTCCTCCGGCGGAACGTCACGGATATGCGAAGCGATATGCCACCGGTGCCCGAACGGATCTTCCAGATGCCCCCAGCGGTCGCCCCAGAACATATCGGCGAGCGGCATGATGACCTTCGCCCCGGCCGCCACGGCGCGTTCGAACGCGCGGTCGGCATTCTCCACATACAGATAGAGGCTCACGGGCGTGTTCTTGAGCGCCTTCGGCCCCATCATCCCGTGCTCCGGCATCTCGTCGGTGAGCATGACGACCGAGTCCCCTATCTTCACCTGCGCATGCATGATTCTGCCGTCCGGCGCCGGCAGCCGCATCAGCTCCGTTGCGCCGAACGCCTCCTTGTAAAAGGCAATGGCGTCCGATGCGCCCGCGCAAATGATCTGCGGCGTGAGCGTGTGCATCCCTTCGGGGATCGGCTTGACGGTCGAGGTGGTCATGGCGATGGCTCCTGTCTGAAAGTTGTCGGTAAGGGAGCCGCACGGCAACACCCGTTGCCCGCATTCGTGCGGCTCTATCCTGACGACGAACGAGCCAACCCGAAATCGACATGGCCGCCAAAAAAATTTTCGGCGAAATGAAAAACCTGCTTAGTTATCCGGCGCTGCGCCACCTCAGGTGCCCACCTTGGCAATGTGCAGCAGGTTTGTGGTCCCCGACTCGCCGAACGGCAAGCCGGCTGCAATGACGATCGAATCGCCGGTATTCGCGAACCCCTCATGGCGGGCCGTGTCGCAGGCCAGCGCGATCATGTCGTCGACATCGTGCGCGGTACGCAACGCAATCGGATGCGTGCCCCAGACGAGCGCGAGCCGCCGGGCCACCGCCAGAGAGGGCGTAAGAGCCATGATCGCGCTCGGCGCCCGCTCGCGCGCCGCCCGCACCGTCGTGAAACCCGAAGAGGTGCAGGTGACCGTGACCGCGGGAGCGATCAGTTGAACGACCGTACGAAGCGCGCAGCAGATCGCATCGGCGGCTGTCGACTGCGCCGGCGTGTGCGAGGCGTCTATGCCTGCCCGATACTCCGGATCCAGCTCCACACGCGCGATGATCCGGTTCATCATCGAAACGGCTTCGAGCGGATATTTCCCGCTGGCGGATTCCGCCGAAAGCATGACGGCATCCGTGCCTTCGTAGATCGCACCGGCCACATCCGACGTTTCCGCGCGCGTGGGCACCGGCGATTCCGTCATCGATTCGAGCATCTGCGTGGCCACCACCACGGTCTTGCCCGCTGCGCGACAGACGCGCACGATGCGCCGCTGCAGCTCCGGAATCTGCTCGGCCGGCAGCTCCACGCCCAGATCGCCGCGCGCGACCATGATCCCGTCGCAGCGCGCGGCGATCGCATCCAGATGATCGATCGCGCGCGGTTTTTCGAGCTTGGCCATGATCCACGCGCGATCGCCGATGATGGCACGTGCCTCGTCGATGTCCTCCGGGCGCTGTACGAACGAGAGCGCAACCCAGTCGACGCCCTGTTCGAGGCCGAACGCGAGATCCTCGCGGTCTTTGCCGGTCATCGCCGAGATCGGCAGCATGACGCCCGGCACGTTCACGCCCTTGCGGTCGGAAACGCGCCCGCCCACGATCACCGTCGTCTCCGCGCGATCGGGCCCCTT
This sequence comes from Trinickia caryophylli, assembly GCF_034424545.1. NCBI lineage: Bacteria > Pseudomonadati > Pseudomonadota > Betaproteobacteria > Burkholderiales > Burkholderiaceae > Trinickia > Trinickia caryophylli. The sequence continues at coordinate 1,612,533 of NZ_CP139971.1, read as the reverse complement.
CGAGACGACTCGCAGCCGTACCTTGCCGTCATCGAGCAGCAGTTCCGAGCCGGGCTCGATAGCGGCGAAGATCTCCGGATGCGGCAGCGGCGCGCGCGAGGCATCGCCGGGCGTGAGATCGGTATCGAGCAGAAAGCGCTGGCCGCGCGACAGCACGACACTGCCTGACTCGAACGTGCCGAGCCTCAGTTTCGGCCCCTGAAGATCGAGCAGCACGCCGATCGGGCGGCCCGTTTCCTTTTCGATCTCGCGGATGTGCCGCAGCCGCTGCAGATGATCGTCATGGCTGCCGTGGCTGAAATTGAGCCGGAAGACATCCACGCCGGCATCGAAGAGCCGCCGTATCGTCTGCGGATCGGAACTCGAAGGCCCTAGCGTGGCGACGATCTTTGCGTGACGTTCCCGCTTCATGGTCCTCTTCTCCTTTTCCTTGCTGCACACATTTGCGCCAGGCGAGCAATTTAGTACCCCGAACCAGCGACGATAAGACCCGTTAAAGTCACGAGAGCCGGTACGAGATGTATCGAATGCCGATACCGCTGGGCGCATTCATCGCGCGAGCCGGGCGACGATCTTCCCTATCGTGACGAGCGCATCCTCGATCTCGGCGGACCACGCGTAACTGTAGTTGAGCCGGATGAAATTGCTGTAGCTCGCCGATGCCGAAAACATGTAGCCGGGCCCGATCGTGATGCCGTGCTCGAGGGCCGCGCGATAAAGCTTCATCGAGTCGACCTTTTTCGGCAATTCCACCCAGAGTACGTAACCGCCCATCGGTTGAGATGTGCGCGTGCCTTCGGGAAAGAACCGGCTCACCATCGTCTTCGTCAAACGCGCCTGCTGGCGATAAAGCGCGCGCACGCGCCGCAAATGGCGCTCGTAGCCGTCGTTTTCGAGGTACTGGGCGATGGCCAATTGCGGAATCGAGGGCGTGGTCAGCGTATTGAGGAATTTCAGCTTCTCCACTTGCTCGCGATACCGCCCCGGCATGGCCCATCCGATGCGATGCGCCGCGGAAAGGCTTTTCGAAAAAGACGCGCAGTGCAGCACGATGCCCTGCGTGTCATAGGACTTCAGGGCGCTCGGATGGGCCTCGCCGAAATAAAGCTCGTGATAGACGTCGTTTTCGATGATTGGCACGTCGTGGCGCATGGCCAGCGCCACGAGCGCCTGCTTCTTTTCGTCGGACATCTGGAAGCCCAGCGGATTCTGGAAGTTCGGCATGACCATGCAGGCCGCGATGTTGCGCTTTTTCAGAATCTGCTCGAGCGAATCGAGATCGATGCCGTGCTGCGGATCGGTGGCGACCTCGATCGCCCGCATGCCCATCCGCTCGATCGCGTGCAGCATCGCGTAGAACGTCGGGGATTCGACGACCACGGTATCCCCTGGCTTGCCGACAGCTTGCAAACACAGATTGATCGCCTCCGTTGCGCCCACCGTCACGACGATTTCGCCCGGGTCGATCGCAATGCCGTTTTGCAGGTAGCGCCGCGCGATCTGGCGAATAAGGCCCGGGTTGCCGGGCGGCAGATCGTCGGTCACGCCCCAGCTCGCCTTCTCCTTGCCGATGTTGTAGGCATAGCGGTTGATCTTCTCGAACGGAAACAACCGCGGGTCGGGATACGGCGAGCCGAGCGGAATCGCCTCGCCGGTGCCGATGGAGCGCAGCGTCGAAAGCACGAGGCGGCTGACGTCCACCTTGGCAGAGACCGCTACCGGACGCGATATGCGCAGGCTCGTGGTGTCCTCGGCTACCTGCTCGCGCTGGGTACCACGCACGTAGTACCCCGATTGCGGGCGGCTTTCGATCACGCCGCGGCTCTCCAGCAGCAAATAGGCGCGAATGACCGTGGTGACGCTGACCTGGCGATGCTGGCTCGTCTGCCTGACCGAAGGAATGCGGTCGCCGGGCCGAAACACACCCCGTTTGACGAGATCGTCGATGTCCTTGGCGAGCTTTTCGTAGAGTTTCATGCGTTCGCTGCGCACCGTTATGGAGCACAGTTTTCGTCCATATCGCATCATATTCGAACTGTGCTCTTTTTTCAGAGGCAAATGTGTGCGCTTTGGTCGCATGGCATTGCCCTTAAGCTTCGATTCATCGCGGCGTAATAGCACCCGGCGCCCCCCGGCGACCACCCGACGGCCACCCGGCAAGCGGGTGAGCCGTCAGCAAAAGAATCGAATCATGGAAAAGCTCAAAGCACAGGGGCACATCGAACCCTATACGCAACCCGCCGGCGGCTGGGGCGCGTTGAAACAAGTGGCCATCAATCTCGTGAAGGAACGCGTGGCCGGCGGGAAGTACCGCACGCTCTTCAAGCAGAACCAGCCGGACGGTTTCGACTGCCCGGGCTGCGCGTGGCCCGATCGCAAGCATTCGTCCACTTTCGAGTTCTGCGAAAACGGCGTCAAGGCAGTGGCGGCGGAAGCAACGAGCAAGCGCGTGACGCCCGCGTTCTTCGAAGCCCATACGGTTGCGCAGTTGCTGACGCAAAGCGATTACGAACTCGAGCAGCACGGGCGGCTCACCGACCCGATGATCTACGACGCGGTTGCCGACAAATACAAGCCGGTGGCCTGGCAAGACGCGTTTGCGCTGATCGCCTCGCACCTGAGGCGGCTCGATTCGCCGGACGAAGCCGCGTTCTACACGTCGGGGCGCGCGAGCAACGAGGCGGCGTTTCTTTATCAACTGTTCGTGCGCATGTACGGGACGAACAATTTCCCCGATTGCTCGAACATGTGCCACGAAGCGACGAGCCGCGGCCTGCCGGGCACGGTGGGTATCGGCAAGGGTACGGTCACGCTCGACGATTTCGAGCATGCCGACACGATCCTCGTCTTCGGCCAGAATCCCGCGACGAACCACCCGCGCATGCTCGGCGAGCTGCGCGAATGCGCGCGCCGCGGCGCCACGATCGTCTCGATCAATCCGTTGCGCGAGCGCGGCCTCGAGCGCTTCAGGAGCCCGCAGCATCCGGTGGAGATGCTGACGCTCTCGAGCACGCGGCTCGCCTCCGTCTTCGTCCAGCCCAAGGTGGGCGGCGATTTCGCGCTGATCAAGGGCATCGCCAAGCACGTGCTCGAACTCGACGACGCAGCCCGCGCCCACGGCGAGGCGCCCGTGCTCGACACCGCCTTCATCGACGAGCACACGTCCGGTTTCGAGGCGTTCGCCGCCGACCTGCGCACCGAAAGCTGGCCGTTGCTCGAAGCCGAATCCGGTGTGGCGCGTGAAGAAATCGAACAACTCGGGCGTATTTATGCCCAGGGGCAGCGGGTTATCGCCACATGGGGCATGGGCATCACGCAGCACAAGAACGCCGTGGCCACCGTGCAGATGCTCTCGAACCTCATGATGATGCGCGGCAATATTGGCCGCCTGGGCGCGGGTTTGTGCCCGGTGCGGGGGCATTCGAACGTGCAGGGCGATCGCACGGTCGGCATCGAGGAGAAGCCGACGCAGGCGTTCCTCGACCGCCTGGGCCGCGTGTTCGGGTTCGAGCCACCGCGCGAGCATGGTTACGACGTGGTCGAGACGATCGAGGCAATGCTCGACGGCCGCGTCAAGGTGCTGATCGGGCTTGGCGGCAACTTCGCAATGGCCACGCCCGACACACCGCGCACGTTCGACGCGCTGCGCTCGTGCGCGTTGACCGTGCACGTCACGACGAAGCTCAACCGCAGCCACCTCGTGCACGGCAAGGACGCGCTGATTCTGCCGACGCTCGGGCGCACCGAAATCGACCTGCAGGACGGCGTGTCGCAAGGCGTGACGGTGGAGGACTCGATGAGCATGGTGCATGTGTCCTATGGGCTCAACGAGCCGGCCTCGAAAAATTTGATGTCGGAAACGGCGATCGTCGCCCACATGGCGCACGCGACGCTCGGCGGCGGCAATGTGGATTGGCTCTGGATGGCGCGCGATTACGCGCGGATCCGCGACGCGATCGAGGAATCGATCGACGGGTTCGACCGCTACAACGAGCGGATTGCGCAGCCGGGCGGCTTCCATTTGCGTGTGGCTTCGCGCGAGCGCGACTGGAAGACGGCCACGGGCAAGGCCAATTTCATTGCGCATGCGATCGAGCGCGATACGCCGATTGCGCGCGCGCGGCAGCGCCACGGCGAACGCGTGATGGTGCTGATGACAACGCGGTCGCACGATCAGTACAACACCACCGTCTATGCGCTCGACGATCGCTATCGCGGCGTGTTCGGTCAGCGGCGCGTGGTCTTCATCAATCGGGCCGACCTCGACATGCTCGGGTTCGAGCCCGGCGACCGGGTCGATCTGACGACGGTCTGGGACGACGGCATCGAGCGCCGCGCCGACGGCTTTCTGCTCGTGGAGTACGACATCCCGCGCGGGTGCATCGGCGCGTATTACCCCGAGACGAACCCGCTCGTGCCGCTTTCGAGCGTGGCCGACGTCTGCAACACGCCGACCTCGAAGTCGATTCCCGTCTTGCTGCACCGGGCCGCGGCCCCCGCGGTGGCTGCCGCAGCCTGATTCACGTTGCTTCTATCGAAAGCGGGCGCACCATGATCGTCAGGGACACACAGCACTGGTTTCGGCTGCTTTTCGTCTGGCGCGGCTCCGTGCTGCGGTCGATTCTGCCGCAACTCGCGCTGATGGCGATAATCGGCGGCATCGCGGTGGCCACCGACGGGCGGATATTCGGCGAGAAAATTCCGCTCAATACCGCACCGTTCACGCTGTGCGGCGTCGCGCTCACGATCTTTCTCGCATTTCGCAATAACGCGAGCTACGAACGCTATCGCGAAGCCCGGCAGATCTGGGGTGAAGTGCTCAACGCCACGCGCACGCTCACGTCGCAGATGATTGCCTATGTGCCTGATACGGCACCAGGCTTCGAGCGCGTGTCCTTCGCCGGATCGGTGATTGCGTTCGTCTACGCGTTCAAGCATCAATTGCGCAGAACCGACCCGATGCAGGATCTCGTGCGCCTCGTGGGCGTGGGGCGCGCGCTCGCGCTGGAAGAGAAACACTTCCGGCCGATCGCGGTGCTGAACGACATCCGCCGCCTGCTCGCTGGGCTCCAGCGCCGCGCGTTGATCTCGGACACGCAGTTGTGGATGTTCGATGCGCAGCTGAACGAACTCGAGAAGACGGTCGGGGGCTGCGAACGCATTGCTTCGACGCCGATTCCTTTCGCCTATGGCGTGCTGCTGCACCGAACCGTGTACGCCTACTGCATGTTGCTGCCGTTCGGACTCGTGGATTCGATCGGCTTTTTCACACCGCTTGTTGCCGTATTCGTCGCTTATACGCTGATCGCACTCGAGGCCATCGCCAGCGAGATTTCCGAACCGTTCGAGCCGGTGCCCAACGGGCTTGCGCTCGATGCCATGGCACGCAACATCGAGCGCACGCTGCTCGAACTGTGCGACGAACCGGTGCCCGAAGAAGTCAAGCCCGGGCGGACGTACGAGTTGACCTAGTCTTCCCCGCCTGCTCGGCACGAGCCCGCCCCGTTCGCCCCGCACGGATCGGGGCGGGCAGCCCGTTATGTCCGGCCGGCCGAACACGCAAGTCCGGCGAAAGCACTCGAGGCGCTCAGCCGCGGTAGCGCGCAAAGCCCGGGCGCCATTCCAATACAGTTAGCGGTAAATTAACAGCACAGTTGCCGATCCGGCCCATGAACTGTGCATGTCCACGGGCTGGGGACGGGAGCTAGAGTCGCATGATCGGCCGCGTCGCGGCCCGCCGCTTGCGTGCTCGCCCGGCCTCGAACCCCAACAGGAGAAATACCGTGACCTCCCACGCGTCCGACGATCTGTCGAATTTCTGGATGCCGTTCACCGCGAACCGTCAGTTCAAGACGGCGCCTCGCCTGCTCGTTTCGGCACACGGCATGTACTACCGGTCGGCCGACGGCCGCGAAGTGCTCGATGGCTGCGCCGGGCTCTGGTGCGTGAACGCCGGCCATTGCCGCGACGAAATCGTGGCGGCGGTGCAGCGCGAGGCCGGCTCGCTCGATTTTGCGCCGACGTTCCAGATGGGGCACCCGCTCGCATTCGAAGCTGCCGCAAAGGTGGCGGCCGTCATGCCTGCCGGGCTGGACCGGATTTTCTTTGCCAATTCGGGTTCGGAGGCCGTCGATACGGCGCTCAAGATCGCGCTTGCCTACCATCGGGCACGTGGCGAGGGGCAGCGTACGCGGCTGATCGGGCGCGAGCGCGGCTATCACGGCGTGGGGTTCGGCGGCATTTCGGTAGGGGGCATTGCGCCGAACCGCAAGACGTTTTCGGGCTCGCTGCTCGGCAATGTCGACCATCTGCCGCATACGCACGATCTGGGGCATAACGCGTTTTCGAAAGGGCAGCCAGCCTGGGGCGCGCATCTGGCGGACGAGCTGGAGCGGCTCGTGGCGCTGCACGATCCGTCGACGATTGCAGCCGTGATCGTGGAGCCGGTGGCAGGATCGACGGGAGTGCTGATTCCGCCGCAGGGCTATTTGCAGCGACTGCGGGAGATCTGCACGAAGTACGGCATCCTGCTGATCTTCGACGAAGTCATTACGGGCTTCGGCCGGCTCGGGCGCGCAACGGCGAGCGAGTTTTTCGGGGTGACGCCCGATCTCATTACGCTCGCGAAAGCGATCAACAATGCGGCCGTGCCGATGGGCGCCGTGGCGGCGAGCCGCGCCGTGCACGATGCGATCGTCGATAGCGGGATGCCGGGAGGCATCGAGCTTTTCCATGGATATACCTACTCGGCGCATCCGGCTGCCAGTGCGGCTGCGGTCGCCGCACAGGATCTTTATGCGAAGGAAGATCTGTTTGCCCGCGCTGCGCGGCTCGCGCCCGAGTTCGAACGCGCCGCCCATGCGCTCGCGGATGCGCCTTATGTGAAGGACGTGCGAAACCTCGGGCTCGTGGCGGGTGTCGAGCTCGAATCGCGCGACGGAGCGCCGGGGGCGCGCGCGTACGAGGTCTTCGTCAAATGCTTCGAAGCGGGCGTGCTCGTGCGTTATACGGGGGATATTCTGGCGTTCTCGCCGCCGCTCATCATCGATGAGGAACAGATTGCGAGGATCTTCGGGACCGTGCGCGAGGTACTGGGGACGGTGAAGTGATAGGCGGCCTCGGACAGAGCCCGTGCTCCAATGTGGCGGACGATAGGTAGTAGTAATGTATGCTCCTCAAGCCCACTACGCCATAACCTATGCACGGGCACCTACTAACTGACACCGGATGCCCCCCCGGACACTAGCTCAGACCGCAAGCCCGAGATACTGCGAGCACGACCTGATAGTTCCGACCGACGCTCCTATCTGGCACAAAAAATCGAGGCGGGGCTACACGGCATCATTTTGATCAAATTAAAAAGGACCAGACATGAACCTGTACATTGAGCCGATATACCTGAACGAAAAGATGGTTCTTAACTGTGCAGCATACGTCTTTAAGGGGGTCACCATGGAGGCTGAGATTTCTCAGTCCCAAACCACAAAAAGCAGAAAAAATTTGACCGTCGGCCTAAAATTCTTGAGCGAACTCATATCCCCCATTTCGTTCTCCGGCGAACATGGTGGAGAGAAATCAGAAGTTAGTAAGACTGCTCGACGTTATACGATGGGCGGATTGCATATGTCGCTCATCGATGCACTGAACGAGCAAGAATATATAATCAAAGATCTGGATATAGAAAAAATCCCACCCAGGGATAAATTCATTGAATTGAATGCAATTCTAAGGCCCATCGATTTTTACTCAATAATCGAAGCCATCAAAGTTTCAACGCCATTAATAGTGCAGGTATTGCAAAATTTTGGCGACAAATTTAATCCACAGATCTTCAACAAGAATATCAAAAATGACCTAACAAAATATGAATCACTGGTATCCAGAATCCTTAATGATCTCGAGACGGATTATTTGAAATCCGGGCAACTTGAAATGATTATGGTGGATCCTGATACGCAACGCCAGATTGGCGTTCTCGATGTTGACGTCAGTGATTTCGATGCACTATCCATGAAGGCGAAATTAACGGACGGCTGCTTTCGCGTTATTGGCAGAGTATCTAAGCACGCCCAGAATGGAGAATCAATCAGCCTAGTTCAGCGCACGATCCTCTCGTCCGTACTTTCTATCTTAGAGAAATTTATGCGTGCAACTGACGTGGACGGTGTAGAGAAGTATAAGCGAGCGATGAACACAGCCAAAGGCTTTGCGCAACAAATTTGCCAACTTAGTCTCCCTGGGCCCGCGCTGCGCATGATGGCGATGTCCATTTGCATATAGCGCCGCTAGCCGCTAACTGAGATGCACTCTCGACGTTTCCATGATGGGTCGCGCGAGTATCGGTAAGCAGGGACGACACATAGGCAATCTTCTTATTCCGTCGGCATCCGCCTGTTTCCCATCATGCCCCTCTTCGGCGAACCACAGGCGGGACGCAGTGACTACCGTCTTTCAGGTTTTCGACAATCGCCTCGAAGCCATCGGGCATTCCCGCTGCCGGCGAGCGCAGCGTGAGCCGCGCCCCTCCCGCCTGCGCGATCGCGTTCGCGATGGCCAGCCCCAGGCCGCTTCCCTTGGCCGGGGTAGCCCCCCGCTCGAATGGCTGAATCAGACGAGAGAGCGTGTCCGCGGGCACGAGGAATTGCGTCGCCTCGCGGGCACGCGCCGGCTGACGACGCTTACGACCGCGCTCTCCAGCCCGGCGGAAAAAACGTACGTGCAGGAGCGGCTGCTTGCAGACGCTGTGACGCGTAAATGCGCGCGGCCGAAAACAGCTGTCACGCGCCGCTCGCCGGCCGGCGCAACCACTCGCCCAGAAAATCCACAAATGTCCTTAGCTTTACGGAAAGCTGGTTCCGCTCCAGATAGATCGCGTGAATATCGGCATCCGGCAATGCCCAGTCCGTGAGCAAGGGCACGAGTTCGCCGCGCGCGAGATACGCCTCGATTTCCCACTGCGATCGCACGACGATCCCGCGGCCTTCGAGTGCCCAATGCAGCACCACGCTGCCGTCGTTGCTCGACAGTGCGCCGTCGACCTTCACTGTTTCCGTGCGCTTGCCGCGGGAAAAATGCCATGTGCCGTAGGCCGATTCGTTCTCGCGCAGAACGAGGCAGGCATGCCGCGTCAGATCGTGCGGCACGGCAGGCTTACCGTGCCGTGCCACATAGTCGGGCGATGCGCACGCCAGGCGCCTGTTTGCGAGCAGCAGCCGCGCGTTGATGCGCGCATCCGGCACCTCGCCGAAGCGAATGCCAACATCGAAGCCCTCCTCCTGCAGGCTCATCGGCCGGTCCGTCAGATGCAGCACGATCTTCATCGCCGGATAACGCGCGACGAACTCCGACACCGCCGGCGCAATATGTGCCCGCCCGAACCCGAACGATGCGTTCACGCGCAGCAAGCCAGTGGGCTCGCCCCGGCTTTGCGTGACGAGATGCTCGAGTTCCGACAACTCGTCCAGAATGCGCGACCCGTTCCGCAGGTAAAGCTCGCCCTCCGGCGTGAGGCTCAGGCGCCGCGTCGTGCGGTTCACCAATCGCACGCCGAGGCGCCGTTCCAATTGCGCAAGCCGCTTGCTTACCGCGGGGGGCGTTACGCCCAGCTCGCGCGCAGCAGCCGCCAGATTCCGATGCCTCGCCACCAGTGCGAAGAGATTCAGATCGGAGAAACCATCCATTTCAATGCTCCATCGTCTGCGCCGGTGTTTGCGTTGATTCATTCCTGCAAGTTACGACCGGAATGCTTTTCAGGAAACCAAATCGCTCTGCTCATCAATTAGACTCGAATCAAGATGAGGAGACAACCATGTTCGAAGGCTTCAAGGACGCTTGCGCGACCGTCGATGGCGTACGCATCCGCGCCATTCAAGGCGGCAGCGGCCCCGCGTTATTGCTCTTGCACGGGCATCCGCAAACGCACGCGATCTGGCACAAGGTCGCGCCGGCGCTAGCGGCACGTTTCACGGTAATCGCCGCCGATTTGCGCGGCTACGGCGACAGCGGCAAACCACCTGGCACGGCCGGCCACGCGAACTACGCGAAGCGCCGCATGGCACTCGATCAGATTGAACTGATGCGCGGTCTCGGCTACGAGACCTTCGCGGTAATTGGCCACGATCGCGGCGGGCGCGTGGCGGCTCGCATGGCGCTCGATCATCCTCGCGTCGTGACGCGCCTCGTGACGCTCGACGTCGCGCCAACGCTTGCGATGTACGAGCAGACTTCGTTCGACTTCGCGCGCGCCTATTGGCACTGGTTCATGCTGGTCCGGCCTGCTCCGTTCCCGGAGACGCTGATCCGTGCCGACCCGGACCTCTATCTGAAGCAGACCATCGGCGCGCGCAGCGCCGGCCTCGCGCCGTTCACGGCGGCGGCCTACGCGGAGTACCTGCGTTGCCTCTCCGATCCCGATACGGCGCACGGTATCTGCGAGGACTACCGTGCAAGCGTGACGATCGACCTCGAGCACGACCGCGCAACGCTTGCGTCACAGCAGCGGATCGAGTGTCCTTTCATGGCGTTGTGGGGCGCGCAGGGCGTCATCGAACAATGCTTCGATCCACTCGCCGAATGGCGGGCCTACGCGCCAAACGTCCGGGGCGAGGCGCTCGCTTGTGGCCACTACATCCCCGAAGAAGCGCCGGAGCAACTGCTCGAACGCGTGCTGCCTTTTCTCTCCGAGTAACCTGCGAGTCACCTCATGTCCGACCGAACGCTTTACCGAAAGCTCGTCGATTCGCACACCGTTTCGAGTATCGACGAACATAACGTCCTGCTGTACGCCGACCTTCACCTGATGAACGAGTACACGAGTCCGCAGGCGTTCAGCGCACTCGAAGCGCGCGGCCGCGCGGTGCGCCGCCCGCGACAGCAGCTCGCCGTCGTCAGCCACATCATCCCCACGCATGCGGAGTCGCCCCGCGTGATTCGCGATGCGGCGTCGCTGCTGCTGGCGCAAAATCTGGCGCGCAATTGCGAACGAGCCGGCATCCGGCTCTTTGCGGCGGACGACCCGCTGCAGGGCATCGAACACATCGTCGCGCCCGAACTCGGTCTGATCCGTCCCGGCATGGTCGTGCTGTGCGGCGACAGCCACACCACCACGTATGGAGCACTCGGCGCATTGGGATTCGGCATCGGCACGTCGGAAGTCGAGCACGTGCTCGCCACGCAAACGCTCGTGTACCGGCTCGCGCAGACCATGCGCATTACGATCGATGGCGCACTGCCGTACGGCACGTCGTCGAAGGACATCGTCATCTGGGTCATCGGCAAAATCGGCGCGCAAGGCGCGCGCGGGTACGCCGTGGAATTCGCCGGCTCGACGATCGCATCGCTTTCGGCCGAGGCACGCATGACCTTGTGCAACATGACCGTCGAAGCCGGTGCCCGCGCCGCACTGATTGCGCCGGATGCGACCACCTTCGAATACGTGCGCGCCCACACGCCGTCGCTCGACGAAGCAGGCTGGCAAGCCGCGCTCGAAGACTGGCGCGAGCTGCATTCCGACGCCGATGCGCACTTCGACGCCGAGTACCGTTTCGATGCGCGGAGCATCGCCCCGTTCGTCACCTGGGGCACGAGTCCCGATCAGGCCGTCGCCATCGATCAGCGCATCCCTGGCGAAGCCACGCAAACGACGCCCGAAGCTGCCGCATCCCTGCGCCGCGCGCTCGACTACATGGGGCTCGCCGCCAATCAACCGATTGCGGGCACGCCCGTCGACCGTGTGTTCATCGGCTCATGCACCAACGGGCGCATCGAGGATTTGCGCACCGTGGCAGCGATCGTGCGCGGCAAGCGCGTCGCGGCAGGCGTGCGCGCGATGGTCGTGCCGGGCTCCGGCAGCGTGCGTCGGGCGGCCGAACGGGAAGGCATTGCCCAAACGCTGATCGACGCGGGGTTCGAATGGCGCGAGCCGGGCTGCTCCATGTGCCTTGCGATGAACGACGACATCCTCGACGCCGGAGAACGCTGCGCGTCCACCACCAACCGCAATTTCGAAGGCCGTCAGGGACGCGGCGGCCGCACGCATCTGATGAGCCCGGCGATGGCGGCGGCTGCCGCGATAACCGGCTGTATTACCGATGTCCGCACGCTGGAGGCGCATGCATCATGACCAGGCTCACCACCATTCAAGGCGGCGCGGCGCCGCTGCCGATCGAGAACCTCGATACGGATCAGATCATGCCGAAGCAGTTCCTGCGCATCATCGACAAAGCGGGCCTTGCCGATGGTTTGCTCTACGACCTTCGCTTCGACGCGCATGGCATGCCCCGCCCGGATTGTGTGCTCAATCAACGCGCGTACGCGAACGCACGCATCCTGATCGGCGGCGCGAACTTCGGCTGCGGATCGAGCCGCGAACATGCGGTGTGGGGTTTGCAGCAATACGGCTTCCAGGCAGTGATCGCGCCGAGTTTCGCGGAGATTTTCTATTCGAACGCGATGAATAACCGCCTGCTGCTCGTGCAACTGGAGCGCAATGTGGTCGATGCGCTGATACAAGAGGCGATCGAAAATCCGCGCACCTCCATCTCGATCGACCTCGAACAGCAGACGGTGAGCTCCCCGTCGGGCGCGCGGTATGTCTATCCGATCGGCGCACGCCACAAGCGCATGGTGATCGAAGGCATGGATACCGTCGATCTGACGCTCGCCGCGATCGAATCATTCGAACGATCGCATTTTGCCCGGCACCCCTGGGCACAGGTGATGTAACCGCTCGTCCGCCGCGCCGCGGCGGCTGCCTCGCTCTTCGTTGCAGCTCGTTGCAGCTCGTTGCAGCTTCGTTGCAGCTTCATTGCATTAACCGAGCCGATTCCCCCCCGATCGAAGAGGGGAAGGGCGTCACTTTGCCCTAAAAAGGGAGGAGACACATGAAACGCAAACCGTTTTACCAAATTCTCTATGTCCAGGTGCTGGCAGCGATCATCGCCGGCGTGCTGCTCGGGCATTTCGCGCCGCAAGCCGCCATGGCATTCAAACCGCTCGGCGATCTCTTCATCAAACTCGTGCGGATGATCATCGGGCCGGTGATTTTTTGCACCGTCGTGACCGGTATCGCCGGAATGCAGGACATGAAGAAAGTCGGCCGTGTCGGCGGCAAGGCCCTGCTCTACTTCGAAGCGGCATCCACATTCGCGCTGGCGGTCGGCCTGCTTGCAGCGCACGTGCTCGCCCCGGGGAAAGGGTTCAATGTCGACCCGGCCTCGCTCGACGCGCGCGCCGTTTCGGGCTTTGCGGCAAAGGCGGCACATGGCGACGGCATAGTCGGATTCATGACGCACGTGATACCCGAGACATTCCTCGGTGCCCTCGTTCAGGGAGACATTCTTCCCGTGCTGCTGATCGCGATGCTCTTCGGCACGGCGCTGGCACTGATGGGCGAGCCCGCCGCGCCCGTCACGCACCTCGTCGAAACGTTGTCGAAAGCGTTTTTCCGTATCGTCCGGATGGTCACGAGCCTTGCACCGATCGGCGCGTTCGGGGCGATGGCCTTCACGATAGGGCGTTATGGGATCGTCTCGCTGCTGCCGATGCTGAAGCTGATCGGCACGTTCTATTTCACCGCGTTTCTGTTCGTCGCCGTCGTGCTCGGGGTCGTCGCGCGTCTGTGTGGGTTCAGCCTCTGGCGGTTCCTTGCGTACATCCGCGACGAACTGCTGATCGTGCTGGGCACGTCAACGTCCGAAGCGGCATTACCGCAGTTGATGGACAAACTCGAACGCCTTGGCTGCCCGCGCGGTGTCGTGGGGCTCGTGGTGCCCACCGGCTACTCGTTTAATCTCGACGGCACGAACATCTATATGACGCTCGCGGTGCTGTTTCTCGCGCAGGCGACCGATACGCATTTGTCCGCGGCACAGGAAATCACGCTGTTGCTCGTCACGATGCTGACCTCGAAGGGATCGACGGGGGTAACGGGCGCGGGCTTCATCACGCTTGCCGCGAGCCTGTCCGTCGTGCCCACCGTTCCCGTCAGCGCGATGGTGCTGATTCTGGGCATCGATCGCTTCATGTCCGAATGCAGGGCGCTGACGAACATCGTGGGTAATGGTGTGGCGGCGATCGTGATATCCGCGTGGGAGGGCGGGCTCGATCGAGCGATGCTCGCGAAGGCGCTGGGAACCCAGGACACTGCTTCGACGATTGGGGCGACAAAACCGGAATCGAACGCCATGCCCGGCGAAAGTCTGCGCTGACGCAGCCGATATCGAAAGCGTCTTGCGCGAGCTTGCGCCTGCGCCACGCGGTCAATTCAACATCGTTTCCTCGGCACGCAGCGTCAGCACCCGCACCCCGTCGCTCGTCACCGCCACCGTGTGCTCGAATTGCGCGGACAGTTGCCCGTCGCGCGTGACGACCGTCCAACCGTCGTTTTCGGTGCGAACGGCATGCCGCCCCTGATTGATCATCGGTTCGATCGTAAACACCATGCCTTCCCGCAGAACCAGGCCCGTTTGCGGCCTTCCCCAATGCAGCACTTCGGGTGGCTCGTGCATTTCGCGCCCGATGCCGTGCCCGCAGTATTCCCTGACGACCGAATAGCCGTACCTGCGAGCGTGCTGCTCGATCGCATAACCGACATCGCCCAGCGTGGCACCGGGGCGAACGGCGTGAATGCCTTTCCACATCGCGTCGTAGGTGGCTTGCACGAGGCGTCTGGCCGGCGGCGACACGTCTCCGACCAGATAGGTCTTGCTCGAATCGGCGATATAGCCGTTCTTCTCCAACGTAATGTCGAAATTGACGATATCCCCGCTGCGCAGGATTTCGGTAGCGCATGGCACGCCGTGGCAAACCACGTTGTTGCGCGACGAGTTGAGCGCATACGCAAAGCCGTACTGCCCTTTGCTTGCCGGGCGCGCCTCGAGCTCGTTCACGATGAAGCTGTCGACCATGTCGTTGACCTGCATGGTCGACATGCCGATCAGGTTCAGCCGATCCAGGTAGCCGAACACGTCCGCCAGCAGCTTGCCGGACTCGGCCATCAATACGATTTCGTCGGGGCGCTTGGTCATGCGGAGGCCACCTTGAGACCTTGTGTGGCTACCCCCGCTGCTCGCAGCTCCCGAGCCACGATGTCGTTGAAACTCTGCGTCGGATTCATTTCGCACAACATACCGACCTTGATCCAGAAGGCCGCTTGCGCGTTGATCGATCGACACGACACGGCGCTTGCCTTGCGTATCTGGTCGTGCAAATCGTCGTCGATGTTCACGATGCCCATGCCGGCTCCGCATATATGAAACATATACGAATCATATATGCACCGCCTTTGCTGCGCAAGCTCCGTTGCCCTCTGCCGGGGCGCCTTTCCGAACGCGTGCGATCGACGTCGTACCCCGGGCCTGCCGTGCGACTATCATCGGTCTCGTGGCACGGCTCAGCGCGCCGGACCATCGATGTCACGCTCGATCGGGCTCCGTCCACACCAGACCGACGAAAAGGGAGCCATCGTGATCGAACTGGACCTGCGCACGATCTACCGGTATTACATCGATTGCCTGAACCGGCGGGATTGGGCGTCGCTCGGTCAGTTCGTCGACACCGACGTCCGCCGCAATGGCCTGCTGATCGGCTTGTCAGGCTACCGCGAGATGCTGGAGCAGGACGTCCGCGAGATACCGGATTTGCGCTTCGACATCGAACTGCTGGCAATCGATGCGCCGCTCGTCGCGAGCCGCCTGCGATTCGATTGCTCGCCCAGGGGCACCTTTCTCGGATTGAACATCGGCGGCAAGCGCATCGTGTTCACGGAGAACGTGTTCTACGCATTTCGCGGCGCGAAGATCGCCGAGGTTTGGTCCGTGATCGACAAAAGCGCGATCGAAGCACAGCTGTAGATCGTGGCAGCCACGTGCGATGCGGCCATGCCCGCGCCGCCCACCGGACCGCCCATCGGCATCGCCCCCTCAATCCTGCGCCGGCCGATCGACGGGCATGCCCAGCTCGGCGGCCATGCGCTCGACCAGTGCTCTGAGCTCGGCCACCTCACCGCTCAGGCGCTTTTGTTCGGCTTTCAGCGCCTCGAATTCGCCCGGCGCAATCGATTCATCGGCCCCCGCGCACGCGGGGGCGATCTGGTCCACGCTCACCTCGCCGCACATCAGATGCATCCAGCGGCTTTCGCGCTCGCCGGGCGCGCAAGGCAGCTTCACGGCCAGCGGCGGCGTGCGTGCGGCGAGTTCGTCGAGGAATGCCTCGACGGAGGAGTTGTCGGCGAAGCTGTGCAGCCGCGCAGCGTTGAGCCGTAGTTCGGCGGCGGTCTGCGGGCCTCTGAGCAGCAGGATGGTCAGCAGCGCAGCGGACTGGCTCGGGATGCCGAGCACGCGGTTCATATTGTGCTCGTAGCGCGTGACGCGGCTGCTGCTGGCCTCCATGACGAGGCTCAGGCGCTTCAGCCCATCGATCGCGGTCTGAACCTCGGGCTCGGTCACGCTCATCACGGGCGAGCGCGCCGTCTTCTGATTGCAGCCGGCGGTCAAGGCGTTCAGCGAAAGCGGGTACGTATCCGGGACGGTGTGCTGCTTTTCCACCAGCACGCCGAGAATACGGGCTTCGAGGGGGGTGAGGTCGCGCAGGGGTTGGCTCATGGGGCTGCCGCGGGTCGTGAAATCGGGTAGATATGATAGCCGCACACGCTCCCGGCCAGCCTCGTTGCCTCGCAGCGCACGCCGCAGCATCGCCGGGCAAAACCCGAGAGCGGTCTGCGCCCGATGTCGGCTATGGTCCATTACAGGGCAGCCGCGTGAACGACAGATCGATAAAACCGGCGCACGCGAGGCGCCGGCAAGGAGACAAGCATGACCGACGCACACCCGCGAGCGGACGCCGAGCGGTTCGACGGTTCACCGTCCGTGTTCGCACCCATTGTTAAGCAACCGCCAACATGCGACATTGGCGCCGGCTCTTCCCGGACCGCGCCGAACGGCTCGGCACCCGGCGACAAAATCCAAAACAACGAGGCGCAAATGTCCAATCAGAAATCGGCAGAAGTCGCAGCACGCTTCGACCGGCTGCCACCGTCGCGAACCGTCTGGACGATGGTGATCCTCATTTCGCTCGGCGGCATCTTCGAGTATTACGACCTGTTCTTCACGGGCTACGTCGCTCCGGCCATGGTGCAGGCCGGCCTCTTCAAGCCCGAATCGCTCGGCTTTTTCGCGTCGCTCGCGCCGCTCGCCGTGGCGGGCTTCGGTACGTTCGTCTTCTCGACGTTCGCCGGCCTGTGGGTGGGCACGTTCCTGCTCGGCTTCATCGCCGACCGCTTCGGGCGCCGGTTCATCTTCACCTGGTCGCTCGTCTGGTACGTCATCTGTACCGCCATCATGGCCTTCCAGGATTCCGGCTTCGCCATCAACGTCTGGCGCTTTCTGGCCGGCATCGGGATCGGCGTCGAACTCGTGACGATCGATTCGTACATCTCGGAGCTGATTCCAAGCGGCGAGCGCGGCCGGGCCTATGCCGTCAATCAGTTCATTACGTTTTGCGCCGTGCCCATCGTGGCCTTTCTGGCCTTCGCGCTGAAGGATACGCAGCCGCTCGGCCTCGCCTACTGGCGCGTCGTGATTCTCGTCGGCACCCTGGGTGCTGCCGCCGTCTGGTTCATCCGCCGCAACGTGCCGGAAAGCCCGCGCTGGCTCGCGCGCCACGGGCGCATCGACGAAGCCGAGCGCATCGTCGCCGACATCGAGCGCCGCGTGGCGGCCGAGAAGGGCGTCCCATTGCCGGCGCCCCTGCCCGTTTCAGCCGAAGCGGAGAGCCGCGGCACCTTCGCGGAGATCTTCGGCCCACGCTATTTGAAGCGCACGATCATCCTCTCGATCTTCAACATGGCGCAGGTCATCGGCTTTTACGGCTTTGCGGCATGGGTGCCTACGCTGCTCATCCATCGCGGCGTGCACGTCACGGCGAGCCTCGAATACGCGTTCATCATCGCCATTGCCAACCCGTTCGGCCCGCTGCTCGGCACGCTCTTCGCCGACAAGCTCGAACGCAAGACGCAGATCTGCGGCGGCCTGCTCATCATGGGCATCGTCATCGCGCTCTTCGCGCAGTCGTCCGCGCCCGCCGTGCTGATCGCACTCGGCGTACTCTTCACGCTCGCCGCGAACGTCATGTCGTATGCCTTTCACGGGTACCAGGCCGAGCTTTTCCCAACGCGCATACGCGCCCGCGCCGTCGGCTTCGTCTATTCGTGGAGCCGCCTTGCCGCCGCGTTCGCCGGCCTCGCCATCGGCATCCTTCTGCACAACTACGGCGTGCCCGGTGTTGCCACGTTCATCGGTGCGTCGATGGCGGTCGGCATCTGCATGATCCTGCTCGGGCCGTCGACGAAAGGCCGCGCGCTCGAATCGATCAACCACTGACGCAGCCCACCCCGCCGCGCCGCGCGCCGCAGGTGCGAAGCGCGCCCGACAGGCGTACCCTTGTGCCTGAAGCGCCGGCCCGCTGCTCCCCGCGGCGAGCCGGCCTCCGACGGAGGGCACTCTGATGAAGACGATCGTCCGGACCGGCGCCCATATCGAAGGCATTCATTGGGTCGCCGAGTATGTTGAATCGACACACGAGATCCGGGTTCTGCGCGAAGGCGCCGAAGTCGGTCTTTACGATGCGCCGCCCACACTCTTCGGCGAAGAGGCCGATGCAGGCTCGAAGAGCGTGGCCGATCATCGTGCGCTGGAAGCAGCGCTGCGCGCCTATCTGATGCGTTTCGTCGCCGAGCACGACGCCGAGGAATGAGGCGCGGCCGAGGGCCGAGCGGGGCCGATCGAGGCCGCGCCGGCCCGCTCGCACCGCGTTGTTTCAGGCACCGCGCAGGAAATCGAGCACGGCGTGCGTAAACGGCGCCGCCTGCTCGACGTTGGGCAGATGCAGTGCATCGAATGCAAGGTGACGCGCACGCGCCATCCGCGCGGCCAGTGCGCGGCCTTGTTCCGCGGATATCGTGGCATCGCGTGTGCCCGTGACAACGAGCGTCGGCGCCTCGATGTCCGCCACTTCGTCCGTAAGGTCCGCCGCCGCAATCGCCGCGCAATTGGCCACGTAGCCCTCAGGGTCCGTGTGCCGCACCGTATCGCGTATTGCCGCACATACGAGCGGCTCCCGCTCGATGAATTCGGTACTGAACCAGCGTTCGATGGTCGCCTGGGCGATGGCCGGCATGCCGCCTGTGCGCGCCTGCTTCATGCGGGCTTCCCACGCCTCGGCCGGCGTGGGGTTGCGCGGCGGCGCGCTCACGAGCACGAGCCGGTCGATACGCTCGGCGGCGCGCGCGCCGAGCGCCATGCCCGTCACGCCCCCCATCGACACGCCGCAAAAATGCGCGTGCCCGATCTCGAGCAAATCCATCAGGGCGAGTACGTCGTCGCTCAATTGCTCGATCGTGTAGGGCCCTGCCGGAACCTCGGAGCGGCCGTGGCCGCGGGTGTCGTAGCGCAACACGCGGAAAACGGCGCCGAGCGCATCGACCTGCGGCGCCCACAGCGAGGTGTCGCAGGCAAGCGCATTCGACAGGACGAGCCATGGCGCATCGGCAGGACCGTTCGCGTCGACCCGGTAGTAAAGGCGGACTCCCTCGATAGTGGCGAAAGGCATGGCGGCAGGCCTCCTGAAGCGAAGCTCTCATTGTGCTCCAGGCGGCGCTCGCGCATCCGTCCCCCGAAGTCCCGGAAACGTGAAACAATGGCCGGCATGGGCACGAGCCGTGCGCAATCAAAGCCGGAGCCGCGCCTGCCAGTCAGCGAAGAAGAGGAGTCAGCAATGAGTAGCGGATCGCGCACGAAAGACAAAGGCGAGCCGAAGGCAAAGACCAAGGCCCGTGCCAACCGTGCCATCGATACGGCGGGCGAAGCGGCGGGCGAAGCGGCTAAGCGGCCCACACGCGAGCAGGCGGAGGACGCCGTGCGCGTCCTCCTGCGCTGGGCCGGCGACGACCCCGAACGCGAAGGCCTGCGCGACACCCCGGCGCGCGTCGCGCGCGCTTACGAAGAGTTCTTTTCGGGTTACGGCCTCGATCCGCGGGAAATCCTCGCGCGCACGTTCTCCGAAGTCGACGGCTACGATGAAATGGTCGTGCTGAAAGACATCCGCTTCGAGAGCTACTGCGAGCATCACATGGTGCCGATCATCGGCCGTGCGCACGTCGCCTATCTGCCGAAGCACCGCGTGGTGGGCATATCGAAGCTCGCGCGCCTCGTCGATGCATTCGCCAAGCGGTTGCAGATCCAGGAAAAGATGACGGTGCAGATCGCCGATACGCTCAACGAGATCCTGCAGCCGCGCGGCGTGGGCGTGATTCTCGAAGCCGCGCATCAATGCATCACCACGCGCGGCATTCACAAGCCCGGCGTGGCGATGGTGACCTCGCGCATGCTCGGCTCGTTCCGCACGGACCCCTCGACCCGGCGCGAATTCCTCGCGATCGTCGGCAACCCGGGCTCGCTTGCAGTACCCAATTCGTGAGGCTTCGCGAGGCCGGCGTGATTGCCGCCGGCCCCGCCTCACTGCGCCGGCACGCCGCGGCGCATGCCGGTGCGCACGCCCTCGCCTGCCATCAGCAGGACCGCACCGACCACACAGCCCATCCCCCACCATTGCGCGGGCGTCATCGTCTCGCGCAGCACGAGCGCCGCGAGTGCAGCCGCTGAGACCGGTACGAAAGCAGTGAACGCGCTGGCCTGCGCACCGGCAATACGCGACGCACCGGCAAACCAGAGCAGAAACCCGGCCACGGTCGGCACGAGCGCATAGTAGACGACGCCTGCCAGCGCCGCCGCATCGGCATGCAGCGCCCAAGGGCGTTCGAAAAAGGCTGGCACGAGGGCGAGCACGAGCCCGATGCCTGTCATCGAGGTCGACATCTGCAAGGCCGACAAGGGCGTGCTTAATCGCTTGTTGAGCAGAATGAAGAACCCCTCGCAAAACACAGCTGCAACCACGAGCAGATTGCCGAATACGCGCGGAGCGGCTCCGAGCGCCGCCGGCGGCGCAGCGTGGGCGGGGCTCCCGCCGCTCGTGCAGACGAGCACGCCGGACGTGGCCAGCGCGAGGGCCGCAAGCGTCACCGGCGATGGCCGCTCGCGCAGCGCGAAAACGGCAACGAGCGCCGCCACCGCGGGCAGGGTGCCGGCAATCACGCCGGCATCCGTGGCAGACGTGAGCCGCATGCCGCTCAGGAGGAAGACCGTATAGCCGACGCTCCCCGATCCGGCTTGCAGCACGAGCAGCGCGGCATCGCGCCGGCTCGGCCGCGGCCACCGCTCGCCCCTGAGACGCATGATCGCGATAAAGATCGGCAAAGCGATCGCAAAACGCAGGGCGGTTGCCGTAAAGGGCGGTAGCCCCGCTGCAATCAGCTTGCTTGCCACCACCGTGCTGCCCACGCCGATCATCGCCAAGGTGCAGCAAAGATAGGCCATCCATCGCACTCCCATTCGCGCCTCCTCTCGTATCGCTGAAGATGTCGCGCACGATAGGCCCGCGCCCCGGGAAGCGTCTTGAACGAAATTGCAGGCGGTAGCGCCGGATAGTGGCCCGCGCCAGCAATTCGTCGGCGCTAAACAATTCGTTTTGTCGCCCCGAACTACGCCGTCGACGGCCTAGCGGTTTCGAAGCTAAGCAAAGCGGCGAGAACCAGGGCGTAAAAAAGCCGCAGCCGGAGAAGGATCATCCGCAGGTTATGGCCGACGCGGCACAGCACCGCATAAATTGCATCGCTCAACGTACCCTTGAGCCAATTGCGACCGAGCTTGCCGTCGGCCTTCATATGTCCAATGACCGGTCCAATGACCGGCTCGATCGCACTGCGCCGCCGGATCATCGCGCGCAGGCCGCGCGTTATACCTCGCCGCAATCCCGGAGACCTTCACAACATCGACAGTAACGCTTCGCTTCTGTAGCCGCCGACGACAGCAATCTCCGGCTGAACGTCGCTCAAGATCGCCGCCGGCTCCAACACTTCGGCCAGCGAATGCCCGCCGTACCGATTGCCCGGCATCGAACGATGCTCCGACGACCAGCCCTTCCTTGTGCGTCGTTGTGATCGATACCTTCACGTCCAATTCGTACGGCTTGCGTGCTCTGCCTTTCGCCGAGCACTCGACCTCCGGAGCATGCAGCGCGTACAGCTTGTTCTTGTCCTTTTGCTTCTGCGTGAGAATCCGCTCGGTACGGCCGATCAGCCCTTCCGCGGCCGCCCGACCTTACTGAGCGATGCCGTCCAGTTGGCGCTCGACGTCGCGCATCACGCGCGAACGCAAAGTGCGCAGCGCGAATCGGTGCGATGCGCAATCGCTTTTCCATCACCGTCGTATCGGCAATCACTCGCTTCACGCTCGAAGTCTTGATGACGTTCGCGCGTTTGGCCGCATCGATCGTCTCGGCCAACAGTTCTTCAACGCCGGCCTCGCCCAGCCGCTTGCGCCAGCGCGTCAGGCTCGACGGACCGAACGGCGGCTTCGTCTGCAAGTACGTCTCGCCGATGAATACCTGCCAATACGGATTCTCCAGCCATTGCCACACCGCGTCTTCGTCCGACAGGTCAAAGGCGTGCTGCAAATACAGCAGCCCTGCGATCAAACGCGTCGACGTTGTCGGTCGGCCGCGTTGCGACACGAAGCTCGCACTTATCGCCGCGTTCAACCGTTCCCAGTCGCTCAGATCGGCAAGACGAATCAACGGATGCTTCAAGTTGATCTGCTTACTACCGATGCCTCGCATGGATTGTTCCGGCCAGACTCAGCTAGGACGAAGCCGCTACCGGCACCTGCTCCCAAGCGGCCTCACGCGTCGCAAACTAGCTGAACAGTGGCAATCTTGCTTTCACCCAATCCCACCACGTGGGAGGCATCCTAACGCTATGTACATAGTCGTTCTCCTGCGACGAATCAAAATACGTTACGCGATCAGGGCTATAGACCAGTTCCCTGTCTGCATTGGTATCCCAATCCACGAAGAATTTTCTCTGCGCAAGCAAGCTATGATTTTCCGAGAAAATCTGCAAACGAATCTTGTCATTCATCCTGTTCTTGTCTGGGCCCGTCCCACAGAGAACCACATTCAGCCGCCTCCCCTCATACATCTTTTCGCCACCGTTAAGAAGTTTCGTATACTTATCGCAGCGATAGAATTTTTCCGGATAAATTCTATCGAGAACTGAGAGGACAGCATATATCACAATTACAAGCACAAAAGCGATCTCTGAAAACTTAATCATCACCGAGAAAAACTTGACTGCGCCCTTGGTTTGCATATTTGGTCCAAAGTGAATTTGATCGGCTTATGAAGCTTTATCTTTCTCGGCTCCGTATAAATCACAAAATCACCGCCGCGATTATACTTTTCACGCCACGCGTTATAATCATCGTTGCGAACAGGATAATATATATCATGTTTTCTATGATCTTTAAATAGCCCACGCATGATGTCAACAGGCTTCTTATATCCATTATCATAAATATACGGCATGAAGATCGGCTTATCTGGGTAGTCACCCCATTGCAGGTCGGTGCCGCGACTTCCTGTTACACGATTGACGGTATCAGATGCAGCCGCCGGAACAACCATTATCATTCCGCTTCGGTTCCAATGACCGAGATATTGGGATGTCCTCTTGTTGGGATCGTCCGCAAACGAATAACTATCCTTTGCGTAGACGTAGATATGTGAAACCTCCACACTAGATTTCGAACAGTAAAGCGGGCTTGGTCCGTCGTAGTTGTAGTATTTTTCTGACACAACCTTGGCTGTTGCTACCGCCGCCATGAAATCGAAGTTTGCGAGCGACGCCGTTAGGTCCGTCATACCCAGATTTGAGGAGAGCGTATCCCAACTACTGATCGGCCCCTTCTGAAACTGAAAGCCCTCGTGCAGCCGTTGAATATCCCCACCAGAAACGGACAGGGCATCAATCACCCCATTGAACGATTCACCCGAATCAATGAATTTTTTTTCAACAAATTGCCGAATCTTCTTCTTCATAAAACTCAAAGCATTTTCAGAATAGATTCCCTCGCGTATCAATTTTTCATATTTCCGAACGACTCCATCATAGCTCAATACGAAACCGAGAGAAACGTCATCCTTATCCACCAAGTCGCCCGGATAGGACGCGGATGGATCATTGCTAAGAATGTATTTTCTGCCGTCGAACCACCGCTGCGCCAACTTGGCGGCAACAGGAAAACCCATCTTTTTCATCGCGCCCGGGAGGTCGAGCATATCGAACGGCGGCGGCGTGTAGCAGTCGCCGTCCTCGTCATCCTTGTTTTTTGCCGGTGAAGTTGACTGCGGCGGCTCAGGAAGTTCTTGTTCTAGCTGCTTCTCTTCCTTCTTGTCGATTTTCGGTTCCTCCGCCTTCGGCGGAGGCGGTGGCGGCGTCCATCCTTTTGGCGGCCGCTCCATCAGGATGTGAGCCTGTGGATTATTCAGCGGCCTGCAAACATCCTTTTTCCACGTTGTGTCGTTCGAAAAAAAGCCGACCTTTTCCGGTTTGAAGTACGGAATTCTATTTAGCGTTGTCATTGGAATTATTTCTACTACCCTCAGTATCGCGGCGAATATAGCACACCCTCTGGCCCCGGTTTAAACCATCGCCAGCGGCAATTTCCTAGATAAGTGAAATGAGCCCGCCCAACGGCGGCCGAACCCGAACGAGGCAAAAGCACGACGGGCTCACAGCAGCTTAACCACCGAAGGTGCTCGTGTCCGCGAGCCATCGCCATTATCGGACGAGTTCACGATCTGCCAGGGTCCTCGACCTCATAGCAGCGTGCATTACGGTGCCACGGGCACATCGCCACGACACCCCTTGCGAGTCAGCGCACCGCGCAGGCGTAATTCGACGGTGTGACGCCGTGCAGCCGCACGAACGCGCGCGTCATGTGACTTTGGTCAGCGAACCCTGCCGAAGCGGCGGCATCGGCCAGCGCGCAACCCGCCGCAATGAGTTGCCGCGCCAACGCCACGCGGCGCTGCACGAGATAGGCATGCGGCGGAAGCCCCGTTTCACGCGTGAATTCGCGCAAAAGCTGAAAACGGCTCAGGCCCGCTTCGGCCGCCAAGCTCGCGAGCGTGGGCGAAGCGGCTGGATCGTCATCGATGCGGGCCCGGGCGCGCAGCACCGGCAAGCTCGCCGCCGTGCGCATCGGCGCGAACCGTGACTTCGCGCGCGCGGTCGTATGACGATGCACCACGTCCGCAAGAAATCTGAACAGCGCCTCGTCGCGCGCGAGCGCGTCGAAGCGATCACGGTGCGCCACGGCAGCGGCGAATGCGGCCTCGAACAGCATGACGAACCGCGCGTCGCGCAGCACCGGGCGCTCGAGTTCGAAACCATCCGCGCGCGCGGCTTCGAGATCCCTCGCGACCGTACGCATGAGGGCCGGCTCGACATAGAGCATGTGCCACGCACGCGCCACGCCCCCGAGCGGGCTGCCGTCGTGTACTTCGCCGGGATTGACCGTGATTGCATCGCCCGCGGCAGCCTCCACAAGGCCGCGCCCGCTCGCCGAGCGCTGCGCGCCCCGTGTGACGAGCCCCACGCCGAACTGGTCGTGTGAATGGCGGGCAAACGAATGCACCGTATCCGCGGCGGTGGCTTCGACGCCTTCGATGGTGCATCGCACCGCCATGACGCGGCCGCCCCCTACGCGTTTCATCTTGGCTGCCGCTTGCCGCTATCGGGATCGTCGCCGCGTGCGCCCTCCCGCACGTTGCCTTGCGAAACGTTCGCGCCGGGTGCGACGCTGTGCGTGAGCCAAACGTTGCCGCCAATCACGGCGCCGCGGCCGATCGTGACGCGCCCGAGGATTGTCGCCCCCGCGTAGATGACGACGTCGTCCTCGACGATCGGATGCCGCGCGCGCCCCTTTACGAGCGTTCCCTCGCAATCGGCCGGGAAACTTTTCGCGCCGAGCGTCACGGCCTGGTACACGCGCACGCGTTCGCCGATGACCGCCGTCTCGCCGATCACGACGCCAGTGCCGTGGTCGATGAAAAAGCTCGAACCGATCTGGGCGCCGGGGTGGATGTCGATGCCGGTGGCCGAATGGGCGATCTCGTTGATGAAGCGCGCGAGCAGCGGCACGCCCAGCCGGTGCAGCGCATGAGCGAGGCGATGGTGCATCATCGCCAGTACGCCGGGGTAGCACAGCAGAATCTCGGTGATGTGCTGCGCGGCCGGATCGCCCGCGAACGCGGCCTGGATATCGCTGACCAGCAGCGCTCGGATCGCGGGCAATTGGGCCGCAAGCATGCGCGTGATTTCAAACGCAACCGCGCTCAGCTCGGCCTCGGCGGTATCCGCATGCTCCGGTAGAAACCGCAGCGCACGGCGCACCTGCTCGCTGAGCAGCCGCAGCGTGCTTTCGAGCGTATGGCCGACGTAGTAATCGACGCTTTCGTCGGTCAGATCGGGGGCGCCGTAATGCGTCGGAAACATTGCCGCGCGCAAGCCGTTGACGATACCGACGATCGCCTGACGCGAGGGCAACTCGCGGATACCACGCGGATGGCGAGTGCGATGAAGCTCCTCGCGCGACGCGCGAAGCTCGGCGACGATCTGGTCGAGCCCCCAGGGAGAAGAAGACGGATTGGACATGATGAGACGAAGCCGCGAGCCGCGCAGCGGGAAAGTGATACTTGTACGGAGGTTACCGCTTTTTCTCGCGCAGCGTGCCTCGACCGTTCGGTCAGTGCGTCTGGCCCGCCCGCCGCACCGGCGAGCGCGGCTTCGTCAGACCGTCACACTGCTGGCATCGATCCAGCGTACTGCCCAGTCGCGCGCATACGCGATGGCTGTCGCCTCGTCGCGAAAGCGCAGATCGACGGGAAAAAAACGGTTCGCGACGAGTTCGCCGTCGCTCGATCGGGAAATCACCACGTACGGCTGAAAAAAGCCGTCTCCCGCGCGTGCCGGCGCGCAGTTGAGCAGGTATCCGCGGTGAGTGAATGCGGCGTCGGAATGCATGACTCGTCTGCCTCCTGAAACCTCTTCGTATGGGGCCGCCAGCGAGCGCCCAACACGGTTCGACGCAGCAGCCGGGCGCGCGAGCCATGACCTTCGCGGCGGCTCGTGCGCGCAGGATTGGAATCATACTCTGTAGAAAACGCAGGTTGCACGAGAAATAAATCGTTCTCGTTCCGTCGTCCCGTGTCGTGTCGTCGCGCCCGCGTTCTTCGGCCAACCTGTCGGAACGACTCTTGCGGCATGGCTCGAGAATGATCCACGCGCGCGTGCGGGATCGCGTCGCGACGCACGCGTTCGAGCTTGAAGTTGTCAGCCGCTGCACTACGCTTGATGAGCGATAACGGTTGTTTCAAACGCATCGAACGATACGCGCCGTGGCCGACGAACCTGACGCGCAAACCTTGCGAGCAGACCATGAATGCGAGCCGCCCCCTTCCCGGCACGGCGATGCAGCGGATGCGACTTGCATTCGACGCACAGCGCGCGGCGCTCGAACCGCGCTCGGCGAAACGATGGCACGCGGCGCTCCTTTTTCTCGGCGCCGCCTACGCTGCCTCATGGCTGGAAATACCGTTCGAGTTCGCCTGGCTGCCGCCGCACGATGCATCGCAAATCGGTGCATCGGCGTTTGCCGCCGCAATCCTGGCGCGCGTGCTGCTCGGCGCGCTCTATGCTTTCGTGGCGCTGGGCCGCCGCTGGGCACGCTGGGTCACGATCGTGCTGTGCTTGGCAGGTGCCCTTTTCGCCGCGCCGGCATTGCCGGCCGAATGGGCAATGTCGGTGCCGGCCGCGATCGTGACGGGCGCCGGTGCCCTTTGCAAGGCCGCCGCGGCCGTGTTGCTCGCATGGCCGCTTCGCGGCGAACGGCCCGAACGGTGAAGGAGGCAATCCATGAAAGTCGTCGTCATCGGCGCGAGCGGCACGCTCGGCAAAGCGGTCAGCACGGCGCTGGCTCAGCGCCATGAAATCGTGGAGGTGAGTGCAACGCATGGGGATTACCACGTGGACGCAACGCATCTATCGGGCGTCGAGCGGCTGTTTCACGAAATCGGGTCGGTCGACGCTGTCGTGACGACGATCGGCAAAGTGCACTTCGGACCGTTTCACGACATGACGGCCGATCAATTCTGGATCGGCCTGTGCGACAAGCTGATGGGGCAGGTCAACGTGGTACTGGCCGCGCAGCATCATGTTCGCGATGGCGGCTCGTTCACGCTCACAAGCGGCATTCTGGCGCAAGAGCCTGTTCGCGACGGTATCAATGCGACGACCGTCAACGCCGCACTCGAAGGCTTCGTGCGCGGCGCGGCAATAGAATTGCCGCGCGGCATCCGCATCAATCTCGTCAGCCCGACCGTGCTCGCGGAATCGCTCGACGCGTATGGATCGTATTTCCAAGGCTTCGAGCCCGTTACGGCGGAGCGTGCGGCAATGGCATATTGCCGCAGCGTGGAAGGCGCCCAGACGGGGCGCATCTATCACGTGGGCGGCTGAAGGAACGCGGGTAACGAGGTAAGGGGCAGGCGCGCGGCCAAGCCGCTGCGCCGCCCGTCATCGCTTGCGCTCAGCGACGCTCGAACGCACCATCACGCAGGCGCCAAAGGCCGAGCGGGTTCTCGTCCTGCACGGATTGCGGCAGCAGCGCCGCGGGCAAGTCCTGATAGCAGACCGGCCGCAGGAACCGCTCGATCGCGAGCGTGCCGACCGACGTCGAACGCGGATCGGACGTGGCCGGGTACGGCCCGCCGTGCACCATCGCATGGCAAACCTCGACGCCAGTCGGAAAACCGTTGGCGAGAATACGGCCGGCCTTGCGCTCGAGTGTCGGCAACAACTGGCGCGCGAGGTCGTGATCGTCGCGCTCGAGGTGCAGGCTGGCCGTCAACTGGCCTTCCAGACGCTCGGCCAGCTCCATCATCTCGGCGATGTCGCGGCATGTGACGATCAGCGACGTCGGGCCGAAGATTTCGTCCTCGAGCGGCGCGTTCGCGAGGAATTGCGATTGCGTCGCCGCGAACAGCGACGGCAGCGCCGCGTTTTGCGCATCGGTCGTGGCGCCCTCGCCAAGGCGCTTGATGCCGTCGATGCCCGCGCGCCGCGCAATGCCGTCGCGGTAGGCCGACGCGATGCCGGCCGTCAGCATCGTCTGCGCGCCCTTCTTCTCCAGGGCCTTCGCGGCCGCGTCGACGAAGCTCTGCAGGTGTGGCCCTTCGAGCACCACCACAAGCCCCGGATTCGTGCAGAACTGCCCCACGCCCAGCGTCAGCGATTCGACGAAACCGTTCGCGATCGCTTCGCCGCGTGCAGCCAGCGCACCGGGCAGCACGAAGAACGGATTGATGCTGCTCATCTCGGCATACACCGGAATCGGTTCGCGGCGCCGCGCCGCGATGTTCATCAGCGCGACGCCGCCGCCACGCGAACCCGTGAAGCCGACGGCCTTGATCGCCGGGTGCGCAACGAGCGCCTCGCCGATCGCGTTGCCCGCGCCAAGCACGAGCGAGAAGATGCCGGCAGGCAGGCCACTTTCGGCCACGGCCTCCCGGATGGCGCGGCCGACGAGCTCCGAGGTTCCGAGGTGCGCCGGATGCGCCTTCACCACAACGGGACAGCCCGCCGCCAGGGCCGAAGCGGTATCGCCGCCGGCCACCGAGAACGCGAGCGGAAAGTTGCTTGCCCCGAACACGGCAACAGGCCCCAACGGAATTTTCTGCAGACGCAGGTCCGAACGCGCCAGCGGCTTGCGCTCGGGCATCGCCGAATCGAGCGTCGCGCCAAGCCAGCGGCCATCGCGCACGAGCGCCGCGAACAGCTTGAGCTGGCCGACCGTGCGTGCGCGTTCGCCTTCGAGGCGCGCCTTCGGCAGGGCCGATTCGATCTGGGCGCGCTCGATCAGGGCATCGCCCAATGCCATGATCTTGTCCCCGATCGCGTCGAGCAGCTTCGCACGCTGCTCGAGCGGCGCTTGCCGGAAGGCGTCGAACGCCCCCTGCGCGAGCCGGCATGCGCGGTCGACATCGCCTGCATCGCCCGCCCCGAAAGCCGGCTCGATCTCGAGGTTGCGAGCCGGGTCGAACGCACGCAACGTGCCGGCCGTGCCACGCACCGCCTCGCCGCCGATCAGCATCTCTCCGGTGATCTGCATCTGAGTCTCCTATAGGTTCAATCGTCACGACGAGGCCGATGCCGCGTCCAAACCAGCGATCTTCGCACGATTTTCGATTTCGCGATGTGACGCGCTTGTGGCAAGAACAGCCGCCAATCCCGAAAACTCTCACCTTTGAAGGTGGCTTCGAAGCGCGGAGAACAGGCCGGCAAGCAGCCCGCCCGCTCACTGCTTTGGGCACAACCGGCTTGGCGCGGCGCCGGACGGGCCGCAGGTGCGGCTCATGCCGCGGCGCAAGCGGCGAGGAAACCACCACGCGACGACTCAGATTCGGTCGATCCCGAAAACCCTCACCGGTCGGAGCAGGGAGGGCCTTCACGGCGCCCGGACCGTCCGCGCGCCGCCGCCCGCAGACCATCCCGAAGCGCACGGAAACGCATGGCGGCATCGGTCAGAGGAGATGCGCGACGAGCACGCCGTTCATGCCGAGCACGGCCGCCGCGCACACGACGGCAAGCGCGACGACGCACGGCCCCAGCCGGTAAGCGCCCATCGTGCGCGCCCGGCTCGCGAAGACGACCAGCGCGATCATCGGCACGGGCACAGCCAGACTCAGCACGACCTGGCTCAGCACGAGGGCGCGCGTGGCGTCGAAGCCGAGCCCCACGATAATGAATGCCGGCACCATCGTCACAAGGCGTCTGACCGAAAGCGGCACGGCGAAGCCGAGGAAGTCGCGCATGATCATCTGCCCGGCCATTGTGCCGACTACCGAGCTCGAAATGCCCGAGGCCATCAGCGAGGTGAGAAAGAGGCCCGCGGCCATCGAGCCGAACAGCGGCGTGAGCGTATGGTAGGCGGCCTGGATTTCGGCGATCTGGGCATGCCCCCGATGAAAGGCACCGGCCGCCATGGCAACCATCGCCATGTTCACGAGGCCGGCCACGCCCAGGGCGATGACGACTTCGGCATTGGCGTAGCGCACGAGTCTGCGCAGATCGCCGTCGTCGCGCGGCCTGATCCGCTCGCCCGTCAGGCCCGAATGCAGAAATAGCGCGTGCGGCATCACGGTCGCGCCGATGATGCCCACGGCGACGAGCAGCGCTTCGCCGTCGGCGATCGACGGCGTGAATGTGCCGTGTGCAAGCGCGGGCCAGTCGAGCTGCA
This sequence comes from Trinickia caryophylli, assembly GCF_034424545.1. Taxonomy (NCBI): domain Bacteria; kingdom Pseudomonadati; phylum Pseudomonadota; class Betaproteobacteria; order Burkholderiales; family Burkholderiaceae; genus Trinickia; species Trinickia caryophylli. Next base: position 1,581,283 of record NZ_CP139971.1, on the reverse strand, counting down.
CGAAAAAGAGCTGCGCCGTATAGGCCAGTGCGATCACGCCGACGAGCGCGCCGATGGCAAGCTCCAACGGGCGAAAGCCACGCGCCTGCATGAGCAGCAGGCCCCACGTCAACGCCGCGGTGATCGCCATGCCCACGAGCAGCGGCAGATGCGCAAGCAACGACAGGCCGATGGCGCCGCCGAGAAATTCCGCGAGATCGGTCGCCATCGCGGCGATTTCGCTGACGGCCCACACGGCATAGACCACCGGCCGCGGCAGATTGCTTGCGCACAGCTTCGCGAGACTTTCGCCGGTGACGAGGCCGATGCGCGCCGAGATGGCCTGAAACAGCATCGCGACCACGTTCGCGAGCAGAACGACCCACAGCAGCGAATAGCCGTAGCCGGCTCCCGCCTGAAGGTTCGTCGCTATGTTGCCGGGGTCCATGTAGGCGACGGACACCACGACGGCAGGGCCGGCGAATGGCAGCAGCACGCCCAGGCCGCGGCGGCGGCCATCGAGCACTTCTCGAACGCGCGCGGTCGTGCGCGCGCTCGATCCGCGCGGGCGGTCAGGCATGGGTACCTCGTCGATCGCACTGCTTCTGTCGGGTTCGAGCGGCATGGCGTGCACAGGAGCGATATCACGGCGGCGTCGGACAAAGCACGCGCCGCCGCCGTGGCGGCGCGGCCGGAAACACCGCCGCGCTCAGGCGTTGCGCCGGCGCTGCCTGCCGTGGTTCGTGTCGCGCTGACGTGTCAGCGCCGCGAGGGCCACGAGCGCCGCCGCGCCGAGCGCCACTGCTGTCGTGCCGCGCCGATGCATCACCGCCTGCGTATAAAGGCTCGACCGGAACACGCGCCGCGGCATCTCCGAACGTTCGCGCAGCCCGCTCGCCCCCTGCTCGAGGCCGTCGCCTGCCGACGGTTCGCGGTCGCTCATTTGCGAACGCAAGCCGTTGCGGCTCATGACACGATCGAAAAGCCTCGGCAAATGCCGCGCGAATGCGGATAGCGTGCGCCCCGCACCGCCGACGAACAGTTCGCGCTCCGGGTGCCCGGCCGCATGGAGAATGGCCTCGGCGACGAGTTCCGGCGCATAGACGGGTGCAGGCAGCTTGGGCTCGACTTCGAGATGATTGCGCGCGTGCTCGACGAATTGCGTGTGAATGGCCGAGGGTTTGATGAGCGTCACCGATACCGGCGCGCGCTCGGCGATCAACTCGAGCCGGAGCGCATCGGTATAGCCCTTCACCGCATGCTTCGAAGCCACATAGGTGCCCTGCAGCGGAATGGCCAGATCCGACAATTCGCTGCCGAGGTTGATCAGCGCCCCGCCGCGCGTCTTCAGATGGCGCACGGCTGCCAGCGAGCCGTGCACGACGCCCCAGAAGTTCGTATCGAAGAGCTTGCGCTGCTCCTCCAGCGGGACGTCGGCATAGCGGCCGAAGATCGACGCACCGGCGTTATTGATCCACGTGTCGAAGCCGCCGAATCGCGCGATGGCCTGCGCCGCGGCTTTTTCGACCTGATCCGGCTCGCCCACGTCCGCCACGGCGTAGTCGACCACCGCCCCGCGCCCCGAGACCGACGGCCCGGTCGCCCCCTCGCGCGCGCCGGCAAGCTCGGCCGCCAGTTCCTCGAGCGCCGGCGCACTGCGCGCGATCAACATCAGACGCGCGCCGCGCCGGGCCGCAAGACGTGCCGTCGCAAGCCCGATGCCGCTCGTGGCGCCGGTGATGACGATGGTCTGCTGATCGATGGGTTTGAGTTTCACGTTCATGGCAGCCTCCGTTGTTGGCATCGAACCATGCGCAGGCGAGGCGCACTCGACCGCCGCGGCGGCGGTCTGCCGAGCGACGCAACCTTCGTTCCCGCCGCCGCATGGCCATGCGGCCCGGCCGCCGCGCGTTGCCAAAAGCATTGCCCAGAGAGCGCCGATCCGTGCGGCCCGTCCAGCGCCGCGCGGCGGGTACGGAATCTGCTGAGCGCGGAAGGTCCCTCTCTCTCGGCAAGCCCGGATGAAAAGACTGCGCGCCTCGACGAGCGCCTTTTTGCGCGGGCCGCGCCGGCCGCTCCTGCTACGACGCCGCTGCGCCGCTCGCCTTCGCACGGCATTCGCGCCGTTCGCCGCATGCATGGTCCCGGCCGTGCTCGCGCATGCAGCGACGCACCAGAATGCGCTTACGCCTGCGGGCGTGCAAGCTGCGCACATCGTCAGGCTCTGGAACCTCACGCTCGTCGTAACGGGCGCCGTATTCGCCGCCGTGCTGGCCATCGTGCTCGTCGCACTGGCACGGCGCGGCCGGCGGGCCGACGAATCGACGCCGCCCGATCTCGGCGGCAGCGCGCGCCCCGAGCGCGCGGCGCGCCGCGCCGTCGTGGCCGCCAGCGCGGCATCCGTACTGCTGCTCGCCGGCATTACCGTGGCCGATGCGCTGACCGATCGTGCGCTGTCGAGACTGCCCGTCGCAAACGCGCTTCACATCGACCTCGTGGGATGGCAATGGTGGTGGCAGGCCAACTATGCGCGCGACGGCGACGCGGCCGATTTCACCGTCGCCAACGAACTGCATGTACCCGTCGGCCGCCCCGTCGTCATCTCGCTCGCGGCCGGTGACGTCATTCACGGCTTTTGGGTGCCGAACCTGCACGGGAAGAAAGATCTTTTGCCCGGCATCTCGACGACGATCGAGTTTCGCGCCGACAAAGCCGGCGTCTACCGCGGGCAGTGCGCGGAGTTTTGCGGAGCCGAGCATGCGCTGATGGCGATGACGATCGTGGCGGAGGCGCCCGAGCGCTACGCCGCGTGGGCCGCACGTCAGCGCGAGCCGGCCGGCGCACCGGCGAATGCGCTGGCTGTGCGCGGCCGTCAGATCTTCGAGCAGTCGTCGTGCGCCGGCTGCCATACGGTGCGGGGTACGAGCGCCGCCGGCTCGCTCGGCCCCGACCTCACGCATCTGATGAGCCGGCAAACGCTGGCGGCCGGCTCGATTCCGAACGACGCGGCCAGTCTCGCCGCCTGGATTCGCGACCCGAACGCAGCGAAGCCCGGTGCAACGATGCCTGCGTCTTCGCTACCCGCCGCCGACCTCCAAGCGCTCGTCGCCTGGCTCACCACCCTCCGATAGCGCTGCCCCGAGCTCCGTCCGACGCCGCCATGACCCCTGACCGCAACCCATCCGACCATACCGAGCGAGTACCGCGCACGCCCGCCGAAGGCCGCCTGGTGGACGGCCCGGAGGCGAGCGAAGCCGTATGCGCCGCGCTGGCCCAAACCTGGAGCGACCCGCCCGGCTGGCTCGGTGCACTGGCCGCGGTCAACCATAAGACGATCGCGCGGCGCTTCATCGTCACCACGTTCGTGTTCTTCGCGCTGGCGGGATTGCTCGCACTCGCGATGCGGCTCCAGCTGGCACGGCCCGATGCACGCCTGCTTGCGCCCGACACCTACGACGCCTTCTTTACGATGCACGGCACGACGATGATGTTTCTCTTCGCCGTGCCGGTCATGCAGGCCGTGGCCGGCTACCTCATACCGCTGATGGTGGGCGCCCGCAGCGTCGCATTTCCGCGCATGAACGCCTACGCTTACTGGATTTTTCTTTTCGGCGGACTGACGCTTTACGTGGCCTTCGCCCTGGGCGCGGCCCCGCGTAGCGGCTGGTTCAGCTACGTCCCGCTGGCCGGGCCCAACTACGCCACCGGCAAGGGCTCGGACATCTGGGCGCAGATGATTACCTTCACCGAACTCTCGGCGCTGCTCGAGGCCATCGTCCTCAGCACCACGATTCTCAAGATGCGCGCGCCGGGCATGTCGCTGAACCGCATGCCGCTCTTCGCCTGGGCCACCCTCGTCACGCAATTCATGGTCATCTTCGCCATGCCGGCCGTCATGGTCGCGAGCACGGCGCTGATCCTGGACCGGCTCGTCGGCACGCAGTTCTACAATCCGGCACTCGGCGGCGACGTGCTGCTCTGGCAGCACCTCTTCTGGTTCTTCGGCCACCCGGAGGTCTATCTGATCTTCGTGCCGGCGCTCGGCTTCATTTCGTCGATCATCCCCACTTTCGCGCGCCGTCCGATGTTCGGCTACACCGCGATCGTGCTCGCGCTCATTGCCACCGCGTTCATGGCGTTCGGCCTTTGGGTGCATCACATGTTCGCCACGAGCGTGCCGCAGCTCGGCAAGAGCTTTTTCACGGCGGCAAGCGTCATGATCGCGTTGCCTTCCGGGCTGCAGATCTATTGCTGGATCGCCACGCTCGTTACCGGCCGCCTCAATGCGAAGACGCCGCTGCTCTTCGTGCTCGCATTCTTCTTCATCCTCGTGCTCGGCGGCATGACGGGCATCATGCTCGGCTCCGTCTCGCTCGACCTGCAATTGCACGATACCTATTTCGTCGTCGCGCACCTGCACTACGTGCTGATCGGCGGCGCCGTCTTCCCGCTCTTCGGCGCCCTTTACTACTGGTTCCCCAAGATCACCGGACGCATGCTCGACGAACGGCTCGGCCGCTGGCAATTCTGGCTCTTCTTCGCGGGCTTCAATCTGACGTTCTTTCCGATGCACCTGCTCGGCCTCGAAGGCATGCCGCGCCGCGTCTGGACGTATCCGGCCAGCATGGGATGGGGGCCGATGAACATGGTCGCCAGCCTCGGCGCCGCCGCCATCGCCGCAAGCGTCGTGCTGTTCCTGTTCAACGTCTGGCGCGCGCGCCGTCATGGCGTGCGGGCGGGAGCCGATCCGTGGGGCGGCGGCACACTCGAATGGGCGACGCCGAGCCCGCCACCGCCGCACAATTTCGACGTGGTGCCCGTGGTGCACGCGCGCGATCCGCTCTGGGCGCCGCGCCGCGAGCCCGAATACGTGGCCGGTCTTGCCGCGAACGCGCGCGAGGTACTCGTCACCACCGTGCTCGACGCGCGCCCCGACCTCCGCTCGCTTTTCCCGACGCCATCCATCTGGCCGTTCCTGAGCGCCCTCGCGACGACAGTGCTTTTCATCGGCTCCGTATTCACCCCGTGGGCCGTCGTCTGGGGCTCGGTGCCCGTTGCCGTCACGCTGATCGTCTGGTTCTGGCCAACGCGGCGGCATCACGCTCAGGCGATGGCATTGGAGCGCGCGCCATGAACCACGCCGCCAACGCAGGCCACGAGCGCGCGGGGGAGCGGACTCCGGCATCGCGCAACGTCAGCCGCGCAACACTCGATGTACAGGGATTGCCGAGCTTCGCCTTCGGCCATCGCAGCCTCATGTGGTGGGCGACGACGGCGTTGATGCTGATCGAAGGCACCGCCTTCGCACTCGCGCTCGCCGTCTTCTTCTATCTGCGCGGCGTCAATGCCGCATGGCCGCTCGATGCGCCGCCGCCCTCGCTCGACTGGGCAACCGTCAACACGGCGATCCTCCTTGCCAGCATGGCGCCCAACGCGCTCGCCAAACGCGCGGCCCACCGGCTCGATCTGTCGGGCTGCCGGCGCTGGGTGACCGTGTGCCTCGCGTTCGCCGCGGCGGCGCTCGTCGTTCGCGGCTTCGAATTCGCTTCGTTGAACGCGAAGTGGTACGCGAACGCATATGGCTCGACGATCTGGCTACTGCTCGGCTTGCATACCACCCATTTGCTCACCGATGCCGTTGACACGCTCGTGCTCGGCGCGCTGCTCTTCACGGGGCCGATCGAGGGGCGCCGCTTCGTGGACGTCAGCGAAAACGCACTCTATTGGTACTTCGTCGTATTGAGCTGGCCGCCCATCTATGCCGTGATCTATCTGGCGCCGCGCATACCGCACTGACTGACTGGCTGGCTGGCGGCACACCGCTCGAGGAGGACGTCGCACAATGAAAACGTGGCTCGGACTGCTGGCCGCTCCCGCCCTCGTGCTCGCCGTGCAAAGCGTGGACTATGCGCTCGTGCGGTATACGTGCGAGCGTGGCGACCCTGTGCCGCTCAACGTCGTCAGCGCACTCGCGTTCGCATTCTCCATCGCGGCGACGACGCTGGCCTACCGCAACTGGCGGCATGCGGCGGCGCCTTTCCCTGCAAGCTACGAACCGCGCGCCGCGCGGCCCGCCTTTCTTGCGTTTGCCGCTACCGTACTCGGTGCGTTCAGCGCGCTCGTGCAGTTGACGATGTGGTTTCCACAATGGCTCCTTTCGCCTTGCCGATGAACCGCCTTGCGCACCCTGTCCGGCATTGCCCGCGCCCCGCCGCGGGCCGTCGAACCGCGGCGGCCATCCCGATGGTCTTGGCCGCCTGCCTGGCGTGGGCACTCGTGCCGGCCCCACCGGCTTTCGCACATGGCGGCGCCGTCGGTGGCTCGAACGGCGCGCCGCCCTCGTTCGGCTGGCAGTTCACCCCCTGGGTCACCGCGTTGCTGTGCGCGAGCCTCGCGGCATACGCGATCGGCTATGTCCGGCTCGTGCGGCGCGGCAGGCTCGGGCGGGCGGTACGGCATCGCCGGTTGGCCGCATTCGGGTCCGGCTGGCTCGTGCTCGCAGCCGTGCTCGTTTCGCCGCTCGATACGCTGAGTGCCGCATTGTTCTCGGCGCACATGGTGCAGCACGAAGCGATGATGATCGTTTCGGCGCCGCTGCTCGTGCTCGGATGCCCCCTCGGCACCTGGATCTGGGCGCTGCCGCCGCGCGCGCGGGTGTGTATCGGGCGGGCCGCCCGGTCGCGCGGCTGGACCTGCGTCTGGCGGCGCCTCGTCTCGCCGGCGTGGGCGTGGATGCTGCACGCCGTCGCGCTGTGGGCCTGGCATGCGCCGGTTCTCTTCGAAGCAGCGTTGGCTCGCGACGATGTCCATGCGTTGCAGCATGCGAGCTTTCTCGTGACGGCGCTGCTCTTCTGGTGGACCATCGTCGGCAACGCCGCCACGCGTTCGACTGGAGGCCATGCGATGTTGTCGCTCTTCACGACGATGGTGCATACAGGGGCGCTCGGCGCCCTGCTGACGCTCGCGCCGGGGCTCTGGTATCCGTCGTATGTCGAACCGGCCGCGGTGCTTGGCCTCGACGCATTGCGCGATCAGCAACTCGGGGGGCTGATCATGTGGGTGCCCGCCGCGCTGGCTTACTTGCTGGGTGCGCTCGCCGTGGCCGCGCGCTGGCTCCTGCCTTCCGCCACCGTGCGCGCGCCCTCGCCGCCGCGCGCGCACGGTGGTGCGACCCCTGCCTGCCCTACGAGGCCTGTGCCATGAAGGAGCCAACGCGAGCCATGCAGCTCTTCTGGCTGACCGTGCCCGCGATCGTCGCAATCGCGATGGGCAACGCGCAGCGCAGCGCCGACGCCGCCCGCCAGAACGCGCAGAAAACTGCTGCCGCACGCGGCCAACCCACTTCAGCGCTGCTCGCGCGGGGCGAATACGTCGCGAAGGCGTCCGACTGCGCAGGCTGCCATACGGCGCCCGCGGGGGGCGAGCCCTTTGCGGGCGGCCTCGGCATGGGCTCCCCTTTCGGCACCATCGTGACGACCAACATTACGCCGGATCCGGTGCACGGTATCGGCCGCTATAGCTACGCCGATTTTTCGCGGGCCGTGAGAGAAGGCGTCGCGCCCGGCGACAAGCGGCTTTACCCCGCCATGCCGTATCCGGCGTTCTGGAAGATGAGCGACGACGATCTGTATGCGCTCTACACGTTTCTGATGCACCGCGTGCGCCCCGTCGCTCGCCCCAATGCACGCTCGGACGTGGCTTTTCCGTTCGATCAGCGATGGGCGCTGCGCTTTTGGCAATGGATCTTCATGCCGAAGGACTCCACGATCGACACGCCCGGCCGCGATGCACAATGGCGGCGCGGTGCCTATCTCGTTCAGTCGCTCGGACACTGCGGCGCGTGCCACACGCCACGCGGCGCCGCTTACCAGGAGCGCGGCTACGACGAATCGTCACCCCGGTATCTGACGGGCGGCATCAATGACCACTGGTTCGCACCGAACCTGACTACGGACGCCGGCTCGGGCCTCGGCCGCCTCACTGAAGCCGACATCGCGCGGTTCCTGAAGACGGGGCATGCCGCCGGCCTGAGCGCCTACGGCAGCATGGTCGAACAAATCGAGGACAGCACGCAGTACCTGACCGATGCCGACCTGCTGGCCATTGCCCATTACCTCAAATCGCTGCCGGTACGAGAACCGTCGGGCACGTTCGCGCCGGATTCGACGTCCGCGCTTGCTCCGGCCAACGGCAATCGCGTGGCCGATGCGCAATCGGTCGGATACCTCGCCTATCGATCGTTTTGCGCGCGCTGCCACGGCGCAGACGGACGCGGCGCACCGGAGGTATTCCCGGCGCTGGCGGGCAACCCGTCCGTATTGGCGAAAGACACCACCTCGCTGATTCGCCTGCTGGTGGAGGGGGGCAACAGCCCCGAAACGCTCGCGGGGCCGCCGCGCCAGCAGATGCCCGCATTCGCGGGCGTGCTGGCCGATACACAGATCGCACAGGTACTCAGCTATGTGCGCAGTGCATGGGGCAACAACGCGCAGCCGATCAGCGCAAACGACGTGGCCGCGCTGCGCCAGACGCTGCACAAATAGGGGCACACGGCGGCCCACCGGCGCCGGCCACGGGTTGCCGGCGGCAACGGGCCCCGCGCGTCATGGCTGACGCTGGCCGCCCTGATGGCGTGGCATCTTCTGCTGATTCTGCTGCTGTTGAGCCTGCCGGTGATCGCCGCGATCATGCTGCTGACGCGGATTGTTCGGGGCTGCCTGACTGGGCTTTCTCGAGGTCATCGTCGTCCTCCCGGTTCGTTGAAAGAGGGGTGCGTCTGCGTATTGATTGCCACAGCGGAATTGCCGCAACGGAATTGCCGCAACGCGCGTACCCGGCATCGCGTTCGCGCCGCCGCACGCCGGGAACAGCCGTTGCATGCAAGTCGATGCCGCGCGCTGGTGCCGGCTCGCCTTTGCCGCCATGACAGCGCGGCGTGGAGAAAGCGATGACGACGAAACCACGGGAACATCTGGTGGATTGGCTCCGAGATGCCTACGCAATGGAGAAGCAGGCCGAATCGATGCTCAAGGCGCAAGCCTCGCGGCTCGAGCACTACCCGAAACTCAAGCAGCGCATCGAGCAGCATCTGGACGAAACGCTTTCGCAACAAAAGCTGCTCGAGGGATGCCTTGACCGCCTGGGCAGCAGCCCCTCGACGATCAAGGACCTCGCCGCCCGCATCGCAGCGTTCGGACAGGCGATAGGCGGAATGACGATGAGCGACGAAGTGGTCAAGGGTGGGATGGCCGGCTATGTTTTCGAGCAGATGGAAATCGCCTCGTACACGGCGTTGATCGCGGCGGCGAAAGCCGTTGGCGACACCGAGACGCAACGCTGTTGCGAAACCATCCTGCCTCAGGAAGTGGCCATGGCGCAGTGGCTGCTCGAAAACCTGCCGGACGTGGTCACGCAGTACCTCGTTCGCGCCGAAGTGGGCGCCGATGCGAAGCGCTGAGGGCCAAACCGCCGAAGCGCCCGGCATCAATGGCGATCCGTACCTGTCAGACCCGATGGTTGGATTACACTCGGGGCTCGCGGCTCCCGTACGCACGACGCATCAGCACGTGCCCGCACCGCGATCTCATCGCCACCTTCGAGGCTCGACGCATTCATGGACAAGCCCTTTGACGAATCGGACCGCGCGGCCGTCTATCGCGCCATCTACGAGCGGCGCGACATGCGCCATTTCGTGCGCGGACCGGTCGATGCAAAGGTACTGGCCCGCCTGATCGATGCCGCCCACCACGCGCCGAGCGTCGGCTACATGCAGCCGTGGCGCATTCTTCGCATCACCGACGAAGCGCTGCGCAAAGCGCTGCACGATACCGTCGAGCGCGAGCGCGAAAAGACGGCCGACGCGCTCGGAGAGCGGCGCGACGAATTCATGAAGCTCAAGGTCGAAGGCATGATCGAATGCGGCGAACTACTCGTCGTCGCGCTCATGGACGGACGCGAAAAGCATGTTTTCGGCCGCCGCACGATGCCGGAGATGGACCTGGCCTCGGTGGCCTGTGCAATTCAGAACATGTGGCTCGCCGCCCGCGCCGAGGGTCTCGGCATGGGCTGGGTATCGCTTTTCGACGTCGACGAACTTCGCGCGCTGCTGCATATGCCGGCCGGCGCGAAACCGGTGGCAATACTATGCCTCGGGCATGTCGAACAGTTCTATCCGCGGCCCATGCTCGAAATCGAACACTGGGCGCAACGTGTTCCCGTCTCCGATTGCGTTTTCGAAAATTATTGGCCGCCGTCGAACGGCGACGGCTGACGAACACGCGCGAAACGCGCGTGTTATCCCTCGCAACGGTAGAAATCCATTTGTTGACCTGCCGCTACGGCGCGGCGTAGCCAATCGGGCGGATCGCCGTAGCCGTCCCATGTATTGCCCATCGCGTCGCGGTAAAGCACGGGCCGTTCGGCTTGCTCATCAGCGGAAATCGATTCCGCCACGGCTTCCAATGTAATGCCGTATTCGTCCATGCGACGCCGGAGCCAGCGAATCAACCGTTCGCGAGCTTCGCCTTCAAGCTGTTCCATCGATGATTCCGGTTATGGTTGACGCGGGGACGCCGAGCCCCCTTTATAGATCCGAGCCGAATCATACTCGACTCGTGGCAGCGCGGAGTCGCAACTGCCCAACGGTGGCGCCAGAGTTGACGCCTGCCAGATCGTGTTTCAACGTGTCGACGTCAATTATCGATACAAAAATCCGAAAAAGCAAAATATGAAAAACCATAAGCGCGGCATCGCACGTATAGCGGATTCGCTGCCCCGACACAGTGCGTAAGGCGTGCAATCGGTATGAAACCTTTGCTTCCCGTCACACGGGCGCTGCCCCGTGCATACGCCCGCTCACCAAGGCGCCCGCCGCGGTGCGCCCACGCAGCGGCGCCGAACGTGCGGCCCTGGACAAGGCATTGCCAAGCACACCGCATTGTTGCGCGGAAATTTGCGCCGTGCGCGGGAGACTGACGATTCCGGACGCGGCGCGCCGGACTGCCTGCCCCATCCTTGCGCATTTCATGCCCGATCGGGCACGTTCGCCATTTCCGCACAAACCGCGCCGACGGTTTTTATGCCGAGGCTACAACCACATACCCGGCAGTTTCCGTTGCAATCCCGAATATTCTCACCTTTGTAGAGCAAAACAATGACGGTGAGAATATTCGGGAGAGAATGAAAGCCGGCCGGAACGCGGATACAACGATACGGCTACGACATTCGACTGCGCCGATAGTAACGGATGATGCGCCGCTGCCGCAACGACGGCGCTGTTCGCCGCAAGCAACGCTATGCCCTCCCGCCCGCGGCGCGCCTCCCGAAAACGCTCACCAATGCGGTGCCACTTCCCGTAAAGGCTCACCCTCTCGAACCCAAGGCGCGCGTCTGTGCAAAGCAGCGCGCGCCGCGACTAAGTGGACCTGTCGACCTTCTCGAACGACGGCGGCAACCTCGTGCGATCCGACGGCGCTGTCGCGCCGGCCATGCCGGAGGCGATCCGCGCGGCCATGGCGGCATCGAGCAGCGCCTCCATCTGCTGCCTGTCGTACGGTTTTCGCAGCAGCATCGCATCGGACAACGCAGCATGATTCCCGCCATCGGGCAACTCGTCATAGCCGGAGGCGAAGATTACACGCAAGCCGGGCTGCAGCGCGATGGCCCGTACGGCAAGTTCATCGCCGGAAAGGTCCGGTAATGCGATATCGGTCACGATGATGTCGAACTGACGCTTGCCGAGCAGGCTCAGCGCTTCGCTCGCATCCGCCGCTTCGGTCACGGCATAGCCCAGATACGCGAGCATATCCGCCGTCGTGAAGCGCACCATCGGATCATCGTCGACGAGCAGAATCCCCCCTCTGGTGCGTGCCGGCGGCTGCGCCTCGCGCTCCGCGGCGGCGGGCTCGCCCGGCAACAGCGCGGGCACCGGCATCTGCGAAGGCCGCCCCCGTACCTGATGGCGCAATACCTGGCGAATCTTGCGTGCCAGCGCCTCTCGGCTATACGGTTTGCTGAGCAGATCGACTCCGTCGTCGAGCCGGCCGCCGTGGACGATCGCGTTATCGGTATAACCGGACGTGAACAGCACGGCTATGTTGGGCAGCCGCTCACGCGCCTTGCGCGCGAGTTCGGGGCTCTCGAGCGGGCCCGGCATGACGACATCGGTGAAGAGCAGATCGATCGGCACGCCACTTTCGACGATCGCCAACGCGCTCTGTGCGTCCTTCGCGCGCAGCACGCGATAGCCGAGTTCCGAAAGCAGGTCCACCACGGTGCCTCGCACATCCTCATCGTCCTCCACCACGAGCACCGTTTCGGTTCCGCCCGTAACAGGCCCTGTCTCGACCTCGGTTTCGATGTCCTCGGGCTGGCGTGCACGTGGCAAATAGAGCCGCACCGTCGTGCCCTGCCCCATCTCGCTGTAGATCTTGATGTGCCCGCCCGATTGCTTGACGAACCCATAGACCATGCTGAGGCCGAGCCCCGTACCCCGGCCTTCGGGCTTGGTCGTGAAAAACGGCTCGAACACGCGCTCGAGCAGTTCCGCGGGAATTCCGCAGCCCGTATCGGTCACGGCGACCATCACGTACTGGCCGGGCGTCACGTCCGGATGGCGGGCGACGTAGACGTCGTCGAGAAACGCGTTGCCGGCCTCGATCGTCAGCTTGCCGTGGCCCTGCATCGCATCGCGCGCATTGATCGCGAGGTTGAGCAGCGCATTTTCCACCTGCACCGTATCGACGAACGTATTCCACAATCCGCCCGCAATCACCGTCTCGATCTCGACGCTCTCGCCAAGCGAGCGGCGCAGCATGTCGTCGATGCCGCGAACGAGCCGGCCAAGATTGACCGTTTTGGGCGAAAGCGGCTGGCGCCGTCCGAAGGCGAGCAGTTGCGAGGCCAGCCGCGAGCCGCGGGCCGTGGCCGCAACAGCCGTCTGCAAGCGTTGCTCCGCACGCAGATTGCCGGCCACGTCACGATGCAGCAATTGAAGGTTGCCCGCGATAACCTGTAGCACGTTGTTGAAATCGTGCGCGACACCGCCCGTCAGCTTGCCGATCGCCTCCATCTTTTGCGCCTGCCTCAACTGCGCCTCGGTATGCGTGCGCTCGGCGATCGCGGCCTCCACGCGCCGCTCCAGCACCACATTGGCTTCACGCAGAATCTGCTCGGCCTCCTTCCGATCGGTGATATCGATGATCGAGCCGATATAGCCGAGAAACCGGCCGTCGTCGTCGAAACGCGGCACCGCCGCGCTGAGCACCCACCGGTAATCGCCCTGGGCCGTGCGCACGCGATACTCGGCGCGGAACAGCCGCTGCTCGACGTTGTCGGCCAGAAACGCCCGACGCGTAGCCTCCCGGTCTTCGGGATGCAGTGCGTTCCACGCGCCGTCGCCAATGGCGTCGTCGAGCGTCTGCCCCGTGAAATCGCACCAGGGCTGATTGAGGTAGTCGAACGCGCCGTCCGGCTTGCTGATCCACATCATCACGGGCGCGTGGTTGGCCATGTTCCTGAACCGCGCCTCGCTTTCGCGCAGATCGCGCGTGACTTCGCGGCGCAGCCGCGCCATTTCCAGGTTGGCATTGACGCGCGCCACGAACTCGCGCGCGGAAAACGGTTTGGTCAGGTAATCGTCAGCGCCCGACTCGAGCCCTTCCACGCGCGCCTCCTCGCCCGCGCGCGCCGAGACGACGATGACGGGCAGATCGCGCAGCGCCGGGTCCCGCCGGATCTCGTGCAACAGTCCGAATCCGTCCATGTTCGGCATCATGACGTCGGTGACGACCACATCGGGCTTACGTTGTCTTATCGCCTCGAGCGCCGCCTGCCCGTCAGCGGCGGTCTCGACTTCCCAACGCCCCTTGAGCAGGCGCCGCATATAGCTGCGCATGTCCGCGTTGTCGTCGACGACGAGCACGCGCGAGCCCATCGTGCGCGTAGCAAAGGCCAAGTCAGGCAGTTCCTCGGCGCGCTCCGCATCGCTGCCGTCTTCGCTCAGGTCGCCTCGCGGCAACCAGCGCAGTGCTTCCTCGACATACGCCTCCGCGCGGCTCGAATTCCAGGCGCGCATCCGCTCGGTGCCGATTCGCTCGGCGGCCAGATGCGCGGTGCCGAAGGGAAGGCTCACGAGAAACTGGGTGCCTCGTCCGACCTCGCTCTCCACCGCAATCGAGCCGCCGTGCAACTTGACGAGTTCGTGCACGAGCGCAAGGCCGATGCCGGAGCCCTCGAACGACCGGCTGCGCTGGCCCTCCACGCGATGAAAGCGTTCGAAAAGCCGGGGCAGCTCGCCTGCCGGAATGCCCACCCCCGTATCGCGCACGACGAGTTCCGCCGCGCGGCCGTCGGCCGAGGGCCGCATCTGCACCGCGATCTCGCCCTCGAACGTGAACTTGAAGGCGTTCGACAGCAGGTTGAGGACGATCTTTTCCCACATGTCGCGATCGACATAGACCGATTGCGGCAGCGGCGGACAATCGATCGACAGCGCGAGGCCCGCCCGCTCCGTCGCCGAATCGAAATTGGAGGCCAGCTCCGCCGTGAACTTCGACAAATCGGCCGGCTCGAACGCGGCCACCACGCGGCCAGCCTCGATGCGCGAAAAGTCGAGCAGCGAATTGACGAGCTTCAGCATCCGCAGCCCGCTGCGGTGCGCCATCTGCAGGCGCCGGCGCTGATGCGACGGCAATGCCGCCGGCATGGCTTCGTTGAGCGCGTCTTCGAGCGGCCCCAGCATCAGCGTGAGCGGCGTACGGAATTCGTGGCTGACGTTCGAGAAGAACGCCGTCTTCGCGCGATCGATCTCCGTCAGTGCCTCGGCGCGACGTCGTTCTTCCTCGTAAGCCAGCGCATAGGCCACCGCGGCGGCGATCTGACCGGCGACGAGGCTCAGGAAGCTTCGATAATTCCGATCGAAGAGCCGATACGGATTGAACCCGACCACGAGCGCGCCAACGCGCCCCCGTTCGCCACCGGGAAAAATCGGCAGCACCACCGCCTGTTTCGGCGGCTCGCTCCAGGGCCCGCTCGGCAACGCCACGCCCACGCGCGCCGCAAGATCGGATACCACCACCGGCTTGCGCGTTTGCACAGCCTCGTGCAGCGGCCACAGCGAGGCATCGCCGGGCGCGATCGAAAGCGGCGCGGCGCGATGCCCGTGTTCGATGCCCGTAGCACTCGCAAGCTCGAAGGCCGACGCGTTCGGCTCCTCGGCGATGTAGATCATCGCGAACGGCAGATCGCGCGCATTCGTCGCGAGCGCCTGTGCGCTGCGCGCGCAGGCATCCTGCCAGGTCCTCGCATGCGCGGTATCGGCCGCGACATCGCGCAAGAGCGCGAGCTGCCGCTCTCCGACCACACGCTGTGTGTCGTCCGTGTTCGCGCAGAGAATGCCGCCGGCGTTGCCGTCGTCGTCCGGAATCGGGCTGAACGAGAACGTGTAATACGTTTCCTCGGGATAGCCGTTGCGCTCCATGACGAGCAGTTGCGCTTCCACATACGTCCCGCGTCCGCCGTTCATCGCCGTATCGAGCATCGGCTCGATCTCGCTCCAGATCTCGCCCCACACCTCTATCATCGGCCGCCCGAGCGCCCAGGCATGCTTGCCGCCGATAATAGCCTTGTAAGGATCGTTATAGAAATAGACGAGCGTCTTACCCCAGCCGATCCACATCGGCTGGCTCGAGTTGAGCATGATGCGCAACGCGAGTTTCAGATTCTGCGGCCAACTCTCCGGCTCGCCCAGCGGGGTCGACCGCCAGTCGAAATTGCGAATGAGTCTGCCTAGTTCTCCACCACCCGAAAGGAAATTCAATCCCTGCTCGAGGCGCGAGGCGCGCGATGCGTCGGTCATGGGGCAGTTCCTTGCTTTGCGGTTCCAGCAAAGATATCGCCGCTGCACCCAAAAACCAATATGCTTTACAGCCGAATTGCGCAATCGGGCAAAAATCGTATTTAGGCACGAAACATGCGCCCGCTCGATGGCAATAATTACAGCTATCTGACTAGATTTTTTGCATTGCGATCGGAAAAGAAATCCGTGCGCTCAGCGCCCTCGCGCAGCACGCAGCGAGGCATCGAGGCGGGCCCACGCCGATTCGTCTGGCGGCAATCCGAATCGCAGCCCCGCCACCGTTTCGAATCGGCGTACCCAGATGCCGTCCCGCGCGAGGCAGTCTTGTATCCGCATCGCATTGCCGTCGCGCACCCACGCGAAAAGCGCCGTATTGACCGCGTCCATGCCATGGCTTCGCAGCAGTTGCGCGAGGCGCGCGCTGGCATCGGCGAGACTCGCGCGCATCGCGCGCTGCCACGCGTCGTCTTCCAAAGCGGCCCGCACCGCCACGCGTGCCGGCCCTGAAACCGCCCACGGCCCCCGCAGCGCCCGCATCGCCCCATGCACGCGCTCGGAGCCGAGCACGAAGCCGACGCGCGCGCCGGCGAGCCCGAAAAACTTGCCAACCGAACGCAAGACGATGAGCCCTTCGGCATCGGCGAACGAGGCAAGGCTCGATGCCGGCACCGCATCGGCGAACGCCTCGTCCACGATCAGCGTGCCGCCGCGCGAAGCAAGTTGGCGGTGCCATTCGGCGACGGTTTCGCGCGTGAACGATTCCGTCCCCGGATTGTTCGGATTGACGAGCACGAGGTGCTTCAGGTGCGCCGGCAACGGCTCGTTCGGAGCGAGCACGAAAGCGGCGGCGTGTCGGCAATCGGCCAGCATCGGCGTCACGAACCGGTCGACGCGGAAACCGGCGCGCTCGAACGCCGGCGCATATTCGCCGTAGGTGAGCAGCCCCACGCCCACGCAGCCCGGCGGCAAAAGCCGAGGCAGCGCGCGGATCGCGGCCTGCGTGCCGGCGACGGCCAGCGCGCGCGCGGCGCCATAATGCGCGGCCGCCACGGCCTCCAGATCGTCGTCGTCGTCAGGCAGGCGCAACCACGCGTCCGGGCTGATCGGCGGCACCGGATAGCCGTGCGGATTGATGCCCGTCGACAAGTCGACCCAGTGTTCGCGCGCGATCCCGTAGCGGCGGATCGCCTCGCCGAGATTGCCGCCGTGCGCAACGGCAACAGGGAGATCGAGATCGGTCATGAGTGAGCGTGTTTTCTAAAACAAGGTCGACGAGACCGCGAGCAACGCGAACGCAGCGAACCAGATGCCGATCGCGCGCCGTACGAGCGCGATCGCGCGTCCCACGTCGGCGGCAGCCGGGCTGCTGCCAGCGCCGAGCGCGGGCCGTGCTTCGTCCGCGCCATGGTAACGGGCCGTGCCCCCGCACGAAACATTGAGACTGCCGGCGCCGCTCGCCATGACCGGCCCCGCATTGGGGCTGTCCCACGCGCCGGCCTGCGTGCGCCAGCAATACAAGGCCGTGCGCCAATCGCCGCCCAGGGCATAGCTGAGCGCGGTGAGCCGCGCCGGCACGTAGTTCGCGAGATCGTCGAGACGCGCAGCGGCCCAGCCGAAATGGAGCAAGCGCGGTGTGCGATAGCCCCACATCGCATCGAGCGTATTGACGAGCCGAAAAGCAAGCGCGCCGGGGCCGCCCGCGATGGCAAACCAGAAGAGCGCGCCGAAGATGGCATCGTTGCCGTTCTCGAGCGCCGACTCCACCGCCGCGCGCGCGACGTCGGTTTCGCCTGCATCGGAAAGGTCGCGCGTGACCACGCGCGAAGTCAGCATGCGTGCGCGCGGCAGATCGCCCGCGGCCAGCGCGGCTTCGATCGGCACGATGTGATCGGCCAGACTGCGCGCGCCAAGCGCGAACCAGAGCAGCGCGGCATGCAGCGCCCATCCTGCCGCGGGCGGCAGCACGCGCATCAGCACGATGGAAAGCACGACGGGAGGCACCACAGCCAGCGCCCATGCCGCCACGCCGGACACGCGCGTGCGCCAGACGATCGGGCATCGGCGCGAAGCGGGTGGCGTGCTGGCCGCATAGTCGGGATTGAGCGCGTGCTCGAGCCACTTCGCCCAGCGTCCAAAGCCGACGAGCGGGTGCCAGCGGCGCGGCTCTCCCACGAGCGCATCGAATGCGAACCCCGCGAGTGCCAGCAACGCCATCGTCACGGCCGAGAGCGAGGCAATCATCGCTCGCTCCAACGGAAAGCGGCCCCTGCATTGCCGACCGTATGCGTCCGGCACCGCTTCGCCCTCGTCTGATTTTCGAAGCACGCCTCACCGATGACATAATGCGAGCCCATCGACGTCGCGCACGTGCACCGCATGCGCGGATATCCGCGCGCCAGGCGCGCGCCCCATCCCAACTTCGCAGGTATTCCGCCATGCCCGGCGCACTGATGATCCAAGGAACGAGCTCGGACTCCGGCAAAAGCACGCTCGTCGGCGCGTTGTGTCGCCTCGCGGCACGCTCGGGAAAGCGCGTGGCGCCGTTCAAGCCGCAGAACATGTCGCTCAACAGCGCGGTGACAGTGGACGGCGGCGAGATCGGCCGCGCGCAGGCATGGCAGGCCCTGGCCGCCGGTATCGCACCCGAGGTCGACATGAACCCGGTGCTGCTGAAACCGAACAGCGATATCGGCGCGCAGGTGATCGTGCAGGGCCACGCGCGCGGTAACCTCGATGCGCGCGCCTATCACGACTACAAACCTGTCGCGATGCAGGCCGTGCTCGAATCGTTCGCGCGGCTGCGCGCGAAGACGGACCTCGTGCTTGTCGAGGGGGCGGGCAGCCCCGCCGAAGTGAACCTGCGGGAAGGCGACATCGCGAACATGGGCTTCGCGCAGGCCGTCGACTGCCCCGTCGTGCTCGTAGCCGACATCGATCGCGGCGGCGTCTTCGCGCAGATCGTCGGCACGCTCGAGTGTCTGAGCAAAGCCGAGCGCGCGCGCGTCAAGGGCATCGTTATCAATAAGTTTCGCGGCGACGTGGCGCTGCTCGCGCCCGGCATCGATTGGGTGCAAACGCGCACGGGCAAGCCGGTGTTCGGCGTGGTCCCATTCGTGCCGGGGCTGTGGCTCGACGCCGAAGACATGCTGCCGGCGGCCCGGCATGCCCGCGCGTTGGCGGACGAAGCGTTGCGTGTGGTCGTGCCGGCGTTGCCGCGCATCAGCAATCACACCGATTTCGACGCACTGCGGGCGCACCCCCAGGTCGATTTCCGTTATGTACGCGCCGGCGAGCCGCTGCCTGCCGCCGATCTCGTCGTGCTGCCCGGCAGCAAGAGCGTGCAACGCGATCTCGCATGGCTGCGGGACAACGGCTGGGAGCCATATTTGCAGCGTCATTTGCGCTATGGCGGAAAGCTGATCGGCATCTGCGGCGGCATGCAAATGCTCGGGCGCGAACTGCTCGATCCCCTCGGACTCGAAAGCGGCGTGCGATGCGAGCGCGGCCTCGCGCTGCTCGATTTCGTCACCACCCTCGCGCCCGAAAAACGGCTCGTCAATACGTCGGGCCGGCTCGCGTTCGATGATGCACCCGTTGCCGGCTACGAGATTCACATGGGCGTAACCGAGGGCCCGGCACTGAACCGGCCCGCGATCCGGCTGCTCGACGGCGAGACGATGCGCGCCGAAGGCGCGATATCCGAAGACGGCCGGATTCTTGCGACGTACCTGCATGGGCTCTTCGACAACGCCGATGCATGCCGCGCGCTGCTGCGCTGGGCCGGACTCGATGCTGCCGAGCGCATCGATCACGACGCCCGGCGCCTCGCCTCCATCGACAAGCTCGCAGACGCCGTGCAGGCGAACGTCGACGTGCAGGCCTTGTGGCGGCTCGTGCAACACGCGTGACCCAGCCGTTGACTGCAGGCGGGGGCGAAAGCGACAGGGCGATATGGGCGGCGGCATGGAACGCATGATGAAAGGCGCCGCCCGGCGTGCGCGAGGAATCGCGGCTCGCGCGAGCGGCGAAGCGATCCCGGATATTACGTCGTTTGCCCTCTCGCAGGAAGCCGCGCGCCATGGCGCGCCTGTTCCCGAAAATCCTCACCTTGCAACTCGCCGCGCGCATAGGCTATGCAACGTCGTGCCAGCACGTCGGTCGGATCGACGAGGCATGCGGTACGGCCGCGCTCGTCGCGGCGCTCGCCCTGCGGCAAGAGGAGCGGGAGTTCCGTACAGCCGAGCAAGACAACCTTGCAGCCGCGTGCCATCAGCGCCTCGCACACCGCGACGATCTCCTCCACACAATCACCGCTCGTGTAGCCGGCTTTCACGCCACGCGGGCCGTAGATCGCATTCATGACCCGGGCTTGCAGCGCCGGCTCCGGCGTAACCTGCTCGAGGCCCACTGCGGCGAGTGCGCGCTCGTACACGCCGCTCGCGAGCGTCCCCGAAGTGGCGAGCAGCCCCACCTCTCGCAGCGCGGGAAACGTGGCGCGCAAATGTTCGGCCGTCACCGTCAGCATGTTCACGATCGGCACGTTCAGATACGGCTGGATCCGTTCGACGAATGCATGTGCGGTGTTGCAGGGAATCGCAATGATGTCGGCATCCCCCGCTTCGAGCTTCTTGCAGGTGGCATACAGCGCGACGGTCGGGTCTTCGCCGTCGCCGATCAGGTTCTCCGTGCGATCGGGGATCTGCGGGTTCTGCTCGACGAGCACCTTGATGTGATCCTGGTCGCGTTCGGCCGGCGTGTTGCGAACGATCTTCTGCATGAAATCGACCGTTGCCGCCGGGCCGACACCCCCGACCACGCCCACTTTGAACGGCCGTGCCCTGCGGTCGTACTCGCCGCGCACGACATGCTGCGCGTAGACGAGGTTCGAATCGACGAGCGGCACGCGCAAGGGCGCGAGCTGCTCCGCGACAAGCCCGACTTCGGTCAACCCGGTCACGAGCACCTCGGCGCCCCGCGCGATCAGATCCTCGCATGCCTCGCGCAGCAGCGTGATCGGGCGCCCGCGCAGATTGCCGGCCTTGATGCCATCGGCACCGTACACCGCGCGCGCCACGACGTTGCCGCCCGCTTCGTCATCGGGCCGTGGATGCAGCACCTCGTATTCCGGGGCGCGAAAGTACCGTTCGAAGAGCGCGCGCTCGCTAACGAGGTCCGACGTCAGCACGCCGATGCGGCGCGCGTGCGGAAAATGGCTGCGCACGTGCGCGAGCAAACACGCGAGCATATCCACGATCTCGATTCGCGCGTTCCCGCGCAATTCGTCGATATAGGCATGGCTCACGAAGCTCGGCAGCACGACAGTCGTCACCCCGCGCTTTTCGAACTCGCGAATCGTGTCGTAGATGTAAAGCTTGCGCTCGATGCTCGCAACGTCGGCCGCTGCCCCGCGTTGGCTCGGATGCTGCTCGAAGATCACGTCGAGATGATCGCCGTCGCGCGCCGCGGGCGTCGACTTGATCAGTTTGAAAAACACATCGGCGGCGGCCAGTGCGCCGAGCCCGCCGATCACGCCAATTACGCGGAGGGAGCGGCGCGCGGTCATGAGTCGTTTCGTCGCACTTCGCTCCCCTCGCCCCGAGCCCGCGCCGTCGTGGCGCGCACCACCTTGAGCAGTCTTCACTGGGAATCCCCACGGATGCGGTCATTGAACAGTGCCCGCATGCCTTTGCACGTCTCTCGACAGGCGAGCCACTCCCGGGAGCGCAATGCCGATTCCGGAAGACGAGTCGCATGGTAGGGCGCCATAAACAGCGCTCGATGCGAGTCCTGCATTCGTTCATGCGGCGCCCGCATAACCTCGTCATCGCCTTATCTGGCAATGGCTTCGCCTATGCTGCGGCGCACCAAAACGACGTTCGGGGCGCGAGGCGGCCCATCCGGCAGCCGGCATGCCGAAGCAACGGCTTCAAAAGAAAACGGGCCGCACGGCGGCCCTCGAATGACGATCGCAATGGAAAACCGTCGCGCGCCGTACGGCGCGCAGGCAGCGCTCAGCCGGCCGCGGCCCCCTCCGCGATACACGTCCACAACTGGGCAAGCAGCGTGGAGGCATGATTGCGGTCCCGGTACAGACGCAGTTCCAAATCGAGCATCCAGCGACGCTCTCCGGCAGGTACAAGCGCACCGCTGGCCAGTTCCTCCTCGATCAGGCTGCGCGGCAGCCACGCGATGCCGTCGCTCGCGAGCGCCATCTTCTTGAGTACCTCGGCCATATCCGATTCGAAGTACGGTTGCAAGACTGCGGCGTTGCCCTGCCGTCGCAGCACGAGCGCGAGACAGCGACCGAAGTAGGTGGTCGACGTATAGCCGATGAGCGGCACCGGTTGCCGCGCCGTACCCGGCAGACGCGCCTGGGCGGCCGCACGTTTTGCCGGGCGGCGCACCGGCATGAATACGTCGCGCCCCACCGTCAGGTGTTCGTAGCGTGTCGGGTCCAGATGCAGCGAAAGCTCGGGATGATGATAGGCAAGCATGAGCTCGCAATTGCCGTTGACGAGCATCAGGATCGAATCGTGCACATTCGTCGGCAACACGCGGGCGCGCAGCTCGCCGAACTGTCCGCTCAGCGCATTCAGCCATGCAGGCAGGAAGCTGACCGAGAGCGTATGGCCGGCCGCGATCCTGATCCCCGGCCCCTGCATGCGCTGGTCGGTCCGGATGATCGAACGCGTATCGAACAGCTTGCGCAGGATGTCTTCGGCCGCTTCCTTGAAAAGCTGGCCAGCCGGCGTCAGCGACAGCGGATAACTGCTGCGGTCGACGAGGTCGGCGCCCACCCATTGTTCGAGTGCCTGGATCCGCCGGCTGAATCCCGATTGCGTGAGGTTGCGCACTTCAGCGGCACGCGAAAAGCTCCTGTATTGCGCGAGAACCACGAGATCCTCGATCCATTCCACTTCCATGTCGGCCCTCGGCAAAAGCAAGCATGCGCCCGATTCCTGCAAACTCAGCTTGCGCAAGCTTACCGGGAAACTATTCGCATGAGACGGGTGTTGCGGCGGGCGCTTGTTCGACGCTTGTTCGGTGCTTGTTCGACGCGTGCCGGTCGTGCGCCTCGTAGCGTCCGCGCGGGCATCGGGTCGGGCATCGGCCCCTCCCTGGTCCCGAAAAATCTCACCCTCGCCCTCTCGCCCTCAGGGCCACCTCAACGCATGTCGAACAATTCCTGGTGAAAGTCCCTCGGCGCGAGCCCCTTCGCAACAAGGCCCTGCCGCAGCGCCCGCCCGAATGCGGCCGGCCCGCAGAACCATACATCGGCGTATTTCCACTCCGGCACGCGCTCGCACAAATGGTCGGCGTCGAGGCGTTCGTCCTTGCCGCTCACGAGCAGATGGAGCCGCACGTCCGCACGGCCCGCGAGTTCCTCGAGCCACGCAATAAACGCGGGATCGGGCAGCTTGGTACTGTAGAAAAGATCGACGGCACGCAGGTCCTCGTGCGCCGCGCGGGCCCGCATCCGCGCAAGGAATGGCGTAATGCCGATGCCGCCGGCTACCCAGATCTGCCGGGGCTTGTCGCTTCGAAAGTCGAAGGTGCCGTACGGCCCTTCGACGGTCACGAGTTCGCCCACCGTCAGCGATTGGGGCAGGCGCTGCGTGTAGTCGCCGATGCCTTTGATGTGAAATTGCAGCTTGCCGTCGCCTTGCCACGCCGAGGAGATAGTGAACGGGTGCGGCCCCTCGACGGGGTCGAACGTGACGAACGCGAATTGTCCCGCTGCATGCCCGAACCAGCGGTCCTTCAGATCGATGACGACACCGAGCACACGGTTGTCCTCATGCAGCAAGAGACTTTCGATCTCGCCCACGGCGCGCCGCGTACGGCCGATACGGCGAAAGAGCGAAACGGCGGACGCGCCCACCCCGCCCATCATGAGCAGGCCGACGGCCGGGCCGATCGCCTCGCGCCAGTAGTAGACCGGTATCAGCACCACCGCATGGTAGACGAGCGCGAGATAGGCAATGGCGATCAGACGATGCGTCTTGAAGAAATGCCGATAAGGAAACGACTTCAGCAATGCGATGAAGATGAGCAGGACAGCGGCATAAAACGCCCACTCGCCGATTTGTTCGGCCAGGCCCCGCTGACTTCGGAAAAACGCTTCGATCGTGGAAAGCGAGCCCGCGCCCGGAGGCGGCTTGCGCTCCGGCCGTTGCATCCAGCCGAGCGCGACGAGCCACTTCGGCCCTTTCGCCCAGAGCCAGTGAACGATCGCGACCACAAGTGCGGTGATCCCGAGCCACTTGTGCAACCGATAAGATTTATCGAGGCCGCCGAGCCACGGCTCGACACGAGCGGGGCGGACAGCGAGAACGATGCCCACGCTCATGCAGCCGATGGCCAGCACGCCCGTGAGGTTCATCATCGAACTGCGAAATGCCCGAAAGGCGTACGGCACGTCGAAGACGTTATCCGCTGCGAGCCACAGCAGCGCAAGCGCGGCCAAAAGGCCCAAATAGGCGAGCCGGATCTTTTTCATGACGATTTCAGAGCGCCGGCGCGCGGGCGTAAGCATCGGCGCGAACATCCAATCCATCGGCGCGAACATCCAATCCTTCATGCTAGGACAGATCGGCCCGCTGCGGAATGCGGCGTTCCGGCGCTGCGTTCGTCGCTGCACCCTCGGCTGTCCCGGCCATGAAAGAGAGCAGCCGGCCGCTCGTACCGCGGCCGGCTCCCGAAAACCTCACCGATCAAGCGTGTCGTTGCCGCCCGCCCTCAGAACATTCTGATGACGACGATCGTCAAGAGCGCCATGACGAGCCGCGATACCGCATATCCTGTCGCGTAACCGACCACGGGCACGTTCGACTTCGCCGCTTCCTGCAGCGCACCGAGCGCCGCCGTGGTGGAGCGGGCGCCCGCGCAGGCGCCGAGCATGATGCCCGGATGGAACTTGAAGACGAAGTGACCGAGCAGCAGGCCGACGATGAGCGGCACGATCGTCACGAGCGTGCCGGCCAGGAACAGCGTGAGCCCATAGTGCTGGATTCCGCCGACGAAGCCGAGTGCCGCGTTCAGGCCGATACAGGCGATGAACCCGTTCAAGCCGACGTTGTTGAACACCCAGATGGCAGGACCCGGAATATGGCCGAAGGTGCGCATCGTCGAGCGCAAATAGCCGCAGATGATACCGGCCACGATCGCGCCCACCGCCGTGCCCAGGCTGAGCGGAATGCCGCCGATATGCACGGTGATCGCACCGATGAGGCTACCGGCCACGATGCCGAATGCCATGAACGCCATATCGGTACCTTCGATAGGACGGTCGGCATACCCAAGCACCTTGGCAATCTTCGCCACGTCCTGCCGCGCGCCGAGAATCTGCAGCACGTCGCCGCGCTGGATCTTCATGTCGCGCTGCACAGCGATCATGCCATCGGAGCGCGTGACCTTCGTCAGGAACACGCCGCGCCCCGGCTCGCCGAAAAGCGCATCTTTGATCTCGCCAAGCGTCTTGCCCGCGAACTGCTTGCTCGTCACGACGATATCGAGCAGCTCCGTCGGGAAATCGAGCAGCGGCACGTCCTTCACCTCCGGGCCGAACGCACGCTCGTGTTGCAGCAGCGATGCCAGACCGCCCGAGACCGCGAGAATGGCGCCTTCGGATACCGTCGTGTCACGCGTGCAATCCACGATATCGGCGCCGTCGGCAAGGCGCATGCGCCGCACGAAGATCTCGTGATTGAAGAACGATTCGATGTCGCGCACCGTCTTGCCGATCAGCGACGGATTCATCAGGCGGAAAGCCCGCGCCGAATACTCACGGTAGGCGGTCGTCCCGATAGCCGCCCCGCCGCCATGCTCGCGCTCGTACTGCGCGCATTCCTTGGCGAGATCGAACTTCAGCAGCTTCGGCGCGATGTTCGCGAGCAGGTATGCCGAGCCGATCGTGCCGAACGGATAGGTCACCGCATAGGCGATCGGCAGCAGTGCCAGCGCGCTTTGCAGCTGCGCGTCGGACAACCCCGATTGCTGTACGAGGTCCGTGGCCACACCGAGCACCGTCGAGTTCGTGTAGCCACCCGACAGCAGGCCCGCGGTCAACGCCCCGTTATAGCCGAGCAGCTTTCCGAGCACGATCGCCGTGGCCGTGCCCGAAAGGCAAACGATGACGGCGAAAAGCACCTGCGGCAGGCCGTCGTTCTTGAGCGCGCGAATGAATTGAGGGCCGACCGAATAACCGACCGCGAAGAGGAACATCGCGAAGAACGTCGATTGCAGGGCTGACGGCAGCTTGATGCCGATTTGGCCAACCAGAAGCCCCGCAAGCAGCGTCGATGTGACGATGCCCAGATTGAACCTGCCGAGTTTCAGGTTGCCGATCCAAAAACCGATGCCGATCGTCAGAAAGAGCGCGATTTCCGGATACTTTTGCAGAGTGTGAACAAAGTAGTCCATGGCGATTCTTCTATTGTGTGGCCCGCTCGTTATCCCACCCGGAGCGGGCGCGTGACTGTTACGTCGAGCGGCGCGACGGGCGACAGCCGCCGGGGTCACGGGGACGGCAAGGCTGCCGCCGCGAACAGCGCCGCAGCCTGCGCGCCGTCGCGCCATCACCGCTCAGTACGCCGGGCGATAAAGAAGCCCCTCGATCCAGGCGCGCAACTCGCGCGGCCGCGGCACCTGAGCGAGGCCCGCGTCGAACATGTGCTCGGCGATACGCGCGGCAGTCGTGATTTCCGTTTCGAGAATATGGTCCTGGCTCGGAAACAACATGCCCTTGGCCTGCAGCGACGGTCCAACCTGATCGGCTGTTGCGTGCGCGGCAACGATGAAGCACTCGTCGGTCAGGCGCGTCGGCCGGCAGGCATAGGTGGCAAGACCGATGGCCGGATAGATGTAGAAGTTGTTCGCCTGGCCAGGCCGGTACTGGCGGCCGTTCATCGTGAACTCCGGAAACTGCACGCCCGCTGCGAAAAGCGCCCGCCCTTGCGACCAGCCGTAGGCCTGCTCGGCCGTGCACTCGGCTTTCGTCGTCGGATTGGAGAGCGCGAAAATAATTGGCCGTTCGTTCATGCGCGCCATTGCCTCGATGACTTCCTTCGTGAACGCGCCGGCCTTCGTCGATACGCCGATCAGCACCGTCGGCTTGAACCGCTCGATCACTTCGAGGAAGTCCTTGCTTGGCTTTTCGTCCTGCGCCCACGGCTTTTGCGCTGCCGTCAGATCCTTGCGCGAAGATTCGATCAGGCCGTTGACGTCGAACAACCGAATGCGCTTTCTGGCCTCTTCGGCCGACAAACCCTTCGTTTGCAACTCGGCTGCGATGAGCTTCGAGATGCCGATGCCGGCCGAGCCCGCGCCGAGAAAAAGGATGCGTTGATCGGCGAGCCTGCCGCCCACCTGATTCAGGCCTGCCGCGATGCCGGCCAGCGCAACGGCGGCCGTGCCTTGAATGTCGTCGTTGTAGCACAGCACGCGATCGCGATAGCGTTCGAGCATGCGGATCGCGTCCACGCCCTTCCAATCTTCGAAGTGCACGCAGCAGCCTGGAAACACTTCCTGCACGGCTTGAACGAACTCCTCGGTGAGCGCGTCGAGTTCCGCCTCCGTGAGCGGCACTTCGCGCGTGCCCATGTAGAACGGATCGGCACGCAGATGCTCGTTCGCCGTGCCGATATCGAACAGCACGGGCAACAGGCACGAGGGCGGCACGGCGGCGCACGCCGTGTAAAGCTGCAGCTTGCCGATGGGGATGCCCATGCCGTTCGCACCGATATCGCCGAGCCCGAGAATGCGCCCGCCCGTCGATACGCATATGAAGCGCACGTCGCGCTCGGGCCAGTTGCGCAGCACCTCGGCGATGCGGCCTTTCATGTCGCGCGTGATATACATGCCGCGCGCGCGGCGATACAGGTTGCCGAATTCGAGGCAGGCATCGGCCACGGTCGGATCGTACAGAATCGGGATGAAGCGCTTCGGGTCGGACATGATGGTCCGGTAGAACACCGTTTCGTTGCGTGCCTCGAGATCGATCAGATAGACGTAGCGTGCAAGGTCGTCAGTCAGGCTGTCGAGGTGGGACATGACGCGCTCGACCTGCCGGTCGAGCGACTCGACGGTATGCGGCAGCAGACCCTCGAGCCCCAGCTTGCGGCGCTCGTCGCGCGAGAACGCCGAGCCTTTGTTGCGGGCGGGATCGTGCAGCAGCGCGGCGCCGGCAAGCGATGCAACGGGGCGTACGGAAAGTTTCCTGGTTTCGATGGTGTTGGGCGTAGCCATGGTGGTCGTTCCTTGTTCGGGTTATCGATTTCGATGTCGTATCGATGAGAGCCGGTCCGGCTTCGCGCCAGATATCGCAAGGGGTATGCCATCGCCGGCCTTCTTCCGAAGATCGTTGTTTTTGCAACGAAATTCCGATGCGCGTGAACGTGTGAAGGCCGCGCTTCGTTCGGCTAGCCGAAAAACGGCGCAAGGACGGTTCGGTTGGCCGAACGCGCAGGCGGAATCACGGCGGATGGTCGGGGAACGCCGCCGGTGGGCGACGTGCGGCGCAGCGATGCGGCACAGCCCGTCTCCGACGGCGGCGTAACGTGAGGTGGCGCCGCCTCACGGCGGCAACGACATGAGATAGGCGACACGAACAAGCGGTAAGGCGCGACGGCCGGCGCCTTACGACTCCTGCTCTCGAATGTCGTATTTTCGGATCTTGCCGAAGAGCGTCGTCTTCGGAATCTGCATCGCTTCGGCGGTGCGCGAAAGATTACCCTGATTGCGTCGCAGTTCCTCCACGATCAGTCCGCGCTCGAACGCCTCGACGGCCGCCGTCAGCGACACCGCCTCGGCGCCCGCCGTGCTGCCCGGCGCGCCTTTGAGGCCCAGCACGAACCGTTCGGCCTGATTGCGCAGTTCGCGCACGTTGCCCGGCCACTTGTGCGCGAGCAGTTCGCGGATGACCGCATCCTTGATCGGCGGGGCCGGCCGATCGACGCGCAGCGCGGCCTGATGCACGAACGTATCGAAGAGCAGGGCAATGTCCTGCGGCCTTGCACGCAAGGGCGGCAAGTCGATGGTGGCGACGTTCAGCCGAAAATGCAGGTCCGCGCGGAACTTGCCTTCCTCGGCCAATGCGAGCAGATCGGCTTTCGTCGCCGCAATCACGCGGAAATCCACGGGAACGAGCTGATTCGATCCGAGCCGCTCGATCACGCGCTCTTGCAGCACGCGCAGGAACTTCACCTGCATCGCCATCGGCATGCTTTCGATTTCATCGAGAAAGAGCGTGCCCCCGTGCGCGAACTCGATCTTGCCGATGCGCTGCTTCGTCGCGCCGGAAAACGACCCGGCCTCGTGGCCG
This sequence comes from Trinickia caryophylli, assembly GCF_034424545.1. Lineage (NCBI taxonomy): Bacteria > Pseudomonadati > Pseudomonadota > Betaproteobacteria > Burkholderiales > Burkholderiaceae > Trinickia > Trinickia caryophylli. Next base: position 1,552,127 of record NZ_CP139971.1, on the reverse strand, counting down.
AAGATCTCGCTCTCGAAGAGCGTCTCGGGCAGCCCGCCGCAATTGAGCGCGACAAACGGGCCTTTTCGGCCGGACAAATCGTGCAGGCAACGCGCGACGAGTTCCTTGCCCGTGCCGGTTTCGCCCAGGATCATGACGTCGGTCGGCAGCGGCGCGAGTGCCTGCACGAGTTCGCGCAATTCGACGATCGCCGGCGAGCGGCCGATGATGCGATTCTCGAGCCCCCCGATCACGGCCACCTGCCGCCGCAGGCGCCGCACTTCGAGCGCGAGCGCGCGCTTGTCGAGCGCGCGTTTGACTACCGCCACGAGCTCGTGCGACTGAAACGGCTTCTGAATGAAATCGTAGGCGCCATCGCGCATCGACTGCACGGCCATTTGCACGTCGCCATGGCCTGTGATCAAAATGACGGGCACGTCCGCGTCCCATTCGGCGAGCTGGCGCAGATACGCCATACCGTCCAGGCCGGGTAGCCGGATATCGGAGACCACGACGAAGCGGCCGTCGCGCGGCAACGGTTGCGGCACGCTTTCGACGCTGTCGAAGCCCTTCGCGCGCAGCCCCTCGAGTGCCAGTGCCTGCAGGCAGCCGAGCCGCACATCGTCCTCGTCTTCGATCACGATCACATCGAAGTCGTCGTTCACCGGCATTCCTCCTCCCTCGGTCGTGCATCGAGCACGAGCCGGAAACACGCTCCGCCTTCCGCTCGGTTCGTCGCCGCAAGACTGCCGCCGAAGCCGCTCACGATGTCGGCGGAAATGGCGAGTCCGAGCCCCAGCCCGCTTGCCTTTTTTGTCGTGAAGAACGGCTCGAACAGTTTGGCGAGCACTTCGTCGGACAACCCGATGCCGTTGTCCGACACCTCGACGACGGCATGCTCAACGTCGCGATATGAACGAATCTCGATGTGCGGCGATGGGTTCGAGTCCATCGCTTCGATCGCGTTCGATAGCAGATTGACGAGTACCTGCTCGAGCCGCACGGCCTCGCCGCGCGCGTACAACGGTTCGAGGGGCGGCACGATGTCCACGCACACGTGCTGCTGCTTGATCCGGTGGCTCAGCAACGCCACCGCATTGTCGATCGACGTGGAGACGGGCAGCAACGCAACGTCGCCATCGGCGCGGCGCGCGAACGAGCGCAGGCGACCCGTCAGCGTACTCATGCGCGTCACGAGTTCGACGATACGCCCGAGGTTGAACCGCGCCGTTTCGGTATCGCCGCGCTGCAGGAAGCGAACGGCGTTCTCCGAGAGCGTCGCCATCGCGGCGAGCGGCTGATTGATCTCATGTGCCAGACCGGCCGAGAGCTGTCCGATGACGGCCAGGTTCTCCGTGCGGATGAGTTCTTCCTGATAACTGCGCAAACGCCGTTCCGACTCGATGCGCTCGGCGACCTCGCGCCGCAGCCCCTCGTTGGCCACATGCAACTGAGCGCTGCGGCGTTCGAACTGTGCCTTCAACTGCTCGTACGCGCGGCGCAGCGCTTCGCGCGCGAGCTGCTGCTCTTGCGCGGTCAACCGCTTTTCGTAGACGATGTGCATCGCCAATGCGATAAGCGCAATCAGAACGGCCACGAAGCCTGCTTCGGCCGCGGCGAGGCGGCGCGCGTCGGACGGGTCGGCGAGCACCATGAGCCGCATCGAAAGCGAAGGCAGCATGGCAGAGACAACGAGATAGTCGTGCTCGCCGCCGGGCAGCCCCGCCCGCACGAAAGGCTTCGCCGCGATCGGCGACGAAGCGTCCTGCCAGACAAGGGGCCTCAGTTCGGCCCGGTTGTATTGCTGCGTGTCGTACAAATGCCGCCGCTGCGCCTCGCTGAGCGTACCCGCGACGTGATACTTCCAGTCGGCGCGGGAAGACAGCACGATCACATCATTCTCGTCGACGACCACGACGCGCCGTTCGAGCCCGCCCAGCCAACGCTGCTCGAGGCCGTCGAGACCAATCTTCGTCGCAACGGTGCCGAGCCGCCGTCCATCCTGCTCCACGGCCGTGGCGAGATAGTAGCCCGCCGTGTTTCCGGTCGTTCCCACGGCATAGTAGCCCTCCACGTGGCCCGCCTTCGCGTGCTGTACGTACGGCCTATACGACAGGTCGCGACCGATGAAGCTGCCTGGCTGGCCGCGATTCGACGAGGCGACGACATGGTTCGTCGCGTCGATCACATAGGTCTGCAGCACACCCGCGCTGTCGGTCAGCGAGCGCAGCATCGAGGTGAGTTTGTCGCTGCGCTCGATGGAACGATCGCCCCGCAGATAGTCGACGACGTCGCGATTCATCGACGTGGCGAGCGGCAACATGCCGAACCGGTCGATCTCGCGCTCGAGCCGCTGCGCATAGAGCGACATCGCCCGCGCCGCGGAGGCGTCGAGCTCGTCGAGCGCGCGCGTAAAAAAATAGCGGAACGCACCGACGAATGCGAGTATCGCCACCACGGCGGTCAACGCCAGGTAAACAACCGCATCTCGGCGGCGAAACGAGCGAATGCAATCGAGATCGGACAAACCGGAAGGGTCGGCGAGATCCATCTCGAGACGGGGGCAAGGCACCGTACAGCGATCGCGATACCGGCACTCATGCGCCGTACCGTCTTGCCGCTCCACTTTGCTCGCCACATCGTCCATCGTCGTCGCCTTGCGCCCGTTGCTCGTCCAATGCGTTGGCGAGTCGAAAGAGAAAAGTGCCACAGCGAAGACGCGGGCGGTATGTCGCAGATCAAAGGATCGCAAGTCTTGCGGCATGCCGCGCCGAACGTGCCCGCGCACTCGCGTTCCGCGCGCCGAACGCACCGCCGGCGCAACGTTCAGGAATCCGAACGAACCGGCTTTGCGGGCCGCCTCGCCCACCGTGCACGCCCTCGGCCTCGAAGCCTTCGTACGCCCCGCCCTTCGATGCAAAGACACGCCTTCGAGCACGGCGCGCTCATCGATGGCTTGCTCTTTGCTTTTGTCGATACATGCGCCCGGTGGGCTCGTTACGATCCAAGCAAGGGGTGACCATGTCACAGCAGCAACGCGTAACCGTCACGATCGACGGTCGTACTCTCGACGTTGAGCCGACGCTCTCCGTCATCGAAGCCGCTGCCCGCGGCGATGCGCTGACCGCGAACGTCGGTTGCATGGGCCAGGGCATATGCGGTGCGTGCCGATGCCTCGTGCGGCGCGCAGGCACAACCGAAGTCAAGACGCTGCTTGCGTGCGAAACGCGCGTCGAGCCCGGTATGCAAGTGAGCTTCATCGATTACTTCACGCCCGACAAGCCGCACCGCTATGACATCGGCCGGTTTTCGAACGGCTGGCTCGCGCACCGCGAACTCATGGACGTCTTTCCCGAAGCCGCGCACTGCCGCCATTGCGGCGGCTGCGACCGCGCATGCCCCAAGGGGATCGAGGTGCAGCGCGGCGTCGGGCTCGCGGTTGCCGGCGATCTGCCCGGCGCGGCGGCCGTCTTCGACGCATGCGTCATGTGCAATCTCTGCACGCTTGCCTGCCCCGAACGAATCTGGCCCAACCATCTCGGGCTGGCCGCACGCCGCGCCCATGCGGCGGCGTCGCTTCGCCCCGTCGATCTCATCGCCCGCCTTGCGGAAATCGCATCCGAAGGCGGCGAGGCCGCCGGCCAAGGAGTAATACGCTCATGAAACACGCCATTCCTTACGGCACAGCCCGCTCGCGTCTGCGGCCCGGCACAGCCGTGCCGTATCGGCGCCAGCCGGGCGACGGCACGTCACTACTCGCCGCCTACCATCCCGACTACCGTCCCGGCGCACGTATGGCGCTCAGTGTCGGCGCGAACGCGGGCGCGCCCTGCCACCCGCTCCTCGCAAAGCTGCTCGAAGCGGACGCGCTGATCGACGAAGTCGATCTGGCCGGCCTGCCGATGGCGTACACCGACGTGCTCGTAATCGGCGGCGGCGGCGCGGGGGCAGCCGCCGCCATCGAAGCCGCCGCCGCTGGCGCGGACGTTACGCTGGCCGCCAAGCTGCGCATCGGCGACAGCAATACGGTAATGGCCGAAGGCGGCATTCAGGCGGCCATCGGCGAAGAAGACAGCCTGCGGCAGCATGCCGACGACACCTTGCATGCGGGCCACGACGCAGCCGATCCGGCGCTCGTCTCGCAACTCGCAGCCGATGGCCCCGAGGCGATCCGCTGGCTGATCGCGCTTGGTGTCGCATTCGACCTCGACAAGGACGGCGTGCGCCTCATGCGCAAACGAGCGGGAGGCACAACCGTGCCGCGCGTGCTGTGCCACCGTGATTTCACGGGGCTCGAAATCATGCGCGTGCTGCGCGAAGCGGTCGAACTCGATCGCCGCATCGCCGTACTGAACCGTTCGCCCGCCGTGGAGTTGCTGACCGACGAGAACGGCGAATGTGCGGGCGCGGTGCTCTACGACCTCGAGCAAGGCACGCTGCGCCCCATGCTCGCGCGGTCGGTCGTGCTGGCCACGGGAGGGTGTGGGCGCCTGCATCTCGAAGGGTTCGCCACGTCGAACCACTACGGCGCCACGGGCGACGGGCTCGTGCTGGCGTACCGGGCCGGCGCGCGGCTCACCGACATCGACAGCTTCCAATATCACCCGACCGGTCTCGCGTGGCCGCGGCATCTTGCCGGTGGGCTCGTATCCGAGGCGGCGCGCTCGGCAGGCGCGCGGCTCGTCAACGGGCTCGGGGAGCGCTTCGTCGACGAACTGGCGCCGCGCGATGTCGTCGCGGCCGCCATCATGCGCGAATGCGCCGAAGGACGCGGTATCGAGCAGGACGGATCGGTGGGCGTGTTTCTCGATACGCCCGACCTACTCGCTCGGCAGCCCGAATTGCTGCGCAAGCAGCTCGTCTCGCTCGCGCACCTCGCGGCCCGCTGCGGCATCGCCCCGGACGAAGAGCCGCTCCTCGTCTACCCGACGCTGCACTACCAAAACGGCGGCGTGGTGATCTCGCCAGCTGCGCGCACCGACGTGCCCGGGCTCTATGCGGCCGGCGAGGTAGCGGGCGGCATTCATGGCCGCAACCGGCTCATGGGCAATGCGTTGCTCGACATCGTCGCCTTCGGCAGACGCGCGGGTGCAAACGCGGCGGCCTATGCCGCGCATCGGCACGAGCCGGCGCACCGCCCGGGCCTCGGCCATCTGCGTGCGTTTCGCCGTGCGCTCGCACGCGCCGGCAAGACCCCCACGGCCTGCTCGCCCGCGCTCTATCCCGAGTACGGCCACTTCGATCTGCGCCGCCATATGACGGCAGCCAACTAGGAACGTCATCATGTCCGAACTGAATCAGAGACTGCTGCACCCCGATTTCGACGTCGGCCCATGCTTCGAACGGTGGCTGGCCGCCGGCGGCGGCGAGGGCCTCGATGCCGCCCTGGCCGATCGCGAAGCGATCGTGGACACGCTGGAGGCAGCGGGGCTCGTGGGCATGGGCGGCGCGGGCTTTCCGACACACCGGAAATGGCGCGAGGCCGCCAGGCAGAAAGCGCCGATGCGTTATGTCGTGATCAACGGCAATGAAGACGAGCCGGGCACGTTCAAGGACCGCCACTTGTTGTCGCGCACGCCGCATCAGGTCATCGAAGGGGCATTGATCGCCGCGCTCGCCATCGATGCGGCGAAGGTCGTCTTTTACATCAATCGCCGCCTCGAAAGCGCCATTGCCTCGATGCGCGAGGCCATCGACGAATGGCTTGCCAGCCCGTATACGGCGCGCATCGCATCCGCGCTCGGCCACCCGGTGGAACTGCACGTCGCGCAAAGCACGGGCCGTTACATCGGCGGCGAGGAAACGGCCATCGTCTCCTGGCTTGACGGCGGCTTTCCGTTCCCGCGCCGCAAGCCGCCGTTTCCGGCGCAATGCGGCGTGCGCGATGCACCAACGCTGATCAACAACACCGAGACGATCGCCAACGTTGCCCATATTCTTCGCGCAGGGGCCGCGGCCTATCGCGCGCTCGGCCTGGGCGACGCCTGCGGCACCAAGCTGTACTCGCTGTCGGGCGACGTGCTCGAGCCGGGACTTTACGAACTGCCGATGGGCACCAGCCTGCGCGATCTCGTGTTCTCCCATGGTCACGGCATGCTCGGCGGCAAGGCATTCAAGGCGGTGTTCACGGGCGGGCCGTCGAATACGCTGCTGACCGCGGCCGACCTCGATGTCGCGCTCGATTTCGCCTCGCTGCGCGAGCGTGGCTCGCGTCTCGGCACGGGGGCGATGATCGTTGTCGGCGAGGGAACGAGCATCGTTAGGGAAGTGGCGCGCTACGTCGAATTTTTTGCGGCCGGCTCTTGTGGGCAATGCCCGCCGTGCAAGTGCGGCACCTTCCAGATGGCGCGTCTGCTGCAGCGGATCGATACCGGCGCGGCTGGACGAGAAGCCGTCGCCGCACTCGAAAGCCTTTGTGAGTTGCTACCCGGGTCGGGCCGATGCGCACTGATCGACGGCGCCGTCACGGTGGTCGAAAGCTCGATCCGAACGTTTCCGCACGAGTATGGCCTGAGCGCCGAACATCTCCCGAAAACACTCACTATAGCCAGCGAGCGCGTGATCCCGAAAACGCTCACCCATGAAGCGGCCGCTCGTCAGCCGCGGACGGCCGGCATCAGCATGGGGTAGGTGAAGAAGAAGAAATGCGCGGCATTGAGGCCGAAATGCGCCAGAACCGAGGCGCCGAGCCCTCCGAAGCGATAGGCGATGCCATAGCCTATGCCCGCCACGGTCGCGGCCGACTCACGGGCCGTCAGTCTTCCGCCTTGCCGCGCACGAGCGCTTCGGGGTGACGCTGCAGATAATCGGCAAGTTCGTCGAGCGTCTGCAGCGTGCGCGTAAGCTGCACGAGGGCGCGATGCATATCGGACTGCAACGGGGAGTCCTGTTGCAGCGTCGCCTGGGCCGAGCCGAACGCCTCCCGTGCCGCCGCAAGCGTATCGCGCGCCTGCGGCGCGAGTTCTGTGTCGAGTTGTGCGAACAGATGATTGGCCGTGCTCAACGTCTCGCTCAACCGAGACCCGATCTCGTCGAACGGCACACGATCGAGCTTTCGCGCGATGCTCGCCAGTTGCATCTGCAACTCTTCGAGCGTGTTCGGCACTGTCGGCAGCTCGAGCGGCGTCCGACGCATGTCGACTTCGGCGCGTGGCGCGTCTGGAAAGACATCGAGCGCGATATAACGCTGATTCGTCAACACGTTACCGGTACGCAGTTGGCCGCGCAGCCCACGTGCCACGAGCCGGCGCAGCAATGCCTTGCCTGCTGCGGTGTCGCCGCGGGGAATCGCCTGACGGTAGCGCGCGCCCAGACGGTCGGGGAAAAGCGCCATCGTGACCGGCATCGTAAATTGGCCGCGTCTCGGGTCGTACTCGATGCCGATGGCCGTCACATGGCCGAGCTCGACTCCGCGGAAGTCGACGGCCGCCCCCACCTGCAACCCGCGCACCGATTGATCGAAGCGCATGACGACGGATGCCTCGGGCCCGTCCGGCGCACGCATGGCGGCGGCCACGTCTTCAGCCAGGGGAAACCGCGCGCCGTTTTCGACCGGCCCCGTCGCCGCCTGCCCGGCAGGTGAGCCAAAAGCGAGCCCACCCGTCAGCACGGCGGCGACCGACTGCGTGTCGAGCGTCATCCCGCTCGAATCGAGGCGCACACCTATGCCGCTCGCGTGCCACCAGCGCGTACCGGCGCGCACGTAGCCATCGTAGGGCGCCTCGACGAATACATCGATGGCCACACCGGCCCCGTTCTTCGCAAGTCGGTAGCCGACCACGCGGCCGACCGCCGCGCGCCGGTAATAGATCGGCGAACCGATTGCAACGGAGCCGAGCGACTCGCCGTACAGCTCGAAGCGTCGGCCATTTTCGTCGTTCATCACGGCAGGCGGTGTTTCGAGTCCGGTGAACGACGTACGCCGCTCAGTCGAGCGCCCGCGATCGACGCCGATATATGCGCCGGAGAGGACCGTATCGAGCCCCGTGATGCCGCTCGCGCCTACGCGCGGGCGCACAACCCAAAACCGCGAGCCGTCGACGGCGAAATCGCGGGCACTGCGTGCAAAATCGATATCGACGAGCACGCGCGCCCGACCCGGCGCCAGCCGTACCGCATCGACCGTGCCGATATCGACATCCTTGTACCGGATCTTCGTCTTGCCGGGCTCGATGCCTTCGGCAGTCGCGAAGCTGACCGTCACGGACGGGCCGCGGCCGGCGAGCGCGACAATGCCGAGCACGGTACATACGGCGGCCGCACCGAGCGGCACGAGCCAGACGAACGATGGCCGCTTCACGCTGAACGCTCCGCCCGCACGCCTGCATGGCTCGCGCGCTTGGCGCAACGGCTACTGGAGCTGTGCCAGCAACGCGTCGGCCCCCTTGTCGATGCCCGTCTTCGAGGCGCTCAGACCGCCAAAACTCGCACCGATATTCATCGCGTTCGGATACTGCTTCGCGACATAAGCGTTGAGCAGCTTGTTCGTCGACGCATCGTAGATTTCGACGGAATAGAACACGGCGCCCGTCATCGCGCCTTCGCGCCCGCGCATCGCTTGCACGCCGTTATAGACGTTGCCCGCAATGTCCAAATGCAGCAGCGTACCCACGACCGGCGTCGTTTTCGCCGCGCCCGTGAGAGTCAGCTTGAGCCGCAGCGTGCCGGGCCCCGGACGATCGACGATCTGGAACCGCGTTTGCAGCTTCTTCGCAAACGTGGCCTGCATGTATTGCGCGAGCGCCTCCCGGTCCTCCGCGCTCGTGTTGCCGAATTGATTGTCGCTGCCTCGGTACACGACCACCGGTTCGATCATCATCTGCCGGTATTGGCGCCAATCTGCTTGCGTCGAATAGCTGTAGGGGCTGCGCCCCGACTTGTCCCGCGGGTCCGCCTTCAGATAAGACGAGGAAGCAATGCCCGAGTAGGCGACCGGCTGCACGCTCGCGCACGCCGTCAATCCCGCGGCGACGGCGGCCGCGACCATGGCTGCATATGGGCGTACATCGACGATTCCCTTCATTTCCGTTCTCCGTTTTTTTGGTGGATCGGCCCCGCCACGCCAGCATCGGCTGATGCGTCACCTCATGTGAGACGCGAGCGTATCACCGCCATGCCACGATGTAAACCGACCATACGGTTTGTTTCTTGGGCCGGATGCGGTGGCGGGTGCGGCGCGGGGACGCACCCGCCACCGCGGTTACCCGCTTCGGCGCGGGGCCGAAACAAGACATAATTGGCCACTTGACGATTTCGTTCGGCCATCGCTCGCGTTCCAATACCGGGCGCCGGCCGCGCAGAGAAAGACCACCATGGACAATGCCACGCGTTCGGAACGCTCCCGCACGGCCGCCATTCAGGCTGCGCTGAAGATCATCGCCCGGGACGGCCCCGGCAAACTCACGTTCGATGCAATCGCTCGCGAGAGCGGCATGAGCAAAGGCGGCCTCATGCATCAATTCCGCACGAAGCAGGAAGTGCTGAAAGCCTTGCTCGAACACCAGACCGAGCATTTCGAACGTTTTTCGCGCGATTACGAAGCGACGCTCGACACATCCGTGGCGGAGCCGATGCTGATGGCGCAAATCGCGACCGCGCGCGAGGCAACCGATCAGCCGCAGTCGGTTGCGCTCGCGCTGGTGGCAGCCTTCGTCGAGGATCCGACGCTGCTTGCGGCGCGGCGCGACAACAACGCGGGCAAGCTCAAGCAGCTCAAGGCCCAGGCGGAGGACCCCGAACTCGCCATGCTGCGCTGGGCGGCGGCAACCGGGCTGATGCTGTCGGAACTGTTCGGCCTGAGCCCGTTTTCGGCAAAAGAGCGCAACCGCCTGTTCGATCGCCTGCTCGACGATGGCCAATGGACGCCCACCGCCGCCAAGGACCGTGCGAACGGCAAGGCAAACGGCAAAACGAACGGTAAGGCCACCGTCGCAAGAGCGCGATCGAAAGCAGCGACGAGTATCGGCAGACGTTGATGCGCGAAAGTGTCGCCGAGCGGACGGCCGCCCCCGTAAACACTCACCGTTGTGTAACGAGAAGTAAGCCGAACGGCATAGCGATGCCGTCCGTCGCATTGACGAACCGCAGGTGGCGCAAGCCAACGGCGCGGTTCATCCGCCCGCTGCACGCGAATCTATTGCAACGATTCATGGTCGCACCGCTGCTTGTTTGCTTCGGCGCTCGATGCTAACGTTTGCCATACCATTCGCTGACAGGAGCAAAGAATGAAAACGTCACGCTGGATTCTCGCGGCGCTCGTCGCCACCGGCATGCTCGGCGCATCGCTCGCCAGCGCCCAGCCTCCCGGCGATATGCCCGGCCAAGGTCCGCACGGCAAGGGCCAAGGTCATGGCAACCCGCACAAGCAAGGCGGCCCGCACGGCGGCCCAGGCCCCGACGCCGGCCCTGGCCCTGGCCCTGGCGCATCCGCTTACGCACCCGGCCACTGGCGCAAGGGCGATCGGCTGCCGCCCGAGTATCGCGATCGTCAGTACGTGGTGGACGACTGGCGCGGCTACCATCTCGCCCCGCCGCCGCGCGGCTATCAGTGGGTTGGCATCGGCGGCGACTACCTGATGGTCCAGATCGGTACCGGCATCGTACTGCGCGTCGGTCCGTAATACCGCCCCATCGCGTCGATCAAGCGATGCGCCGCTGCGTTCTTGCGATGCAGCGGCGCATCGCCGTTTAGGGCGCGAGTTCCGCGCCGCTCGCCCAGCGAGCGTGCCGCCACACACCCCACCTCCTGAAAAAGCTCACCTCACACTCGCGCATCAGTGCGCGGGCACGTCTTGCTTCGGATAAACGCGAATCAGCGAAATCCGAGGCCCGGTCATCTTCTTGACGACCGCATCGAAGTTCGCGAACGCAATGCGCTGCCCCTCTTTCGGCAAATCGCCGAGACGTTGCAGAATGAGCCCGCCAACCGAATCGACACCGCTTTCCTCGATGTCGATTCCGAGTGCGCGCTCAAGCGTGAATATGGGCAAGCTGCCTTTGCCGAGCAGCGAGCCGTCGTCGAGCTTCATCCAATCGTTTTCCGCTTGCCGGAATTCGTCGCGTATTTCGCCCACCAGCGCACCGAGCAGATTGTCGAGTGTGACGAAGCCGAGCGGCCGCCCTTCGCGCGACGTCACGACGGCGAAGTGAGGCGCGCCCTGGCGCAGGCGCCTGAACAGCGCAATGACGGACAACTCGGGCGGCACCGTCACCGCCTGCCGGGCAAGCGAATCGAGGCTCGCCGGCATTTCGCCCTTGCGCACGGCAAGAAACACGTCCTTCAAATGAATCACGCCGCGTACGCATCCTTTTTCGTCGAGATACGGATAACGACTATAGCGATGCTGAGCCATGCGCTCGAGGTTGCGTTCGACCGAGTCGGTGGCCAACAGCGCAACGGCCTCGTTGAACGGGCGCATCAAGTCCGCCACTTCGAGATCGCGAAAATCGAGCGCTTGTGCGAGTGCGTGCCACTCGTCCTTCGTGAAATCGGCATCGGCTCTCGAGCTGCGCAGGATCAGTTTCAATTCGTCGGCGGAGTACTGACTGTCATGTCCGTTCGCCGTCTCCAGCCCGACACGCCGCAGCACCCAGTTCGAACTGTGATTGAGGACCCAGATGGCCGGATACATGACCCAATAGAAGATGTAGAGCGGCGCCGCCGTCCACAGGCCGATTTTCTCTGTCAGGCGGATGGCGATCGATTTCGGCGCAAGTTCGCCCACGACGATGTGCAGATACGAGACGACGACGAAGGCTGCCACGAATGCGATGAAGTGCACGGCATCGCTGCTCGCGATTCCAACGTAGCCGAGCAACGGTGCAAGCAGATCCGCAAACGCGGGCTCGCCTACCCATCCCAGCCCGAGCGAGGCGAGCGTAATGCCGAGCTGGCAGGCGGAAAGATAGGCGTCGAGATTTCGATGCACCTCGAGCAGGGTGCGCCCGCGCCATCCGTGTACTTTGGCGATGGCTTTTACACGTGTTGCCCGCAGTTTGACGAGCCCGAATTCGGCGGCGACAAAGAACCCGTTGAGCAGCACCAGCAGCAGTGCGACGACGGTCAAGAGAAAGCTTCCTGCCATTTCGGGGCCCATTTCGCCTTTTAAGGTAATTGAAAGACTTCCCATTCTGCCAGACGACGAGCAATTCGCTTGCCGTACCGCGCGGCGTCGGCGTTCGGCCGGCCTCGGGTCCCGAAAAGCCTCACCTTTGGCGCGCTCCGGGGAATAAATTGCGCGCGCAGGGAATAAACTGCCGATCCGGGTTTCTTACGCTCGATACCACGTGCCGTCAGGAACGACCATGAGCAGCGATCTTACCGACGAAGCGCTGCGCGAGCTGTTGCCGCGCCTGCGGCGCTTCGCGCTTTTTCTCACGCGCAACCAGCCGAGCGCCGACGACCTCGTACAGGCCTGCCTCGAGCGCGCGCTCTCGCGCATCGGGACACGCCGGACCGATGGCGACTTGCGTGCGTGGCTCTTTTCGATCCTTTACCGGCTCTTCCTCAACGATCGGCGGCGCGCCAAGCGCTATGCATGGATGCTCGGTTTTCTCGGCCGCGAAGAAGAGCCGCTCGCGCAATCGACGGAAGAAATCGTGGCTGCACGTGCCGCGCTGCGCGGCTTCCACCGGTTGAAGCCCGAGCAGCGCGCGCTGATGTTGCTCGTGACGGTGGAAGGGCTCAGTTACCAGGAAGCGGCCGAGGCACTCGATGTACCTATCGGGACGATCATGTCGCGTCTGTCCCGTGCGCGCAAAGCGCTGCGCGAGCTGGCCGAGGGCCGGGTCGCGCCTCCTTCACTGCGAGTCTTGAAATGAACGCGTTTTCCCCATCCGAAGATGACCTGCACGCATATGTCGACAATCAGCTCGGCAATGAACGCCGACGGCAAGTCGAGCTATATCTGTCGGCCCACCCTGAAGCCGCCGCGCTCGTAGCCCAGCTCACGCGAGAAAAGCAGAGTCTGCGCGCGGCGCTCGACGGCATTCCCGCCGGCGCCACACCCGCACAACTCGATCCGGCCTACATTCGCCGATCGTTGCGGGCACGTGCGAACCGCAGGCTCGCGATGGCTGCCTCGTTCGTGCTGTGCATGAGCCTGAGCGTCGTCGGCGGATGGCAGTTGCGTGATATGTCGATGCGTGCCCGGTATCTGCCGATGGCCGACGCGGCCGAAGCCTACCGCATCTTCGCGACCGGTGACACGGCAATGCAGATGGTCGATCTCAAGACGGCCGACGTCACGCAGTTGCAGACTTGGCTCGACCGGCGCTTCGTACAATCGGAGCCGGTGCCCAACTTCGAGATGTTCGGATTCCGGCCCGTGGGCGCGAGGCTGATGGCGAGCGAACAGGGAACGGCAGCAATGGTGCTCTACCGCAACGCGAGCGGACAAGCGATCGTCTATTACATGCGGCCGCCCGGCAATCTCTTTCATTTCGACAAGGGCGAGCGCAAGGATGGCGAACTGCTCACGCAGTATTGGCGCCGCGGCAAGTACTTCTATGCCGTGGTCAGCCCGGCCGGCCAGGCCGCGCTCGCACCGATACAGCGTGCGATGAATCCGCTGCGTGGATAAGGCGCGCCCTCGATGGAATCGATGGAATCGATGGAATAAGTCCGCGGCCCAAGCGTCTCACATGCGAGAGACGCCGAATGAACCCGGCGTATCGCAAACGAGGCTCCGCTATCCCTTTTTATTTCATCGAGGACACGTCCATGTCGAATCATTCGAGCAAACGCAGGCCATTTGCGGCCATCGCTGCCGGCCTCGCCGCCGTCGTTCTCTCGCACGGCGCAGTTGCCGCCGAAAGCAGCCCGCCTCCCACGAGCGCGGCCCCGATCCACAATGTCGTGCTCGTGCATGGCGCCTACGCCGACGCATCGAGCTGGCAGGAAGTCATCGCGCGCCTGCAGAAAGCGGGCATGCATGTCACCGCCGTGCAAAATCCGCTCACGTCGCTTGCCGACAGCGTCGCCGCAACGGAGCGCGCGCTGGCTCAGCAGGATGGCCCGACGATTCTCGTCGGACATTCATGGGGAGGCATGGTAGTCAGTCAGGCCGGCGTCGACCCGAAAGTCGCGGGGCTCGTCTACGTGGCCGCGCGCGCGCCCGACGCGGGCGAAGACTATACCGCGCTCGCGGCGAAATTCCCGACCCCGCCGGCGAGCGCGGGACTCGTGAAATCGGGAGGCTATGCGCAGTTCAACGAGCATGCGTTCATTCACGACTTCGCAGGCGACCTGGACCGGGCGCGTGCCGAAGTACTCTACGCGGAGCAGGCTCCGATCGCCGATACGCTGTTCTCGGCGCGAACAACCGAGGCGGCGTGGCGCACCAAGCCGAGCTGGTATGCGGTTTCGACGGAGGACCGTACGATCTCGCCCGAGTTGGAACGTTTCATGGCCAAACGTATGAAGGCGACGACGATCGAGGTGCCCGCAAGCCATCTGTCGCTGATCTCGCATGCGGACGAAATCGCCGATCTCATCGTTCAGGCCGCGCATAACGCGCACTGAGCGCCGGGCCGGCTGGCCAGCCACCTTCGCGCGGCCGCGCGTAAGCGCTCCCGGAGGCTCTCACCTATGCAGATGGGCTTGGTCGCGGCCGCTGAGAACTCGTGGAGGTCACACCAGCCAGGACGATCAGGATCGGCACGGCGTGTATCCCAAGTCCCCGTTCCGCTTTCAACGTCAGACTCGTCCGGACGACGGCACGCTTGAAATCAGCGTTGCGCCGCAGGAGGTTTTGTGGCCGTCGAATGCCACGGCGCGGCCGTCGATCAGCACGTTGGGGTCGCCTTCCGCGATCACGCAACGATCATGTCCCGATCTCGGGCATGTGCATTCGTCTCCCACGCACGCCCCAGCACACCCCATGACAGTGGACTTCTCGCGGCCGGTCTGCACCTTGCCGCCGTGGCTCGTGGAGTCGCCGACTCGGATTACGCCGCGCATCAGGGCTTCAACTCGAACGGATCGGCCTTGCGCGGCCCCTCCCACGCGCTCTTGATCGATGCCTCAGGTGGGCTGACCATGACGATGCTCGCCATGCCGTTCGGGCGGCGATTCACCGTCGCGCTCGCGCCACCCTCGCGGTAGCTCGCGATCAGGCCAAGGCCGATTTGTATCAGCGGTGAACTGACGCCGGTGTTGCCGATGCGCGCACCGATGTCGTAACCCTCTTTGACGTCGTCGAGGCTCGGCGCTGATTTGCCGACCTGCGCCAGGGCTTGATTCAGCGGGATTGCCCACTGCCGGTCGCCCGTCGTGTCATAGAACACGCGTTTGGGCTCTTGCTCTCCGGGCAACGCGGCCACGGCTTTTTCCCATCCCGCCTTCAATGCCTCCGCCTGATCAGCGGTCCTTAGCAGCTTGCCGTGGTCGTCGGTCAGTTTCACGTCGACGGGCCGGTGCAGATAACCGAACAACGGTGCGTTATCGAACTGCTTCAATTGCCACGTTGTCCAGCGCACAGGGATATACGGCGTCGGCTTGAAGTCGCCCGGTCCTTGGTTGTTGATCGTCTTCCAGAACTCGGGGAGATGCGCTTGCCACCAGGACGACGACAGGATGCCAATCGGCAACGGATCTTCGACACCCGCCTCTTTTTCGGTTTTCTGGAACTGTCCGCTGAAGCTTTCCGGGCTCCGGTCGTTGGTCATTGACCAGTAGAAATTCCAGAGTTTGATGATGTCGTAGTCCGTATTCGTCTTGTTGATAGCCGCGGTTTGCTCGACGGCAAACGGCCTGATTAGCCTGTCGACGCGGTCGGACCGTGTCACGAGCAGTGCACCAACGCTATCGGGCATCGCAGGAATGGCGTGGCCGACGCCTGATGGACCTCCACTTCCGGGCGCGCCCAGTAAATCGCGCACCAGAGAGCCGTCTCGGCAAAAGACCAATGCGGCGGGCACATCGGGATGCGCGTCGAAAAACTGAAACAGCTTGCCGATCATGGCCGCACCGTCATCGGTGTTGGCGTCGTCCTGCCACAGGAAAAGGGTCACCCCCAAACTGGCTTCCTGGCGGTTGCCAGCGATGTGCATGGCGGCCCGAAACGCGTTTGCCTTGTCTTTTGGCGGCCCCCATATGATCACGGGCACCGGCCAGTAATCGATGGCATGACCCGCACCATACCGAAAACCAATTCCCGTAACGATCCGCAAATAGTCTAGCCTATCGTCATCGCCCCCCGGGTAGTCTTCCGGATTTGACGATAGATAGGTGGCATGATTGTCCGCCTTCGATTCGATGGCCTCCCAGATTTCCGTATTGACTTGCTGACTCGTCACGATGCCGACGCCCCGCACTTCAAGCACGAAGTTCTGACCGGTCTGCGACAGCATCACTGGCGAACCGTTGAAGCCCGCAGCAATAGCGGGCACACTGCGCTCTGCTCGCGCCGACGACCCGGCAGCACCCGGTGCGGCCGATGACCGCTGCAACCACGCGAATCTCGCACCCCAGGCTACGACAGCCAAAGCGAGCATTGCGAGTACACCATTCCGAATACTGCTTCCCATTCCCGGCATATCCATTCCAGTGTCCCGCCAGTAAGTGTAGTGCCCCGTCATCACATGAGCGGTCCAGATGATAGACGCTGATGCGAATGTTGCCGCGTAAGGCCAGATGCGTGGCTTCATCGAACGCTTCCCCAGTTGCCCCAGTTACGTGCCATCTGGTCTTGATAGAAACGCTGCTCGCTTTCCATGTGCGCCGCTTCCGCCTGTCGTTGAGCGGCTTCGGCTTCCCATCGAGCAGCTTGGGCCTTAGGTGTCAGCTCGCGCGTCACCAGATTGGGCGGGGTGTCTGACACGACTGCATCAGGAAACGCACCGCTGCTGTAGTAACCCCAACAAGCGTTAATAAGTTGCTTGCTCTCGTCGCTCAGGCGGGAAAAATTGCCATTCTTGCGGATTTTGGTCATAGCGTCATCGGTTAACTTCCAGTCCGCCATCAAGATCAGCAACTCCCGCCATACCGGATCGTCGAGCGTCACCGCCTGGCCGATCGCCACATCCATCGCCGTGACCCATCGGTGATTCTCAGCGCTGTGCAATACGGCGGAATGGTAACTGTTGTCCTCGTAATCGTTTGGATCGGTCGCCAGTCGCTTGCGTGCCTCATTCGGCGTTTCCTCGCGCAGGATAGAGAGTCCGTCGCTGCCACCGAAGGTCCAGTTGTGCGACTGGCCATCGATAGGTTGGTCCGCGTTGAATTCCGCTTTTCGTCGCAGAAGGTCAGCAGCGGGGTTCGTCGAGTAAGAATCCGTGATCCATTTCAGCTTGGCGTATTGGTTTCCGAGGATCACGTTTTTCGATACGTCGTCGGGCACCATCTGCGCGGCTACGTCCGCGCGGCCCGGTCGCGGGCCGCCCACCACAATCTCGCCACCGTATAGCTGCGGCTCGCAAGGCGGCTTCAGTTCTTCTCCATTGATGTACCGGATGTCATTGCGCTTGAAGCTCGCCTGCAACGCCACATTCATTGTCATGTTGACGGCGGTGCCCAGCATCGAGGCGCCCGCATCCGGTCCCGGTGCCAGGGGCTCGAGGTTCTCACGCACCGGCACCCGAGCGGGCTTCATCCCTACCAGCACCTTGGCGCGCTTCCCATTGCCCTGGCGGTCCCGCTCCATGCGGGTCCACATGCGCTGGAAGAAGCGCTTATGCTCGAGTTCCGCCATGGCCTTCATCGTTTTGGCTTTCGGATTCGACGCGAGCGCCGCGCCGTCGGCCGGTACCTCGTCCGGCACGCCGAACGTGCCGATGCCGTGCACTTTCTTCAGCCCGACGACCGTGTCCTCCGGACAGAAGTACAGATACACCTTGCCGCGATTGTCGCGCTCGTCGAATGTAATCCAGTCTTTGCCATTGCGGTCGCGGCGCTTGCCTTGCGTAGGCGACCATCCGGCGCCAGCACGCCCACCATGTTTTTCCTGTCCAATCAGCATGTCGGCAAGCGCTGGAACGCTATACGGCTCGCTCGTGACCGCATTGACGATATCGATCAGCGTTTTGAGCTTGGCGTGGCCCGTCTGGGTGCATTCCTCCGTCTCGTAGAGGCCGTAAGGGGAGTCGACCATGATGATGCAGTCCACGCATCGTTGCCCTTTCTGTTTAAGGATTGCCTGAGCCAGTAACGTCAGAAGCGTGCCTTGACTATGCCCCATGATCGTGATGGTTTCATGCCGAGGATCGAGGCCGTGCGATTCCGCCACCGCTTTAGGCTTGATCGAGCGGATCGTGCTGATCAGATTCGCAAGCCGTGTCGCCGCGAGCACAAAGTACCGGCGGTCCGGCGCATCTGCCGCATAGATCGAGTTCCCGCCCAACGCATTTCTGGTGAACTGCCGGGTTACAAAATCGGCCTTGAAGCCCGGCCCGTACATGTCCGGAATATTGTTGGTCGCATTCGCGAAGAAGCCGCCGCACTTTCCGAAGTGCCGGTCGAGCCGGTTGCCGTGAATGTCCTGATACTGGCCGCGTGTCATCAGATTGCCGTCGGCGTCCGCTGTGCGGCTGGAGACATCGCCCGGGTTGTTCAAGCGAGCGATGTTTTCACTGCTGGCGCGGTAGCCCCAGTAGAACGGGATGAAGCCGCTGTGGGTTGATCCCTCGATTTCCGTGCGCTGGTAGAGATTCAAGTCCGGATCGTCCAATATGTCGGCCTCAACAACGCCTATCTTTTGCTTTGTCGCTCGCCGTTTCGCCGCTGCGTGGTATTTCGCACCAAAACTCCCCGGCCTCAGATCATCCCTGGACAGCCGCTCGTTCAACCCCTGACACAGCCCCTCTTCGACGAACGAATAGGTCGCCCCGGGATCGTTCACCCCGTGAATAAAAATCACGATTCCCGGCAGATCGCGCGGAAGCGCCACCTGTCGGTCCCCTGCGCGGTTCGCATGCGTCACCGCGGCAGCTTGCGTCACTACACGGTAATCATCGTTGGCGTTGCTCATGGTTGCCCCGTCGCACTCACAGTGAAGGCTTCAAAATGTCGACTTTCAAAATGCGCATCGCGTCGTCTTTCACCATATCGGTCAAGCCGCCCGCATCGGTTTTGCCTTCGATTACCCGGCCGTCGTCGAGCGTGATCCGATAAGCCTGATTGGCCGCCGTAGCCTTATCGCCGTCTTCCCCCGGGTAATGCAACCTGAACCGCTGATCGGTGGGCGCATTGTCGAACGCCGTCTTTGCCGCCTGCTGGGTCGACGGTCCTCCCCACTTGTGCGATGCCGACAGCAGGCTGATATCGCCGTTCGTGCCGAGCGTGACGCCGCCGCCGATCTTGATGTAGCTGCCGTCTTGCGCAACCAGTCGAATCGTGGGCGCCGTGATGACCACTTCGTTTTCGTTGGTGGCGATCTTGATGCCTTTCTGCGCATTGGCCGTGATCGTGTCCGCCTGCGCCTGCACGAGCACCGGTCCTTCGCCCGCGATTGCCTGTACGCCGGTGCCGCGCGCGAACAATTGCATGCCTTGACCGGCCGTCGCGCTCAGCCGCTGGCCGCTCGTGAGCTGCAAATCCTGCTGCGCAACCTGATCGATGTTTTCCCCGGCGTAGGTCACGTGCGTTTTCGGCGTCACGCTCACCCAGCCCGCCTGGGCACCGAATGCCATCAACCCTGGCGTGTCGCCTGAGCCCGATGCCTGCCAGGTCTTCAGCGCGGCCGCAACGGCGCTCTGCCCCGTCGTGTTCGCCGCCTTGCCGCCGTGCTGCCCGACGTAATCGCCAAGCGACTTGAAAAGCTCCGTGCATTCGTTCAACAGTTGAGTCAGTTCGTCCCGGTCGAGTTGATGCCCCGCCGCCTTGCTGCGCGCGTAAGTAGTCAGCAAGATCCCCTTGGCCGCGCGCAGTGCCGCCGCCGCATCGGTGCGCAGCTCCGCGCCCTCGCCGCGGTATTCGCCGTCGCCGTTCGTGCGTGGGTGCGTCAGGTAGCCCAGATTGACTTCACTCGCCGCATGCTCGCTCGACAGCTGGACGCTGATTTCGGAAGGCGTATCGTCAAAACGCAGCTGGTTGTAGCGCTGCCCCTTGATTTCCTTCGTCTTGGTGCCGGACACATATCGGTTGCCCGGCAGGGCTCCGGTGTTGTTGAAGGTGGCCGGCATGTTCGCGCCGTTGTGGAGGATTCCCGCCACGTACATCTTGTCGGGATCGCCGCCTTGGAAATCCAGCAGAACCTCCATCCCCTTGCGCGGCGCCCAGTTCTCGCCGAAGTTGTCGCCCGCCAAGCCGGTCAACACGCGCACCGGGGCACTGTCGACTTCGGTGCCGCTCGTGCCCATCCCTTTCGCATGCTCGTGGTCTTCCGAAGCCAGAGCAACGATCTGAACGTACACGCGCCCTTGCTCGTCGCAATGCACCTCTTCGCCGTCGGGCGCCGTCACCTTGCCCGTAATCGGATAGACCCGGGGCAGATCGACGCGTGGATCGTAGGCGGGCGTGAGCGGAGTGCCGCGGGGTACGCCGGTGAACGTGTTCTCGTACCGGCTCTCCGCCGATTGGTCCAATACGGTGGGCCGTGCCGGCGTCGACGTGGACACCGGCGGCGGCTCGAAAGGCCAGCGGCCAGCTGCGAAGAGCGCCTGCGCGCGCTCGCTCAGATCCTTCGGCAGATTGTTCTCGCCGCGATGATGGAGGCTCGTGATCGTGATGGCGCGCTCGTTCGTCGAGAGCGAATTGCGCCTGTCGCGTGCCGACACCGTCACCCAGGTACCCACCGTGAGGTCGCGGATATCGCTGGCTCCCGTGATCTGTACCGCGCGTGCGTCATGCGACTTGATCCTTGCCAATCCCATGCGCTCATAGTCGGCCGGCGAATTCGCGAGATGGGGGGAATCGAGGCGGGAGTCCATCAGCAAGCGCGCCAGATCGTTGCCGGCCTCGCCCTGGTCGGAGCGCGTCGGGCCCTGTATGCGCTCCATATGGTCGAACTTGTAGTCGGGACTAAAGCGCCGGATTGCGCCGGGCACCAGTTGTCGCCCTTCCGACAGCGTCTTCACCACATCGCGCTGGCTGACCGTCGGGTTCGGGCCGTAAGGTACCGTCCCGACAGCGCATTGCCGAAGCTGGCTCGCATCGTCATACAGCACGAGCGTATGCATCGGGGCGGTCACTTTACTCGGGTCTTGTTCACCGGGCTTTCCCGCCTGTATATACCAGCCAATGCCCTCACGCCGCAGTAGTCGCCGTATAAACGCCGCATCCGATTCGTCGAACTGATTTGTCTGTTCGCGAGAGGGGTATTTGTCGATCTGGAGGTTCGAGATATCGATGTCGAATGCGCCGGCAATGGTGGAACTCTTATTCCGCCATTCCCAGACCAGTGTACGCACCACTTCGAGCACGCTCATCGCGCGAAAAACGCGGGTCTTGGTGCGCAACTCCAATAGCGACAAGGCGTCGCGTATACGCAACCGGTAGGCGGCAAGGCCGCCGTCCGATTCGCCTTCCTGTACATCCGCGACTATGCCGCAGATCGATCGCAGCCCGCCGCTGTCCGTCACGAGCTGCACCGCCAGCGGCACAGCCATGAACGTGGTCAGCGGAATGCCTGCGGTAGGCGATACGCATAAAACGCTGCCCTCGATACCCCCGCAGAGCGTTTCCTCAATATCGAGATACTGCGGCAGCAGAAGCTGATTCAACTCCTGGCGCGATTTAGGCCATTTCAGGCGGAACGCACGGTTATTTTGAGACAGCAATGGCCCGAACGACACGCGTGGCAGGTCTTGATAGTTCACGGCTTATTCTCATTTTCGATGCATTTTGTATACGGACTATGCGCACGTCGGCAGCCAATAGCTCACGCCAAGCATGTACAACAGCCCTCGGAATGAGGCAGGAAACTACCGGTCGCTGTTAGATCTGTCAATTCCAAAGTAGGGAGGTGGACTTTTCTTGGGCTGACGTATTTGGATCGGCAATGGCAGGCCGCGCGGATTCAGCAGTGCCCCGCAGGGCCGCCAGTTCGCATTGGCAGATCGCACACTGGCCTCGATACCGGCTGCACCTGAGCGCCTCGCCCCGGATAGACGAGAGTCCGCACGGGGCGTATGCGCTTGCGTGCGCGGGGCTCCGCCAAAGTGAGCATTTACGGGAGCCGCGCTCGTTAGGTGAGGCTTTGCGGGAGCACAATTGTTG
Organism: Trinickia caryophylli; assembly: GCF_034424545.1. Lineage (NCBI taxonomy): Bacteria > Pseudomonadati > Pseudomonadota > Betaproteobacteria > Burkholderiales > Burkholderiaceae > Trinickia > Trinickia caryophylli. The sequence goes on along the minus strand of NZ_CP139971.1, from coordinate 1,529,995 downwards.
CCGTACAAGACATGGCATGACTTCAACGCGGAATGCCGAAAGTCCGGGGGCCCGCTTACAGCCGCACCCTACTCCCGCAAAGGCTCACCTTCGCACCGATCGCGGGGCATTGCACGCGATCGCCGTGCGAATCCTCAACTATCGAAGCAATTTAAAAAAACAAGTTGCCACGCACTGCTGATAGCGTCGATCCTCTTCCTGCATTGAAGTGAACGAGCCGAGTCGAACGAGCACCCGCGGGCCCCGCGAGCCAGCCGGACGACTCGATTCGACAGGCAGGCACGACCCCGTGGCGACACGCGCGACGGACGCGTGCATCGCCTTGCAGGCCCAAGGTCCGAGACAATCGATGGAGAACAGGATGTCGACTGAAGCAAAGTGCCCCTTCCACCACACCGCCGGTGGCGGCACCACGAACCGGGACTGGTGGCCCAATCGGTTGGACTTGAAGATTCTGCACCAGCACTCCTCGCTATCCGATCCGATGGGCGCGGACTTCGATTACGCCGAAGCATTCAAGGCACTCGACCTTGCGGCAGTGAAGCAGGACCTGCATGCGCTGATGACCGATTCGCAGGACTGGTGGCCCGCGGACTTCGGCCACTATGGTCCGTTGTTCGTCCGCATGGCATGGCACAGCGCCGGCACGTACCGCACGGCGGACGGACGCGGGGGCGCGGGCGCCGGGCAGCAGCGCTTCGCACCGCTCAACAGCTGGCCCGATAACGGCAACCTCGACAAGGCACGGCGCCTGTTGTGGCCGATCAAGCAAAAATACGGCCGCAACATCTCGTGGGCCGACCTGATGATTCTCGCGGGCAACGTCGCGCTCGAATCGATGGGCTTCAAGACGTTCGGCTTCGCTGGCGGGCGCGCGGACGTCTGGGAGCCGCAGGAAGACGTCTACTGGGGCGCCGAAAAGAAGTGGCTCGACGACAAGCGCTACAGCGGCGACCGCAATCTGGAGAACCCGCTCGCGGCCGTGCAGATGGGCCTCATCTATGTGAACCCCGAGGGCCCCAACGGCAATCCGGACCCGCTCGCCGCGGCGCGCGACATCCGCGAGACGTTCGCGCGCATGGCGATGAACGACGAGGAAACCGTCGCACTGATCGCAGGCGGCCATACGTTCGGCAAGACGCACGGCGCCGGCGACGCGGCGCTCGTCGGTCCCGAACCGGAAGCGGCACCGCTCGAGGAACAGGGGCTCGGCTGGAAGAGCGCATTCGGCTCGGGCAAGGGCGGCGATGCGATCACGAGCGGCCTCGAAGTCACCTGGACCACCACGCCGACGAAGTGGGGCAACAACTTCTTCGAAAATCTGTTCGGCTATGAATGGGAGCTGACGAAGAGCCCCGCCGGCGCGCACCAGTGGGTGGCCAGGAATTCGGCCGACATCATTCCCGATGCGCATGATCCATCGAAAATGCGCCGGCCGACGATGCTGACGACCGACCTCTCGCTGCGCTTCGATCCGGCCTACGAGAAGATTGCGCGACGTTTTCACGAGAATCCCGCCGAGTTCGCCGATGCATTCGCGCGCGCATGGTTCAAGCTTACGCACCGGGACATGGGGCCACGCGCGCGCTACCTCGGGCCGGAGGTGCCGGCGGAAGAACTGATCTGGCAAGATCCGATTCCAGCGGTCGGTCACCCGGCGATCGACGATGCCGATGCTGCCGCGCTGAAGGCCAAGATCCTTGCAACGGGGCTTTCGGTCTCGCAGCTCGTTTCCACGGCATGGGCCGCCGCCTCCACATTCCGCGGCTCCGACAAGCGCGGCGGGGCGAACGGTGCCCGCATTCGTCTCGCGCCGCAAAAGGATTGGGAAGTCAACCAGCCGGCCCGGCTCGCGGCGGTGATCGAAACGCTCGAAGGCATCCAGCGCGCGTTCAATGCGGCACAGCGCGACGGCAAAAAAGCCTCGGTGGCCGATCTGATCGTGCTGGCCGGTTGCGCGGGTATCGAGCAGGCAGCGAAGAACGCGGGCCACGAGGTCACGGTGCCGTTCGCGCCCGGCCGCGCGGATGCCGCACAGGAGCAGACCGACGTCGAATCGTTCGCCGTGCTCGAGCCGATCGCCGACGGCTTTCGCAATTACCTGAAGGGCCAATACACGGTGCCGGCCGAGGTGTTGCTGATCGACAAGGCGCAGCAGTTGAAGCTGAGCGCGCCGGAGATGACGGTACTGCTGGGCGGGATGCGTGCGCTGAACACGAATTTCGGTCAGACGCGCCACGGCGTCTTCACGAAGCAGCCCGAGGCGCTGACCAACGACTTCTTCGTGAACCTGCTCGACATGAGCACGGAATGGAAGCCGGTATCGGAAGCGAATGACGTTTTCGAAGGGCGCGACCGCGCAACGGGCCAGCTCAAATGGAGCGCGACACGTGTCGACCTCGTCTTCGGCTCGAACTCGCAACTGCGGGCATTGGCCGAAGTGTACGGCAGCGCCGATGCGCAAGCGAAGTTCGTTCGCGACTTCGTGGCGGCCTGGGCGAAGGTGATGAACCTCGATCGGTTCGACCTCGCGTAATCCGTGCAACGCTTCTGGAAGGCGTCGAAAGCACCTGTGCGCAGACGCGATTTCGACGCCTTCGTCCTCGGCGCAGGTGCGCCTCCCGTAAAGGCTCACCGTGCCGATGGCTCGCGCGTGCGCCCCACGGTCGCCTTCGCATGCGTCGCTCAGGCCGTTTTCATCGACGAGAAGACGATTCCTTCCATACCTGAGCCTCGCGCATCTGCCCTGCATGGCCCGGCGTTTCCACGACGCCATCTATCCCGGAAACGCTCACCCTCAACGCGCACGGACCTCGTAGGATAGAAATAGCGCTTCCGCAAACACGCCGCTATGTGGGTGATACATGTGATATCAGCATGCAATGGTCAGACAGGTCACCCTATTTCAACCGCAGTCGACGACGATAATTGCAATCCGCTTTGACCGCAGACACAAAAGTTGTGTTTTAATATTGCCGCGACATCCCGCTCAAATATCGACTCCGCAAGTTTCCTTTCGGGTAATTGCCGAGTTGTCCGATGTCCGAGTTGCTACGCTTCGGCCGGGTAACGGTCATTCATATCCGCGCCGGGCGCCACGAATGCTTGCGACGTAACGTCTGCGCTTTGTGGCGAAGCCCGCTTGGTCGGGCGGAAAGCGCAGGCGAAGATTCACGAGAAAGATTCTTTCCAGGTTCGCCGAAGGGTTCGCCCAAGAAGCCGGAGACATAACATCAGGCAATAACATTGTGGTGTACTCCGCCGCGACACTGTTGCCGCAGCATCACTGCGACAATTGCGGCTCCGGCGGAATGAAAGCAGTTTAAATATAAAACCGAGGAGACAGTCGACACGCCGCAGCATTTCATAAGAAAGCCATAAAGACCGCTGTACATTGCCCGCATCGGGGATCATTGTGGATCATAGCGACTTGAGCGCCTTTTCAGGCGAGGCACTGCACTTACGTAAGCTGGGCACCTGGGGAACAATCGGCAAGATGGTCGAGCCCGAAGGGCCCTACCGCCAGGAGCTGGTGCATAGCCGGCACGTGTTCGTTTTGTGGGAAACCGAGGCCCAGCCCGGCGTCGCCGATTTCGTCGTAAACGGGCGCCGCGTCGTGCGCCCGGGCAAAGCGCTTGGCAGCGTGGACTTCCGGCCGGCCGGCGTGGAGTTCATCGCAAACGTTCATCAAAGCGGTTCGACGCAAAGAACCGTGCTCACCATCGATGAAACGGAATTAGCGAAATCGTCACCCGTACACCAACCTTTTTCCGGTCTGGTACCGATAATGACCGAACGTAATGCATTTCTCGTTTCGCTGCTCCGTCATATCGCTCAGGTTGCGCAAAGCCAGGAGCTGAACAGCCTGCACATCGAAGCGCTTGCGCTGACGTGTCTGCACGAGGTACGCAATCTCGGCCTGCAATATTCCGTTGGACAGCCATCCGTTTCTCCCCGATCCGGCCTCTCTTCGTTCCAGGCGAAACAGTTGATTCGCTATATCGACGAGCACCTCGAAACCGATATCCACCTCACAGATCTGGCCAATCTCGTAAGATTGAGCCCGTATTACTTTTCTCGCTCCTTCACGGTGGCTTTCGGTGTATCGCCCTATCGCTACATTCTCACGCGTCGTATCGAACGTGCGAAAGAAATGATGCTGAGGCAAGACGCGAATCTGCTGGCGATTGCGATCTCGGTCGGCTTCGCCGGATCGAGCCAGTTCAGCCGAGCCTTCCGAAAAATTACCGGCACCACGCCAAGCCATTGGCGCTGCAAGGCAGTCGAAGCCTGCACTCTGCTGAACGAGGCGCAGTAACGCCCCCTGCCGCGCCCACGACCGGCACGCCCGCCTGACCGCCATCGCGCGCGGATGACAAAACACACTCGTCCACTTGGCCGCCCTCGGCCGCCCTCCCGCGCGATACCACTCGTGGAAAGACGAGATCGTCAACAAGCTACGCAAACGAACAACGCATCTGGGATACTTGCGGGACGTCCGCTTCACGCTTCGCGTACAAACTCGTAAGGACCGCTATGCTTCGCCGTTGCCTCATCGCCATTGCGCTGACCGCCGCATCCTGGGCTCACGCCGATACCGGTCGCCACGCGGACGATGCATACCGGGTCGGCCAGACCGTCCGGACCTTCAAGCCCGACGCGCCGCGCGAATGGAGAGGCGCGCAGACAAACGCGCTTGTGACCCGTATCTGGTATCCCGCCGACAGCACCACCCCGGTGGTTGCGCACGATATCGGCCCGCCCGGGCATCCCATTTTCCGGGGCCATCCCGCGGCGGACAATGCGGCGGTTGCCACGAATCGAGCGCGGTATCCGCTCTTGCTGCTCTCGCATGGCACGGCCGGCAGCGCCGACGAACTGGACTGGCTCGCGGCCGCACTCGCCTCGCGCGGCTACATCGTCGCCGGCGTGAATCATCCTGGCAACAACGCACTCGAGCCGCTGACGCGCGAAGGCTTCGTGCTCTGGTGGGAACGCGCGACGGATCTGAGCGAGGCCCTGGATGGCATGCTCGCCGATCCGACGTTCGGCAAACGCATCGACCCGGAGAGAATCGGCGCCGTCGGCTTCTCGCTCGGCGGTTATACGATCCTTGAACTCGCCGGCGCCCGGACCGATCTCCAGGCATTCGAGTCCTATTGCCGTGGCCCCGCCGCCGATTCGACCTGTCACCCCCCAGCGGCGAAGAACGAGCCCGTTCGCGCCGAGCCCTTGTCGGCCGGTGCGGTGGCCTCCTTGAAACGCTCGGGCGCGTCTTATCGGGACCCGCGTGTGAAAGCGGTCTTTGCCCTCGCTCCCGCACTCGGCAAAGCACTGGACGAACAGTCCCTCGCGCGCATCGCGATCCCGATCAGGCTCGTTGCGGGTACAGCCGACACCACCGCGCCCCCTCCCGCCAACATCCTTCACATTGCGCAGTTCCTGCCTCACGCGCGCGTCAGCATGATCGAGGGTGCGAGACACGAAACATTCCTCGACACCTGCGTGGCCACGGCGGTAAGCACCCATGCGGCCCTCTGCAAGGAAGCCCCCGGCGTGGACCGCGATGCAGCCCACACCCTCGCGATCGACGCGGCAGTCGATTTCTTTCAATCGTCGTTAATCGACCGCAAAGGTACGACGGCGCCGCTCGCCGCGCGCTCCTCCGAATCACCGTAAAAGAAACGCTGTACACAACCACGGTTTGTCCATTTCAGCAGCGCTTTTTCCGACAAACCGTAGTCACCGTCCATTCGCATGCGGGAGCGCCTGTGCTCGTGCCCGCATGTAATCACATCCCATTGCGACTTTATGCGGTGAACATGTCCTGCGGACGATGCCAGCTCGGCCAGGCAGTTCCTCATGCGCTTTTGGTTTCACCGATCTTGCCAATTTAAACGCATCTTGCCCAAATGTTCTCCGCCATTCCCTTTTTTGTCGCGCACGGCAATAGAATCCGATTACCGGCTGATTCCGACGAAACACCGGATATAGCAATTAAGCAGCATTAGCGCGCCACGTTCCTCGCGAGGGCATAACCATGGAAGCTCCCGATTTTCTCGCTTCACTCATCGAAAAGAACGCACTGAGCGTCAAATCCCCAGCCGCTCGCACACGTATGAGGCAATCCCGGTTGCATCGTATTCGCCCAGTGTATGGCAGCGCACTCTTGCCGTTTATTCAGCGCCCCCATGCCACGCCTGACTCGCGCATTGCGCTGCATCGAGACCGACAGGGACGAGCATCCGCATGAAACGCGTGATTATTCGCAGCTTCGGACGGCCCGAGACGATGTGCGTCGAGTCCTTCGCCGCGCCTGCGGTCGGCGCACAGGAAGTCATGATCGAAGTTTCGGCAAGCGGCATCAATTTCTCCGATCTCGTCATTCGCCTCGGCATCTATCCGGACGGCCCGGAACTCCCCTTCGTGCCCGGCTACGAAGTGGCCGGTCGAATTGTCGAATCCGGCCAGGACGTCACGGAATTCAAAGTGGGCGATCGCGTCTTCGCGACTCTCCCGAGCGGCGGCTATGCAACGCATGTGGTCTGCCCCACCGACCGGCTCTTCCGAGTACCGCCCCTTATGTCGGACGAAGAGGCGGCGGTCATCGCGAACAGCTACCTCACCGCATGGGTGGCCGTGGATCGCCTCGCCGGCGTTCGCGGCGGCGAGACGGTCGCCATCCACTCGGCTGGCGGCGGCGTGGGGCTGGCGGCGCTGCAGATCTGCCTGGCGCGCGGAGCCCGCGTGATCGCCCTTTCCAGCGAAAGCAAGCATGCCCGTCTGCAGTTCTTCGGTGCCGATGTCTGCGTGGATCCGTCGAAGGACAATGTGCCCGCACGTCTGCGGCAATTGACGAACGGCAAGGGCGTCGACGTGATACTGGATTCGACCGGCGGCAAGTCGTACCGGGAAAGCTACGACAGCCTGTCGCTGCTGGGCCGGCTCGTTCTGCTGGGGGGTGCCGGTGCAATCACCGAATCCGGTGCTTCGCCGCTACAGCTCGCTCGTTTCTGGCATCCGACGGTACGCATCGAACCCATCACGCTGATGACGGCCAATAAATCGATCTCCGGCCTGCATCTGCCCGCGTTGTGGTCACGTTATGAGATTTGCGTCACGGGCATTGCCGAAGTGCTTGCATTGTATGAGTCCGGGCATGTGATGCCGATCATCGATTCGGTATTCGCACTCGAGGATGCAGCTCAAGCGCATCGGCACATTCACTCACGCCGCAATTTCGGCAAGGTCGTGCTTCGTCCATAGCCCCCTGGCATCCGCCCGGGCGGCGCTAGAAGAAGAACGTTGCCACCGCCTGCACCACCTGCTTTTGCGCGTCGGCACCATAAGTGCTCTGCGACGCGCCGTGGTTGGTCTGCCATTGCACCGCAACGTCTGTTCGCGGCCAGTGGTAACGCGCTTCGAGCCACGTCGAGTAACTGTGGTCCACCAGGTCGTAATGAAGCATCGCCGTGAGGTCCAGATGCCGCATCAGCGCATCCTGCCACGTCACGTAGTTGAACAGCGCCTGCCGCGTCATCAATTCCTGCGCGGCGTTGGCTGCCCGCCGATACCGCCAGTACCGCGCGGGGTCGGACGCGAGCCGGTTCCATGCCGACCGGTCCGGGCTCGCGCCGTCGTAGTCGTATTCGATCGTCACGGAGAGATTGTTCGGGAAGGTGTGGGTAAAGCCCGTGGCGAACTTCGAATGGAATCCTTTCGATTCGCCCGCGCCTGCCGCAAGGTGTTCGCTTCGTCCACCCGAATACTCGAAATACGCGGTGGTGGCACTCCCGGTCAGCAGCGAGACGTTCAAACCGAGCTGGGGTGAGATGCCGTCCCCGCCATAGAGCAGCCACTGCGGCGCAACGGTCCCGAAGAGCCGCTGCGTCAGCGTCAACATGTAGCGGCTTTGATTGTTGGTGGCGCCGAGGTCCGGATTGAACGTCGCGCTGCTCGGTTGCGAAGCGAGCTTCGGCGAGACCAACCCGCTCAACGACCCGCTGGCCCACAGCACCTGGCCGCGCAACATCACGCTTCCCATGCGATTTTCGCGCAGGCTGGCGGGATCGATCGAAACGATCGACCGGACGGCATTCGTCTTGAAAAAGTCCGTCGGGTTGAATCCTTGCGCAACGCCTTCACGCAAATTCACGCGGCCCGCGTCGACGATCGTCGTTGGATTCGGCTGCCAGCTCAGGTACGCCTGCTTCAGCGTATCGACCGCGTTGTACCGGCCGACGCCCGCGCGCCAGCCCGCGTCGAGCCGGTTCGAAAAAACCGCTCGCCAGTTCGGTGCGAGCGAACCGTCATAGCTGACCGACGACGACAGCCTCGCATTGTCGGCAAGCACGGCATTCGTCGTCTGACTGGCGGCGTTATAGTTGCCAACCCCCGCCTCGAACGCCCATTGCCAATCGCGATGCGCCGACGTATTGGCCGTGACGGTATCGGCCAAGGAAAGTGCATCGGCGTCGCTGTCCGCGCGAGCGACCTCAGGCGCCAGGCACCCGAACGCGGCCCAGGCAACGAGCGCGACGGCGGCGCGCAACGGACCCACCGTCACCTTCAATTGCTCTGAAAGTGCGGCAGATATGCTCGCTGAAGCCATTCGTCCGGAATGTCACGCCATGCGTAATTCGAATAGCGCATGACGGTCACCCAGCCAGGATCCAATCCGTCGATGATGACTGTTTCGGTGGGCCGATCCGCGCCCAGCACCTGCGTGAATTTGCGGTAATACGTGGTTTTGAGCAGCGTCCCGCTTTCCGCGTAAAAGCGCGCCTTGACGGGCTGCCGCGTGCTGGCGTCGATCCACATTTCGATCGCGTTGTAGGTCACGCTCGGCGAACGCGCGGTCAGCTTGAGCTTGTACGCGTGGCGGTTGCGATGGTCGCCGTCGAGCACGTCCTCCTCGGCGGCCACCGTGGCAGCGTAGTCCTTTGCGAAATTGACCGTCACCACGTCACCGTTCGCCGCCTGCCCCAAAAGCCGCTGCTGAGGCGAAATCCGCACGCTCGCCTGACTGTTCGGATCGTAGAACCACAGATCGCTGCCATTCTTCAAAACCAGCTTGTTCGCATCGCGCAACGGCGCATCGAATCGCACGAGGCTATTGAACTGCCCCGTTGCAGGGTCTTCCTTCGAATACACCGTGAGCGTGTTCGTGCCCGTCTGTTGCCCCCCTCTGAACTCGGTCAGCGTCGTGGTCAGACTGAACGGCCGCCCGGGGTTGCGGATCGCGTCGCTCGCCTCCAGCAGCTGCTGCGCCCTCGCGGCATCCGTCTGCGCAACGGCGTGCCCATAGACCGAGCAAAACAAGAAGAGAAGCCACAGCCGCACAATGGGCCCATAACCGCCGCTTTTCATAATGCGTCTCCGCTTCCTCACGTTTCTCAGGCGTACGACAGTGCATCGACGATGGGCATCCGGGCGGCGCGCCGCGCCGGCCAAAACGCGGAAATCGCCGAAATCGCCACGATTCCCACCGCATAGCCAACGATCATCCGAGTCTCGCCAAATACTCGGACGGTCAAGGGCACGGCGTCGATTTCACCGGGGGGTGTCCATCGAAAACCACCATGATTGATTGCCCATGCGGCGAGGAGCGCGCAGCTCACGCCAACAGCGGCGCCCAAGAGGCCGAGCAACGCGCCTTCCATGAGAAAGATCCGCAATACGCCGAGGCGCCTCAAGCCCATGGCGCGCAGCGTGCCGATCTCGACTGTGCGCTCCATGACCGCCATGCTCATCGTGTTGCCGACCATGAACATCACGATGACACCGATCAGCAACGTGACGAATCCGAAGATGGCCCGGAACATGCCCGTAATCTGCAGATATTGCGGGCTGAGCACCCGAAAATCGAGCACGTCGAGATCGTCCTGCTTCAGGGTGGTGGCTTCCAGTTGCCGAATGCGCTGCATCGCCGCCGGCAGATCGGCGGTATGCCGCAACTGCACCGCGATCGCGGTCACCTTGCCGGGGTCGTTGCCATAGATCAGCTTCTGGGCCTGTTCCAGATGCAACTGCAGATAACGGTCGTCGACCGCACGAACGCCCTGGCTTTCCGCTTTCACGACCGCCAGTTGCGCCACGTTGGGGGCGCCGTACGCATTGGCTGTAAGCAGTTGGATGCCCGCGCGCTTCGTTTTCGGCATGTCTGCCGCCGCCATGGCCGAAAGCTGAGCGATGTCGTCAGGCGGGGTCGCTCCGGCGCCGACCTTGTGCACGTCGTTCAACGCGCAGTTCGGAATGGCGAGCGGCCCGCAAAGCCGCAGGATACGCCCGAGGCCCATGCCGATCACCGCTGCGTTGGCCGCGGTGGCGGTCAGCGACAGCGGCCGGAAGTGCATCGGAAAGCCGTAATCGTTCCACTGCCGCATACGATTCTGGTCCGCTACGACGACTCCAAGGCCAATCACCGTGCTGGAAACCCCCGCGCCGTAATTTCCCGCAATGCCACTCACCGACAGGATCGGTGTCGCGACCGTGACCAGCGGCGACAGCACGGGATCGTTGCGCACAACGTCGATTACATGCTGGTAATGGTCGATTCCGTAGGCCATCGGATCGCCCGCGCCATAAAGAAAGTAGTTCTTGCGCTGGATCTGCAGATGGCCCTCGCCGCGAACGAAGTTCGTCTGCAAGCCATAGGTGACGTTGCGCGCGTACCCGCCGAACAGCAATACCGCCGTCAGGCCGATGACCATCGCGAGCAGCGTACGGGTCGAGCGACGCCGGTTACGAAGCAGGTTTCTGAAAGCGATCGATAGCGTCTTCATGGCCGTGTTCCGGTGGGGGCATCCTGGACGTTGCGGCGTGTGTCGACTATCGTGCCGTCCTTGATCAGAATGACGTCGTCCGCGCTCGACAGCACGTTGGGATCGTGGGAAGAGAATAAAAACGACGTCGAACGCTCGCGCTGCATGGTGCGCATCAATTCGATGATTTCCGCTCCCGTGCGACTATCGAGGTTCGCGGTAGGCTCGTCGGCGAGAACGAGTTTGGGGTTCGTCGCCAGCGCGCGCGCGATGGCGACGCGTTGCCTCTGCCCGCCCGACAGTTCTCCGGGCCGTCGCCGGGCCTCCTTTGCAAGCCCCACCGCCTCGAGCAGTTCCATGGCGGTACGACGCCTCGCAGCCGCGGGCGTGCCGAGCAACGTCAGCGGATATTCGACGTTTTCGGCCGCGCTCAGCACGGGCAACAGATTGAAGTTCTGGAAGATGAACCCGATCTGCGAAGCACGGAAATCGGATAGCGCGTTGTCGCGCATTCGAGTCACCTCTACACCGGCAACCGTCACGCTTCCCGCGTTCACGCGGTCGATACATCCAATCAAATTCAACAGCGTCGTCTTGCCGCTTCCCGACGGCCCCGACAGTACCGTGAACCGGTTACCGAGAATGTCGACGCTCACGTCCCGCACCGCGTCGACCCTCGCCGCGCCTTTCCCGTACGACCTCGACGCATGCTTCAAGCTGGCGACCTGCATCGCTTCGTCTCCCGATGTTTCACGACGATCCACGGCTTCTCTCATTTCAGATCAGGGCCTCTCGTGCCGGAGGGTGGCCAAGAAACGCCGAGGGGCTGGCACTGCGTCCGTAAGCACCCGATTGAAAAATGACGACCAGATCTCCCCGCTCCGCATGAGCGAGCTTTGCGTTGTTCGCAAGCAAATCGAGCGGCGTGCAAAGCGGGCCTACGACACTGATCGTCTCGTCGCCGAACGGCTTCCGGTTGATGGCGATCGGGTAGTTCTTTCGCAACACCTGGCCGAAGTTTCCCGACGCAGCCAAGTGCTGATGCATCCCACCGTCGACAACAACGAACGTCTTGCCCCGCGAGCGCTTTCGATCCACGACCCGGCTCACATAGAGCCCGGCCTCGCCGACGAGGTAGCGCCCCAGTTCGAGCACGAGGCTGATCTTGCCGAAGTCGCGGCGCGCTTTTTCAGCGAGTGCATTCAGATGATCGACGACCGCTTTCTCGTCGATGCGGGCATCGTTGTCGCCGTAGGGGATGCCCATCCCGCCGCCCAGGTTGATCGACTTGATCGGCTCGCGGGCGAGCGCCGCGTGTTCGCGCGCCCACTCGTAACTCTTGCGCTGCGCTTCGATGACCGCTTCCGCGCGCAGATTCTGAGAACCGGTAAAGAGATGGAAACCTTCGAATTCGAGCCCGAGCGCGACCGTCTGCGCAATGACCTCGGGCATCGTTTCCGCGTCGAGCCCGAACTGCCTCGCACCCCCGGACATCTGCATGCCGGACGCCTTCAGTTCGAAAGGCAGGTTCACACGCAGCGCAACGCGGGCGGCGCGTCCGTTCTGCTCGCTTTTTTTCGCCAGCAGATCCAGCTCGCGCCGGGATTCCACGTTCACGAGCACGTTTGCCGCATAGGCTTGTTCCAGTTCGCTGTCGGATTTCGCCGGCCCGGCGAAGCTGATATCCGCCGCGCGAGCACCCGCATCAAGTGCGACCCTCATCTCGCCGGCGGAAGCGACATCGAACCCGTTCACCAGGTGCGCGATGTGTCCCACCACCGCCGGCATCGGATTCGCCTTGATCGCGTAGTAGAGCTCGACCGCCGGATCCAGCGCCCGTCTCAACCGGTGTATGCGCTCCGTGATACGGGCGCGATCGTATAAATAACAGGGTGTGCCGCCCACTGCCTCGACGACCTCCGAGAGGCGCATGCCCGCCAGCGTGAACTCGCCATCCTGCGTGCAAGGCCATGCAGCCGCAATCGGCGAACGGTAGGACGCTTCGTCGTCGTTCATCGACACACCACTCTCTACTTCGGCATTGATCATCATCTCGATTCCGCTAGGCGAAGCGGCGTGCCCGGAGATTTGCGCGGCACCACCACTTCCACTCGTTTATCCGTTCATCGAAAGTTGAGCGCGATCGCGCCGCAGCCGCTTCGCCGATTCGCCGGTTCGCAGCTCGGCAAGCGTGGCCTCCTCCATGAACCGATTGACCGACAGCACGTTCGTCAACGCCCATACGCAATGAAACCAGCCGGTCGGAATGACGAGCATGTCGCCCGGGCCAATGCACACCTCCAGCGCACGCGCACCCGCGAACCGCGGATAGAGGGCAAGGTCCGGCGAACCGGGGTCGACCTGACACAGCTGATAGAGGTTGAACGCGGGCGCCGCGTACAATGCCTCCGCCTGATCCGGGGAAAAGAGGTGCAGCTTCTTCTCCCCCAAAATCTGAGCGAGAAAAGAAACCTGAAAATCTCTGTGCAATTTGGTGATCACGCCGTTCGACGTCTTCTTTCCCCACCACAACAAGCCGATCGAGAATGCCCGCTCGTCGAACATCGGGAACCGGACGTGCGGCGCGAGGACTTGCGGCACTTCCACGCCGTTGAGATAGACGCGGTCCACCGATTCGTCTCGTATCTTTGCGGCGATATCGGCCACCGATTCCTGCCGGCCGCTCACACCGTTCTGGCGCAACATGACGTTGCCGAATTGCTCGACGAACCCGCTTTCGCCCAGTTCGACGAGCGGAGAATTCAACACCCCGCGCAAACACAGCGGGCGGCTCTCGGCCATCGCATCGAGCACCGCATCCGGATCGATGTAGTCGCTTTCCTCGATGCCCTGGCTCGTGTCGTAGACACGCTGCCGAAGGCCGGCGTGAATCGCACTTATCTCGGGCGTCGGCCGCTTCAGCAACTGCATGAAGTGATGCACGAGGCCCATATCGCCTTGCGCGCGAATCGCCTTGACGTAGGGCGGATCGCGCGGGTCGAATGTCTGCGCGTTTGCGAGGATGTAGTCGATCATGCCCAGGCTGAGCCGCAACTCGGCCTCGCATGCAACCGTCGGCCCCCTTCCCACGTCGAGCACGTCGAGCGCGTCGGTCATCGAGAAATACAGATCGAGCTCAGGGTGTGCCGCCACCGACAACTTCAACGTCCCGTGCCTCGATGGCGGATAGTAGAGCGCCTGCAGTTGCGTGCGGAGATTGTCGAGGGTACTCATGTCGGTATCGGCTCCCAAGCGATTGGAACTTTCCGTGCGGCGTATGCGATGCGCACTCTTCAGAGAAAATGCGACATGACCTGCTCCGCGAAGCAGATCAGCGACCGTTCCACGATTTCCGGCGGTACGGTGCCCAGTTGCATGCACAGCAGCAATTCGTCTACGCCTGCTTCCTGAAACAGCCGCACCTTTTCACGCGCGATGGCGGGATCGCCGATCATCGACAGAAGCTGCGTCTCGGGGTTCATGCGCATCTTTTTCGTGAAGGCCAGCGTCTGATCGTCGAGATCGTCGGTGTTCACGCTCATCGGCGCGGAAAGCGGCAATGGCGTTCGGTAGTAGTAAAGGTTGAACGCGTCCTTGAAATAGCGGGCACCCCGGAACCCGTGCCGGCATGCTTCATGGTCGTTCGGCAAAACACAGGTATTCACCGTGACCGCGAAGCAATCGTTGCGCGCGTAAGGTCTCGCCGGCGAATTCGCAAGTGCGGCCCGGTAGCGCCCGATCTTCGCGACCATCTCGTCGAAGCTTCCAAGGCTGAAATTCAGCGCGCCAAGACCCAGCTCGGCCACCGACAGCAGCGAGTGGTCGGAGAATGCCGGCGCGAACATGGGCGGATGCGGCTTTTGCACGGGATGCGGCCGGATGCGCGTGGGCGGCACCTTGTAGTGTTGACCGTTCCATTCGAACACGTCGTTCTGCCATATGGCCGGAACCAGTTCGAGCGCTTCCCTCCATTCGGATTCGAGCGTGTCGCGCGATGCGCCGAAGAGTTCGGGTTCGATGTTGCTCGAACTCCGGCCGGACCCCCAATTCACGCGGCCGCCCGACAGGACATCGAGCATCGCGACGCGTTCGGCAACGCGGATCGGGTGGTTGTACCGGTGCGGCGTGAGCGAAATCCCGTGCCCGAGCCGAATCTTGCGCGTTTTGCCCGCGACGTACGACAGAAAAACCTCGGGCGCAGAAGAATGCGAGTAGCCGTACAGCCCATGATGCTCGACCGCCCATAGGCAGTGATAACCCAGTTCGTCGGCCATCACCGCCTGCCGTGCGCATTGAGCGATCAGCCTGGCTTCCTCGTCGGGCGTCGGCTTCGCCATCTGCAGTTCGTAAAAGAGGGAGAACTTCATGGCACCTGTGCGTGGGTAGGTTGAGCACCACCGGAATCGTCGCGGTGTCTGGGTGGTCGCGATGGCGCGATCGGCTTACGCAAGCTGCACCGCGTCGGCATCGCGCGCGGCCCGCGCCGCGCCGTCGGAAAGCGCAACGAGCCCGGTGCGCTGCCGGTTTCTGTCGCGCGCGATCATCATGCGGTGGATATCGCCGGTCCCCTCCATGATGTTGAATGCGTGGAAATCGCGGCGCCAGCGGGCGAAATCGGCCACCAACGGATGCCCTGCAATGCCACGCAGGTTCATCACGTGCTCGATGCAGGCTCTTGCGCAATCGGCCGCATAGGCCTTTGCGATCGACGATGCGATCAGCGACGGCTGCCCCGCATCGATCAAGGCAGCCGCGCGACGGCACAGCAGCCGTGCGGAATACAGCCTGCCCTCGTATTCGTCGAGCGTCGCCGCCACACCGGCGCGCAGCGTCGGCGTGTGGCCCCCCGCCCCTTCGCTCAGGTCGTCCAGCACCCGCTGCGTGGCGCCGACTATCAACGATCCCAGGCATGGCCGCATCGCGTTCCAGCTGGCTTGCGCATAGCTGAACGAGCGCGCCGGATCCAGCTTCGTACCGGCGCCGACCACATCGGCGTCGGCCACGAAACAGTCTCGCAACGTAATACGGCTCGCGCGGACCGCACGCAATCCAAGCATCCGTTCCTTATCGTCGATCTCCAGCCCCGCGGACGGAATGGGAATGAAAAATGGCCGGATGCCAAACTGGCCTTTTTCCGGGGCAACCGTTGCGAACACGATCACATAAGCAGCGCGCCCCGCGTTGCCTATGAAACATTTCTCCCCGTTCAGCCGGTACCCGCCCGGGACCTTCGTCGCTATCGTGCTCATCCGCGTGGCGTCGGTGCCCGACGACGGCTCCGTCATGGCGAACGCGCCCCATACCGGGCGATCGGAGTCCAACAGCGCCAGGATCCGGTCCTTCTGCTCGCGGCTGGCGAAATCGATCACCGCGAGCGTGAGGCTTCCGCCCGGCAATGCAATAGCCAGCGCGGGGTCCGCGTGCCCATTGACCTCGTTGACGACACACAGATCGCCAGCCTTGCGCGCGTTGGGTCCGGTATCGATGTCCGCCATGCCGTTGCGGTTGAGACCCGCCACGTCGAGCCCGCGAAAGAATTGCGCAGGGACGTCGGCAAGCTCGTCCGCGAGCCGGCCGCATTCACGAAGGTTCGTATAGAGACGCTGCAGCGCCGGCCGCTCCTCCAGCGCTCGCTGCACGATCGAACACATCATCATAGCGGTCCCCTTAGCGGTAAATCGGTGAACAGAACGCGCCTTCCTTCGGCATCGGCCGGGATTTGTCCCAGCTCACGATCAGCGGCGCATAGGTCGGAAAGCACGGATGGAAGCCGAGACGCTCGAGCAGCGCATCGTCGTGGTTCGGCGAACCAAGAACGAAAGCGCGATGGCACCGGCTCTTCTTCATGGCCGCGATCGCGCGTGCGAACGCCTTGTCGGCCAACATGTCGTCCGCGTCTGAAGATGCGATGAAGTCGAACAACCCCACATGCCCTTCACCATGCATCGGCAGTATGTAAAACGAGCACACGCCGATCCTGCCGCGTTCCTCGACCACGACGGTCCGCGCGATCCGATCGAAGCTCAATTGATGCCGCAAGCGCGTTTCCGGGCAGCTCAGCGTGGCAATGCCATCGTTGGCGGGCGCATGCAAACGCGCTTTCAGCAGCGCCACGGCCGCGTCGAGATCGCCGCTCGCGCCCTCGTCGCCCTCGCCGCCCTCGCCGCCCTCGCCGCCCTCGCCGCCCTCGCCGCCCTTGTCACCCTCGTCGGGCCCGCCCATCGCACCGGCCCCATCGGGCACGCTCATCGGATTGATCTGCCACTGCCGGCACAGCTTCGAGAACGCATGGGCGTACCCGCGCCGCGTGGTCCAATAACGCCGTCCTGCCGCATGTGACGAGGCGGGATTCACGAAGCCGACGAAGTACTCCGAACCGAGGCGCTCCGACCATTCCCGTAGCCCGTTGAGCCCTGCTTCCGCAACCGCCGGATGGCGAGCATTGGCGCTTACCGAAACGCACGACAGAAGCGTTGCGCGCGTCTCGCGCCCGTCCATTCGCAGCGACCAGCAGTCGCCGCAGAAAATGCCGACCAGTTCCGCGCCGCGATAAACGCCGAGGCAGATGGCCGGCCACGCGTCGGGTACGCGCAGGAATTGCCAGTCGAAGAACTCGGGCGTCCATTTGGGCAGCACGGCCGCGTCGGCATACTGCGCGGCCCATACTCCGTTCACGAGGCGGCAGATCTGCTCGCTGTCGTGGAGCGCGTCGACGCGAATTTCCGCCGCCAGTCGCATCACGCATCCTCCCGCTGAACGGCCCCCATGCCCTCGAGCAGCGACTGCGCAAGGGCCAGACGGGGCACCGATGCGCGACGCTGAACGAATGCATGACCTGCATGGATGTCGATATAAAGACCGATCACCGTGCCGATGCACCGCCCTATCTCCGCGAGGTGTTGCGCTGCGCTCAATGCGGGCACGCCGCGCCAACCCGTTTGCACACGTGGGCGCGTCGGCGCATCCAACGCCGCCTTGAGCCGCTCTTCGACGATCTCGTCGGCAATGGCCATGTCCGCCAACTTCGCGCAGACGAGCTGATAGCCGATCAACGCGCTGCCCATCACCACGCGGGTGTTCGCGTAATCGTATGCATCGCGGATCAAGCGCCCGCCCAGACCCGCCAGCACGCAGGCGCGGGGCAGCAACCGCTGCGCGTCCCCCGAACCGGCATGCGGCGTCAACCGGTCGCAGCTGCTTTCGACGGCGCGTGCGAACGCTTCGGGGTCGGCCTCCGGCCGCGTATCGCCGTGTATGTCCAGCAGCAGCGCCAGGCGTCCGAGATCGTGATGCGCGGCGGCGACGATCTCGCGCCAGCGTTGCCGAATCGCATTTTCCGCCAGCGGCGCAACGTCGCCGTCGCACGCCATCGAGCCCGGTTTGGCGGGCCGCACCTGTGCTCCGGAGAACGCCTGCCGGGGGTGGTCCGTGCCGAGCAGATCGTCGATGCAAAGCCAACCGTCGTATTCGAAGCCGGGTTTCATAGCGCTCGCACCCTCGAGGAATTGAAATCTGCAATGCTCATTCACGCCGTTGCTCCGCTCTGTGCTCCCTGCGGCGCCAGCAACCGCAGCGCTTGCCGGTCGAACTTTCCGTTGGCTGTCAGCGGGAAATCGTCGATGAACACTATCTGACGGGGCACCATGTACGCCGGCAGGCTCGCGCGCAGCCGGTCCCGGACTTCGCGCTCGCCGGGCGAGGCATCTCCGGCCTTGGCGAAAACGACGATGCCCTCCTCGTCCTGCCCGGTCACGCCAATCGCAATCGCGATCGCCAGTCCCGCTTCGATGCACGCATCTTCGACATCGCCCGCGCAGACGCGAAAACCGTTGACCTTGATCAGGTCGTCCTTGCGGCCGCGATAAACGATGTCGCCGTCCTCGTCGATACTGACGAGGTCGCCGGACCACGCCGCCGTCGCCGCATGCGTCGGGTCGAATCCATAGCGGCGGCCCGCCGGCCCCATCAGGGCGCTCAAAAGCCCGTCGGGAATCGGACGGAACTTCACCGCGTTTTCCTCCGGCAAATTGCGATAGCCGAGCGTCACGAGCGGCCCGAACTGCACGAGTTCGCCCACCTCGTTCGGCCCGCACAGCCGGCCGTCTTCGGACACCACGGCCACGCTCGCGAAGGGAATCGGCCGCCCGACCGAATGCGGCTTTGCCGCGACATAAGCGGGATCGAGACAGGTCGCGCGGAATGCTTCGGTGAAGCCGTACATCAGGAACACGTTCGCGTTCGAGAAGACGTTCTGCAACCGCCGCAGCAGATCCGCTTGCAGATGCCCGCCCGTGTTGCCGATCCGGCGGATGTGCAAGCGCGCGTCGTCGCGCCACGCCGCCATGCCGATTCGGCTCCAGAGTCCCGGCACAGCGGTCATGCTGGTAATGCGCTGAACGGCACAACACTCCTCGACCTGACTCGCGTGAACGAAATCGATCAAGACCGCCGTTGCGCCCGCGATCAGCGCACTCAGGAACTGATTGAGGCCCGCGTCGAAGCTGAACGGAAGAAGGCATAGAACACGATCGTCAGCCGCAAGACGCATGAAGCGCGCGACCGACTTGGCTCCCAGCACGAGGTTGCTGCGCGAGAACACGACACCCTTTGGCTGGCCAGTCGAACCCGAGGTGTACACGATCAGCGCGGGGTCGGCATCCGCGACCCGAACGGCCGGCCAATCGGCGCACGCACCGCCGTTACCCGCCTGCGTGCCGGGCGCATCCCCGGCATCGATGCGCTCGAGCGGCCTCGTCGTGCCATCGTGCGCCTGGGCCACCACATCGAAGTCGCGCGAGGCCGCGAACACGAGCGTCGGCTCGCTGTCGTTCAGCGCGTGGCGCATCTGTTTTGCCTTCAGCCCCGAAAAGAGAGGCACGGCCACGCCGCCGAGCGCCCACGTCGCAAGCATGAGCACGCAGAGATCGACCGATTTCGGGCCGCATATGGCGACCCGCCCGCCCGGCTTCAATCCGAGCGCGCGCAGGCGGGCCGCCGTTGCATCGACCCGGCTGCGAAGGCGGGTGCCCACGTGCGCCTCGCCCTTGTAGACGATGCAAAATCCATCGTCGATCTCGAAGAGCGGTGTCAAGAATTCCTGTGTCATTGCAGCAGCTCCGGTCGTCTGACGTTGCCTACCACGCGAAGGCCGAGAAACGTGACGCTGCTTGCGAGCGATGCGGCAATGCCGATCCATACGCCGAGGTCACGCAGTGGAGTGAGGTATGCGACAGCCGCGGACAAAACCACACCGAGGCCGAGATAGTTGATTGCGATGGTCGCGATCGGATGCCCGAGATCGTCCATGCCGCGCAGGATGGAGGCGAGGCAGACCACCATCGCGAGCATCAGCTGGCACACCGCGCCGTAGCGCAGATAACCGGCGAGCGTATCGACGAGCGCCGCGTCCGCCGTGAGCCGTTGTGGGAGTATCAGCTCTATGATCGCGCCGGGCGCGGCCATCGTCGCGACGGCAATCACCCCGTGTAGCAATGCCGTGGACATCACGCCGATCTTCACGGCCTGAGCCAGTGCGCCGCGATCCCGCATGTTGCACGCGATCGAAACATGGATCGTCGTCACTTGACCGAGCGCCACGGCAACCGTCTGCGCGAGAAGCACGAATTGGATAACCAACCCGAAGGCTGCGCCGAAGCGAACACCGAGCAGCGTCTGGATCATCTGTCCGATGCCGAGCACCGACATCTCGAGGACGATCACCGCGCCGATCGGCAGACCGATGACGATAATCCGTTTCACGAACGCGGCAACCGCCCGGGCATCGGAGCGATGCAGATTGATCTGCACGAAGCGCCACCGGTCGAGCGCCCACGAGGCCGCGAGGCACACGAGTGCCGATGCGAAGCTGCTGCCGGCGAGCGCCGCGAGCGGGTAGTGATCGGAGAACGGGTGCAGATGGAATATCAGCGTCAGCGCAATGAACTTCGCCACGACCAGCGAGAGCGACATCGCCACCAGCACCGCCGGTGCCTTCAGCAGCATCGCTTTCAGCCGGAACACCAGGCATGCGGCATTCAGCAGGATGCCGGGTGCCAGCAGCACGACAAGCACCAAGGCGCCGCGAGGCGCCGACGACGAGATGCTGGACAACAGGCTGATCGCCGCGAGAATCGTCAGGTAGGCAACGCCGCAAAGCAGCATGCCCGCGCGCATCGCCGCGCGCGCCGTATGGGAAAAACCCGGCTTGTCGCCGCTGCCGAGCCGGCCGCCGCCAACGATCAGGAAGGCCTGCAGGGCGCCGCCGAACGACGCGTTGACGAGAATCACGAAGCCGGTGACGTACGACATGGTGGCCAGCGTCTCGACGCCGAGCTTCGCCATGAAATATGCATCCATGAACCCGAGCAGCGTGATCGACAGTTGCGCAACGAGAGCGGCAGCGCTTTCGGTCAGTGCCGAAGCGACCGACGGCGGGCGCGAGGCGGCGGCGTTCGAACTCATAAGCACCTGCGCATGAGAGCCGCGCCGAACGCGCCGGCAATGCCGCTCGCCACCAGCAACGCATAGCGACGATCGGTGGCGCACGCCGGGGACGCGAGGTTCAGGAACGGATCCGCACCGAATACGTGCGCAACCCGCGGCATCTCGCCAAGCAGTATGTTCTCCTCGCGGATCGACAGCAGTTGGCCGATCTTGCGCCACGACGGCGCGCTGAGATTGTTCGGAAAAAGCGCGACATCGTCCATCGAATCCACATTGCAACGATTGAGCAACGTCTTCAGCACTTTCGCGAGCAGCATGAAATAGCGAACGTCGTGCTGGATTCTGCCGTCGTCGCTTCGCCCCTGGAAACGGGCCGGATCGATGAAGATCTCTGTATCCAGCAGCTGAAATTCCGGGCTCCGATTGGTAACGAGCATCGCGGCCGCGCCATCGCTGTGTACGCCGAGCACGCCGATGGGCCGCAGATACTCGGCACTCTTGCCGATCATGTCCGCGCAGACGACCACGCCGTACGCGGGCTGTTCACGTTCGCCGAAATACTCCTTCAGAATCTGCAACGCAACGAACGGGGACACGCAGTACGCGTGCTGCACGGAGAACGTCTTTGCATGCACGCAACCGGCTCCGTCGGCGATCCGCGATGCGATCACGTCCGGATAGAGCGCGGTGCTCTCGAATACCGTGCTGCAAAATACGAGAAAGCCCACGTCCGCGGGCTCGATGCCGGCTTCGCGCAAGACGTTGCGGGTGGCATCCACGGCGAGTTCCTCGATCGACAACGTCATCGAGCGAAAGAACTGGCGGCTGCCGGCGGCCCGGATCGCATCCACTTCCTCGACCGAACAGATCTCCCGATGCGTCAGATCGTCCAGTTCCATAGTCGCATCGCCGAAGCACGATCCCAATCGGGCGATCCCGAACGGACTAAACGTGGCCTCGGCGGGCTGGTCGACGGACAAGTTCAACGAAACCTCCTCAGTGTGCGGTGTCGAATGCGGAACGGGCAACGATGACCGCGCCGAAGAGCCCCGATGGATCGCAATCCCAGGTCAAGTAAGCGTCCGGCGCATAAGCGTTCGCCGTGCCTTCGTGCCCGCCGACAGCACGCTGCAGATTGATCAACGCATTCGCCGAGCCGAAATGTGTGCGCTCGGGCGGACTGCCCGCGCCAATGAGCGGGTAGCGCGACGCCAGCGACCGTTCGACGTCGCCCCCAAGCGTGCCGCAGACGCTCGGCGATGCGATCGCGAGCAACCCGCCGCGGCCCATCGACGATGCATCGATCAATGTCGACAGCCGTTCGACCAGTTCTCCATGGATGCGCGCGACGGAAGATTCGTGCGAGGCGTCGGCAAGCGCGTCGATCGAGTAGCTCGACACACGATCGTTGAGGATCCACAGGTTTTCAGGGGCATCCGGCCGGATCGTGAAGGCCGCCGCCGCGGCGCCATCGCTCAGCGTTGCCCACTTGCCCAGAATGCGCGGATAGATGTCGATCCATCTGTCGCCGGCGCACAGCAGCGCGGTACCGGAAAACCGGCTGTTGCGCCCGAGCACGAGCGCGGCTTCGAGGGCTTGAATGCCGCCTACGAGCCCCCGTTGCCCAACCGTGAAACCCAGGCCGCTACGCGATGCCTCGCTGAGAATCCGCCCCGCATTCGACGAGCCGAATACGGATTCGCGGGTGCTCTGGCAGTTGATGACGAGATTGCCCGCGGGCGCGAGCCTGCCGAGCAATGGCTCGGCCACGTACGACATCATGTCGCCGAGCGGCATGTCGTGCTCGACGAAAATCGTCCCGGTGTCATCCCGCTCGCGCACGAGTCGAGCACGCCAATCGGGCTGCACCTCCATGGTCGCGGCGTAGTTGCCTCGATGCAATGCGAGCGCGACCAGGTGATGCGCAGGCCCGAGCCCTTCGAGCGTGCCGTGCCGCCTATGCGCGAAATTCGATTGCTCGTCGGCGAGATCGTGCCGGCATGCCGGCACGAGCGTGTTCAGCGCAAGGCCGGAAACGGAGCCCGAAACGTGCCTGTGAACCGACGGTTGCATGATGGTGGAGGCTCGGCCGGAATTACTTTGCCGCATCTGCGGGGGCAAGCGAATCCGCCCCGGCCATCGCCTGCTTGCGGCTTTCGAGGTAGGTAACCAGTGCGGCGAGGCTCTCGAAGATGCTCTCGTTGAGTTCCGCGAGCGGAATGTCGATCTCGAGTTCGGCCTCGAGCTTGAAAATGAGTTCGACGAGGCTCATCGAATCGATACCCAGCTCATACACGCTGGCATCGTCATTCACGCCCCCGTCCGGAATCGGACGTCCCGTCACTTCACTGATCGCTGCCAGAATCGTCTCTTTCATACTGTTTTCGGCGTTCGACATTTTTTATCCCACTTGGCGGATTGATCAACGGCTTGCCCATCACCCGATCGGGCATCCCGCGCGGCGCGCTCGATTCCCAACGGCCCTAGTTAATTGGAAATTCGACCCGCGGGCTCCACACAACTTGCGAAACTTTGCCTTTCTTGCCGTTATTTTTGATGGCATTCGACAGGCGCCGCACCCTCATGTCCTACCGGTATCGGCTCGGCTGCGGTCATGACAGCGGAAACAGTCGATGTGCGACCCACTCGCCATCCGGGCCGATAGGACCGCGCTCCACTAAACCGCAAGAAAGGCAAACTTTCGCAATTTTTGTGGAGCAAAGCTCAGGCGTCGCTGATTCAATGACGATGTATCTGTCCGATCAACATCGCTCCGATTTCACGGGAGAAGAGGCGTGTCCGATTACGTAGCGCGTTATCGCGAGCAAAGCATCGTGACTTCCGTACATCCCTACGAAGTCGAGATCGAAGGACTGCCGCAATCGATTCGCGAACTCGTCGAAATCGTCGACGGGCTCATCGTCCACTTCAAGACGGACGAAGCGGCACTGGACAAGCAGACGCTGGTCGAGCGCAGACACGAAGTCGACTCGCGTCTGGTGTCGACCATGCTCCAGCGCATCTTCAGCCTGAACGAAGCGGCATTGAGCCAGCGGCGGCCAGCCGACCAGCGGCTGCTCGGCACCTGTCGCGACACAGCGGTGCTGCTCTGTTCGTTCATGCGCCATCAAGGCATTCCGGCGCGCGTGCGTTTCGGGTTTGCGCACATGCTGTATCAGCGGAAGAACCCGCTGCACAATCACGCGGTTGTCGAGTACTGGAATGGCAGCGAATGGCTGCTGGCGGAAAGCCGTATGCCTTACGTACGTGGTTCCGATACGCCGTTCGCGCCCGACGATCTGCCGCGTTCGCTGTTCATGCCGGCAGGCGAAGCATGGCGTCAGCTTCGCGCCGGCGAACAAACCCCCCAGGCCTTCAGCGGCCACCAGCTCGGCGAGCGCCCGAGCAGATGGCTCGTGCTCAGTTTCGTGATGTACGACCTCGCATCGCTCGCCGGCTACGAGACATTGATGTGGGATCAGTGGGGACGCTACTACGAATTCAGCGATCCGCGATGCACCGCCGACGGAAGCGCGTTTCTCGACCTGCTGGACCGTGCGGCCGCCACCGATTGCCGGCTCGATCTGGAATGCCGGCAGTTGATCGATCTATTTCGCGATGTAACCGATATTTCCAACGGCACCGAAATTCATAGCTTCAGCCCGGTGCTCGGCCGCTATTCGATCACCGTGTGAAGGGACCGGTCCGCGGGGTCCGGTGAGTCATAGCCTCTGACAGGCGGAATCTTCCATGAAACGCAACTACATCGGCATCGCCAACTCCTTTCACGATTCGGCGATTGCAATTGTCGACGCGCAAGGCGAGGTGGTGTTCGCAGAAGCCACCGAACGTTATCTGCAGTACAAGCGCACGATCGGCATCGCCCCCGATCTGTTCATGCGTACCGCCGAATTGATCGAGGCGCACTGCGATCCGCACGCCGAACTTGTGATTGCGACGAGCTGGAGTGACGAGACGGCTGGCATCATGGAGCGCAATCTCGAACATACCGCGGAAATGGAACACCGCTACCGGGCAATGCTCGGTGAAGCGCCCGTTCCACTCAGGCGCCAGTTGAGCCGGCAAAAATTCTATTTCCGGTCTCAACGCTCTCTGCTCGATCATCCGGGCCAATTGCTCGAATACGATCTGAGTCAGCGCGACGGCTGGGAGCGCACGCCGATCGAGCGCCGGCGCTTCGAACATCACCTGACCCACGCCGCGGCCGCCTGCTTCAGCAGCCCTTTCGACCGCGCGCTTTGCGCAGTGCTCGACGGCTTCGGCGAGCGCAGTTCGTTTGCCTGCTTTCGCTATGACGCAGGCGAACTGACGCCCATCGAGGGTCCGCAAGGCGCCGGCTGGGCGAGCCTCGGCATCTTCTACAGCCTCATATGCGAGGCATGCGGCTTCAATCATCTATGCGGTGAAGAATGGAAGGTCATGGGCTTGGCCGCCTACGGCAGTCACGACGAATCGCTCCATGCGATGCTGCGCGAGATGGTTACGGTGGACGGGCTCAATATCCGCTTCGCCGCACCGGCTCGCATGGCGCAACTGCAGGCGGAGCTTCATGCCATGCGTCGCCGTGACGGCGAACCCGCCCTGGCGTTCGCGGATTTGGCTTACGCAGGCCAAGAGGTCTTCTCGGAAGTGCTCTTCGAATTTCTCGGGAACCTGCATGCAACCGGCTTTTCCGACAATCTCGTCTTCGGCGGCGGCTGTGCGTTGAACTCGTCGGCGAACGGAAGGATTCTGGCGCATACGCCCTTTAAGAAGCTGCACGTGTTTTCCGCGCCTGGCGACGACGGCAACGCCGTGGGCGCGGCGCTGCTCGCCTACCGGGAAGATCACCCGGGCTTGCCGCGTCGTACCGAACCGATGTCGCCGTACCTCGGTTCGACGATGTCCGCCGACACGCTGCGCAACGTCGTTGCGTTCAGCGGAGCGGGCAAGCTGACCCAGTGTGACGGCGATGCGCCGAAGCGCGCGGCGGCGCTGCTCGCGGACGGCAAGATCGTCGGCTGGATACAGGGGCGGGCCGAGTTCGGTCCCCGCGCGTTGGGCAATCGATCGATCCTCGCCGATCCGCGCTCGCCTTCGGTCAAGGACAAGATCAATGCAACCGTCAAATTCCGGGAAGAATTCCGGCCTTTCGCACCGGCAATTCTTCACGAATGCGGCCCGGACTATTTTCACGACTATGACGAGTCGCCCTATATGGAGCGCACCCTCAGGTTCAGGGATGGGGTGCTGGCCCAGGTTCCGGGCGTGGTGCACGCGGATCGGACCGGCCGCCTTCAAACCGTAAAACGACAATGGAACCCGCGCTTTCACGCGCTGGTCGAGGCGTTCCATCGTCTCACCGACGTCCCGCTCGTGCTCAACACCAGTTTCAACGTGATGGGCAAACCAATCGCGCATTCGGTGGAGGACGCGCTGGCCGTATTCCTGACGAGCGGAATCGACGCGCTCTTTATCGACGATCTGCTGATCGAGAAATAGACCCACGACGACACTCGCAACGGAAACCTGATCATATGCGCATCCTGATTGTCGGTGCGGGCGCGATCGGCGGCTATGTAGGCGCACGGTTGCTCGCCGCTCGCAAGGACGTGACGTTCCTGGTGAGACCGCGGCGAGCCGCGCAACTGGCGCAAGCGGGCCTTCGCCTCGAAAGCCCGCTTGGGAGCTGTGCGATTCCCTCGGTGCGGTGCGTCACTGCCACCACCATCGACGGCACCTACGGGCTGGTCATCATTGCATGCAAGGCGTTCGACCTGAGCGACGCACTGACCGCGCTTTCTCCCGCCGTCGGCACCGCAACGGCGGTCCTGCCTTTGCTGAACGGCATCGCGCATATCGACGACATCGCGCATGCGTTCGGCCAGGAGCGTGTGCTCGGGGGCCAGTGCACGCTCGCGGCCAGCCTGGCACCCGAGGGGGGCGTGCGGCACCTGAACGATTCGCACGCGCTGACGCTCGGCGAACTCGACGGCACGCCGTCGCCGCGTGTGGACGCCCTGGCTTCGCTCTTCGCCGACGCGGGTTTCGGGGCGGCTGCATCACGGCACATCCGCCTGGAGATGTGGGAGAAATTCGCATTCGTCGCCTCCGCCATTTGCATGACGGTACTTACGCGCGTGGCGCCGGCCCGACGCGGCGATGCGGCTCACGGGAGACTGGCCGCGCCGATACTGAGCGAGTTCCGCACTATTGCGTCATCGGCGGGGTTTGCGTTGCGTCCAATGGCGCTGGCACGCGCGCGCATGATTCTGGACGCACCGGAACCCACATTGGCCGATCTGATTTTTGACGATTTGCGCAGCCGCGCGATCGAGTCCGATCGTTTTCTCGAAGATGTGCTCCGCCACGCGCAGCGCGGCGCGGCCGCAGCACCGCTGTTTGCGGATGCGCACGCGGCACTTCGATCGTACCGGGACACGGTTCACCCGGCATAGCGCGAGTTCGACGCACAGTCTACGGACAGACGGGGGGGCAGTCATGTCTGATCGCATCACCAAGCCAACATTCGACGAACGGACGTTTCGCGACGTAGTGGGAACGTTCGCCACCGGCGTGACCGTCGTCACCACCTGCGACGCGATGGGTGCCAAGCACGGCCTGACCGCGAATTCATTCAGTTCGGTATCGCTCGACCCGCCGCTGATCCTGTGGTGCCAGGCAACGGCGTCGAAAAGCTATGCGGCGTTTCGCGAAAACTCGCGCTTCGCGATCAACATTCTCGCGCACGACCAGATGTGGATGTCGCGCCACTTCGCCAAGCCGAGCGACGACAAGTTCAGAGATATCGACTACGCCTTGGGCAGCGGCGGCGCGCCTCTCTTGCGCGGGACCGCCGCTTCGCTCGAGTGCGTCAAGGTTGCCGAATATCCGTGCGGCGACCACGTCGTCCACATCGGCCGTGTGACGCAGGCATTGCGCTCGGGCCGGGCATCGCTCGCATTTTGTGCAGGGCATTACTTGAGTGTGCCGTCGTGCCATGGAGATCTGCCGGCGCGCGATACCGACAACACGTTGCCCGCTTCGCTCATACCCGTAACCGCGGCGTGAACGCCTGCCTGCGACCGAGGAAATAATGGCAAGAAAGGTCCAGGTTCGCAACTTTGGTGGAGCGCCTGCGCGCAGGCGGTGATTGAATCAACTCGACGGACATCGCCCGAGCGCAGCAGGCGTTCGGCCCCCGGCCGTCCCGTTCGTTTACATCCATTCGGGCTTGCCAATCGAGCCAGGAGACATCGTGAATCCTTCATCAGAAAAACGGCACGCGCTTGTGATCGGGGCCGGCGTTTCGGGTCTGACGACCGCGCTGTGCCTGCGCGATCGCGGCATTACATCCACCGTGGTCGCCGAGAAATTCTCGCCGCAGATCACGTCCAATGTCGCGGGGGCTCTTTGGGAATGGCCGCCTGCCGTATGCGGCTATCACCATGACGAGATTTCGCTTGCGCGTTCCAAACAGTGGTGCATGACGTCGTTCAGAAAATTCGAAGCGCTATCCGCGCTCCCCGATGCCGGCGTCTATGTCCGCCCGGTGACGTTCTACTTCAGGAACCTCATCGAGGAAAACGACTTCCATCTGACCAAGATGAAAGAGATCGAGGCACAGGTGCCCGGCTTCGTGCGCGGCACGAGCTTGATAGAAGACAACGGTGTGAACCCTCATATCGGGCTTGTTGATGCGTATAGACATCTGGCGCCCATGGTCGACACCGACGTTTATATGAAATGGCTGCTGCTGCAAGTGCGGTCCGCCGGCATCGAAGTAATCGAGCGAAAGATCGAGGGCGATCTGAGGCTTATCGAATCCGCACTGAAACGTGCCTTCGACGCGGACGTGATCGTGAACTGCTCGGGCCTGGGCGCGCGCGAGCTGGCCGGCGAATCGATGTATCCGCTGCGCGGCGCGATCATTCGCCTCGTCAACGACGGCACGCGAATGCCCAAGCTGACGCAGGCGTTTTGCGTCTCGCACGACAATGTCACGAGCGACCAGGACATCGTCTTCATCGTCCCCCGCGGCGAAGACCGCATCGTTCTGGGTGCGATAGCGGAAGCGGACCAATGGGAGACGGACATCGGCTTGCACAACTACGAACCCGTGCGCCGTATTTACGAGCGCTGCACCGAGTTCCTGCCGATGCTCAAGGATGCCGAAATCGATCCTGTCGAACCGGTGCGCGTTGGGCTTCGCCCATTCAGAAAAGGCAATGTGCGACTCGAGCAGGTCCCGGGCACATCCGTCATTCACAACTACGGTCATGGCGGCGCCGGCGTGACCTTCTCCTGGGGATGTGCGGTCGAGGTGGCAGACCGCGTGGCGGATCTGTTCGCATCCGGGAACTCGCGTTTCATGGACTGCTCGCTCGTCGCTTAGCGCGAGACTCCCTGCTTCCGATCGCTCTCCGCTCGTGGCGTCCGGCGTCCCGTTGGTCCACGGACGCCGCCCGTCGCCGCATGCGGCCCTTGGCATCGCGAATTTGCGGGCGGCAACGCTCGCAAAGCGATGCCGATGTATTGGACGGTCTGTCCGCGCCGGCGTTCGTGGCGATTCGTGCCGATTCGTGGCGACTCGTGCCGCGCCCATCGTCGCTATCCGCCCGCCATCGACACAAAGTTCGCGCACACGTCACGACAGGTGATTTATGATTGCACCGCCCGCCATGCCGTTGTAAAGAAAAAGACCAAGCCGCGATCGCAAGTGTTGCCACCGGGAGCATGATGTCGCAATCTCGTAGCCCTTATTTTGGAGACGCAGCCAGCACGGCCGCGAGCGGGCCGAGGTCGAACTTCGCATTGATCGCATCCGTTACGCTGGGTAATGGCTTGGAGATGTTCGACTTCATGTTGTTCAGCTTCTTTCAAGTCATCATCGGCAAGCAATTTTTTCCCTCGGCAACACCGCTCGCATCGCTGCTGATGGCCACGGCCACGTTCGGCGCCGGTTACTTGATGCGGCCGCTCGGTGCAATCGTGATGGGTGCGTATGCAGACCGCGCGGGACGCAAGCCGGCAATGCTGGTGACCATTGCGCTCATGGGAGCCGGCACGGCGTTCATCGGGCTCGCGCCCACCTACGCGCAAATCGGCATGCTCGCGCCTGTGCTCGTCGTGCTCGGACGGTTGCTCCAGGGGTTCTCCACGGGCGGAGAGATCGGCGCATCCACGGCGTTGCTGGCGGAAGCCGCTCCGCGGCGGGTACGGGGGTTCATGATCAGTTGGCAGATGGCGAGCCAGGGCGGTGCCGCGCTGATGGGTGCGCTGACCGGCTTCATGCTCTCGACATTTCTGTCTTCCGAAGACCTCGAAGCCTGGGGGTGGCGGCTGCCTTTCCTGCTTGGCCTTTTGCTCGGGCCGGTCGGCTACGCGATCCGCAGGACGCTGCACGAAACGCGACCGCTGGAGCCTGCGCCCGGCGGGACGGTCCTGCCGATTTTCACGACGTTCCGCCAATCGCTTCTTTGCGGAATCCTGCTGATGGTGGGCGGCACCGCCTCCATGTACATCGTCGTGTTTTACATGCCGACATACCTGGTCGTTGCCCTGCACATGCCCGCGTCCACTTCCTTTCTCGCCAGTTGCGCAGCAGGCGCGGTTCTCATCATAGGCTCGCCTTTGGCGGGACGGCTATCGGACCGCCTTACACGCCGCAAGCCGTTCGTAGCAGCGGCAAGACTGCTGGGGGCAGCGTTGATCTATCCAGTGTTCTGGCTGCTGAATCACACCACTCACGAAGCGGTCGCGCTCGCCGCGATCTCAGCGCTTGCGGGCTGCCTCGCGCTGGGCTCCGGCGCTTGCTTTCAACTCCTCGTGGAGAGCTTCCCGAGGCACTTTCGATGCACCGGTTTTTCCACGATCTACAGCGTCGGCGTGTCGATCTTCGGCGGCTTCGCGCCATTCGTAGTCACGTGGTTGATCGGCGAGACCGGCGACCCGATGGCACCCGCGCATTACATGGCCGCATGCAGCCTCATTTCCCTTGCCGCGCTCGTCTGGATCCGGGAGCCGTCCCCGATCGATCCAGTGGTCCGAAGCCTTGGACATACGAAGGCCGAAGTCTGAGACCTTGCCGAAGCTTGGCTTCGACGCGTCATGAGAACTCCTGTAAAGGCTCACCGTGCCGACGCTCGAATGCGCCGCATCCATTCACGGGCCTTCTACCACCCCGTCTGGGTGGCCGACGACCCAACGCTCGCCCCGAATAACGCCGCCCGAGTGTTGCCTGGCGCTCAGCAGTCCGCTCTCGAGCCTGCGTGACAATGCCATGAAGACTGGCATGGAAGTTGGGTACGTCGGTCGAACCACGTTCATCCTTCAGAGGAGGAGACCATGTTCGGACCCGGTGCCAGACGCCTTTTCCCCGCACTACTGAAATCGACAGTGCGTCCGACTATCACACAGACCCAAAAGAGATGGATTACGTTTGGCCCCGGCACCGAGGGTTTGCTCAACGTGAAAAACAAGGCTGGCGTTCTGGACCCGACGATCGCAAAGAACATCGCGGAGATCGATGCGGTCGACAAGCGGATCGGCCAGGAGACACTCGTCGTACGGGACGGACTCATGAACCACTTCAATCCGACACAGCGCACTGTCTTTCTGCCGGCCGGTCACGATAATCCCGTGACGGCTTCACACGAGCTGCAGCATGCGCGCGACTTTGCGAAACTCGACGCGTTGCCCACACAGGAAGTGTTGGAACGGCGTGCCTTCAGCGCTCAGCAGAAAACGGCGCAGCATCTAGGAATCGATGATGAACTGAAGGGACAAACGCCCGAGCAGCGCGCGGCCTCGCATAGTCAAATCAAGAAGACCTGACGGCGACATCCCGTAAATACTCACCTTTTCGGTCGCCCCGATTCGAGATGTCGCGCGTCGGTACGGAAAAGTACACCGTGATGCGCAGGCAACGGCCATTCCGATGCACCTTTTCACGGCATGTCGGAGTGCCCGTGCGGTTGCGTGACGAGCGTGCTGAAGGTGAGCTTTTACGGGAGCAATCATGGCGCGTCGCGCGCAAGCTGCCTCGCCGTCCCGGCATGCCGACGCGGCGGCGTCACTCGATATTTTCACAAAATGGCCCGGCCTCCGTTCTGCTGAAACCACTACGGACAAAAAGGCCAATCATGTCCACGAATCCGGACCTGCTCGTTGTCGCTCTGCCCGATCGAATCGCAAAGGCAAGAGCGTACCTCGGTGCACTTTCCCACATCCGCCTCTTTCCTGTCTTCGTCAAAACGAGCGCGACCGATATGGGCGGCATGGGCCACCTGTCGGCGAGCCGCCAATCGATCGACAATCTGTTGCTGCTGGGTTTTCGAGGCACGATCGAAGTTGTCTACACCAACAACGGCTACAACGAAGACGCTTTTCGCGACATGTTCCCCGCATTTGCGCAAGGCGGGGAGTTCACGGGCCCGAGCGGCGAACGGGCGCGGATCGAGTACATCCCCATGTACTCCGTCCCGTCAAGCAACGTACTCGGCATGAGGCGCGTTCGCGAAGAAGAGGACCCTTTTCACCGCCACGAGAAAAATACAGACCGGTACCCCCGGCGCGCGGTGCAGTTGATCAACAACTGGGACAAGGGTGCGTTCGATCCGAGCCCCATCGCCGAGATCCTGCAGTCGACTCGCGAGCAGGCTCCCTCGCTCGATCTCGACCCGGCGAATGCGCGGTACATCGTCAACCTCCAGGCTTTCGGCTGGGGCGACATGGGGCGGCGGTTCGTGTTCGACAACGACAGCAGCGCCGGATACGACATCGACGTTCCAACCGACGGCATCGTGGGCTACCTGCGATCGTCGTGCCCCGACCCGATCGGGGACGCCGCGCATCAGGGCCGCGAGCGGCTCCGCGAAGCAATCCGGGCACTGATGCGCAAGAATCCGGTTCTAAAAGTCAATGCGCCGCTGCAGGTGCTCGTGTGCGGATTATCGTCCCGCACGCTCGCGATCGATTGCCGGCTCGGCACGACGGTCGCCCAGTTGAAACGGCTCATCTGGAACAAGACGGCAATCCCGCCGAATGCACAGTTCCTCACGCACAACGCCAAACCGCTCGCCGACGCGAAAACGCTCTACGAGTCCGGCGTCGTGCACGGCGACATCGTGCGAGGCAACGTGCGGGGCGGCACGCTGCCGCTCGACCCGGGAGATGAAGACTCCGACCTCGTCACCGGCGCGCCCCAGGGAAAGTTGCTGGACGCGAACACGATCGCCACCCTGACGGCGATCCTCGAGGCCTCGGCGCTGGGCCTGTGCGATCTGCTGCCCGGCTATGGTTTTCACAACTCGGGCAGACATTCGCTCGACACGATCGCGCTGGCGGCGAGAAAGGCACAGACCGAACTCGAGCCGCGCAGGCCGGTGGTGTTTCTTTCGCTGCGGCATACGTTGGAGCCATCGCCAACCCTGCTGAACGACGAGCGTCCGCGTCTTCAATACATGAAGGCGGATGATCCCCAGACGCCCGGCCGGCTGGCGGATCTCCGGGCGGGCCAAGTCGCGATCGTCGTAGCCGGTGCAATACCGGGTGCGATCTTCAATCAATTGGCACTCTCCGCCACGCTGCCCATCGCACTCGAAGGCGCCGGGACCGCGTCGTTCGCAATCGAACAAGGCATTCCGTACATTGCCCTGGCGAACAACGCCTCGATCGTCGATGCTCGCATCGAGCCCGCCATCAGCCAGACGCTCAGGGAGATTGCCGACTGCCTGTCCGCAAGAGACCCGGCGTCCGAAGCGCAAATCGAGCAACTCGCGAAGCTGATGGTCGCGTCGAGAAACGACCACTCCTCGGTCACCCGCTATTTTCGCGGTTTGAAAACGGAAATCCATAAGCCGGAGCGGCATCAGATGGCCGCCGCATTCGAACGGCTTTACGATCTGACGCCGTCGACCGTCAGCGTCAGCCGCGCGCAAACCCAGGCAAGCACGGCGGCTTCGGGTGACGCGCTCAACTTCACGGTGGTCTTCAGCAAGGCGCCTCACGACTTCACGGCCGACGCGCTCGCGCTGACCGGCACCGGGACCGTCGATCTGACGCAGGCAGTGAAAACGATCGCGTTGCTGACAGCTCCTCCGGCGGGCGCATCATCGCCTGTCGCAGTGGCCTATAACGTCGCCGTCAACGGAGCAACCGGCATCGGCAACGTGACGGCGCAAATAGGCAGCGGCGCGGTTCGCGATCTGGGACAGCGCAATTTTCTCGCGACGAGCGCCAGCGATTCGAGCAACATCGTCACGCTTCAGTGAACCCTCCACATGCTTTGCCAGCCCGGATAGCCCACGGGTAGGATGGAATCAGGCGCGAACCCGCCCGGGACCGATCTTTGCTCCTGCGCAAAACGAGCGGGTCAAGGCGGGCGATCGTTCCGATATCGTCGTACGGCATTCGGCACGGCCGGTCGTTCCTGGCGCGCGTGCATGCGCGGGTCCGGCTCATGCCGAATCCGGTAAAGCGCCTTATCCGCTGCGCCGCGAACGCCACTCGTGCGGCCGCCCACGCGGAGGATGCCGGAACGCGCATCGGCGAAACCTGACGGAAGGCGAGCGATCGTGAACAAACTCCTGCTAAGAGCCGCTTCTTACACTGTCGTTGCGCTTTCGCTCGATGCGTGCAACGGCGGCGGCACCACGCTGAGCGGCGGCGTTTATATGGGCAAGGTGGCAAACGCCCAGGTGGCTCTCTACCAGATCACCGCGGACGGAGCGGTGGCACTCAGTCCGATAGCCGTCACCCGCACCGACGCCAACGGCACGTTCAGTGTATCGGCCTCTCCGCGTTACCCTGTGCTCGTGCGTGCGTCAGGGGGCACCTACATCGAGGAAGCGACCGGCGAGGAAGCCACGTTGAGCACGCCGTTGTCCGCGGTTTATCTGTCGACGCCGAGCCGCATGTCCATCACGCCTTATTCCACCGCGGTAGTCACCGACGCCTTGGCCCGCGGCGGCCTGAATTCGGCGAACGTGACGGCGGCCGCGTCGCGCGTCAGCGCGTTTCTCGGCGGCATCGATGCACAACAGACCGTACCCGTCTATAGCGGCACGGCAAACGGTTCCGACATTCCAGCCGGTGTCAGGATGGCGTTTGCTCTCGGCGCCGAATCCCAGGCACGGACCGACGCGGGGCTCGCGCTCGAGAACAGCGCGCAGAACATCGCGACGCAAGCGGCCAACGGCGATACGCTCGGCATGTGCCACACGGGTGCCGGCAATACGAGCGCCGATGGGACGGTGCATGCAACCGCGGGCGACGCCTGCACCGTCACGGAGGGGGCCGTCGCCTACGCGGCCAACGCGTTGAACCGCACGGGCATTGCTTCCGTCGATCAGCTCGCGCCGGCGCAAGGCGCACCGTTGGCAGGCACGATTGCTTCCGGCTCGTGCAGCGACCGTGTCACGTTGCTTGCGAACACGAGCAATCTGGCGTTGTTCGATAGCCGCAGGCAGGCGGTCCAGGCAACGCTCGTGGGCGACATGACGGCCTCCAATTGGTCGACGTATCCCACGCCGAGTACCTGGGGCCCATTCGCGACCCGCTACGGCACGCTCCAGATGCCCGCCGGATGCACCGGCGCCGATGCGCTGCGCGAACTCGTGATGGCGGTCGAAAACTATTGGGTCGACCAGAACGTCAATTACTGTCACCACCATATACCGGGCTGGCTGCCGCCCGAAGGTACGAACACCAGCGGCAAGCCCTACCGCGACTCGACGCCGGGCAGCACGCTGCTCACCTGCACCGCGCAGCGCGGCGCTAACGGCGCGCAGAGCATTCAGCTCGCGGCCGGCGATGCCCCAGCCGCCTTTCCAGCGTCCAGCATCAACTGGCACGGCGTCGACTGCTCGGACTTCACCTCGTGGGCCTACAATTTCGCTGGCATCACGGCGAACGACCTGTCCACGGGTATCGGCACGCAAGCCTGCTCGACGGCGGATAACGGCGGCACCGATGCCGCCCCGTCGCCGGGGGTCCTGCTCGACATCAACCAAGCCAACATCGGCACGATGGAAAGCTACCTGCGTCCCGGGGATCTGCTCTATATCACGCAAGAGAACCCGACGGCCGACGCCGGCCAGTTCACGGGCGACTACAAGATTTCGCACGTGGTGACGTGGACAGGCAAACACTGGAGCGATCTCCAGGCCGGGGCGGACGCCAGCCGTTACGACATCAACCGGATCGGCCAGCCCGACTCCCGGCTCGGCGGCGACTTCCGCGCACACTTTCCGCCCGGGTTCGATTTCAGCCAGCTCGGCGCAACGCCGACCACCGATCCCTGGATGATCCTCGACAGCCATTTTGCCGGGCCGGCTTACCGGCCGTTCCTGCTCTGGTACCGGACGCATCTCTCGCACGTGCGCCGCATCATCGGCGCAGACGACGCACGCGCCGACCCGGTACTGAGCGCCTATGTGATCAAGCCGATATCGAGGAATGCCAAACGTACGCTGATCACACTCGGTTCCACGCATGCCGGCTCGACCGCGACGAGCGGCTACCGGATGACCTACGAAAACGGAGGCAAGCACAATTGCTACCGCGCGGGGACGGCCCAATGACGGGACGCGAGCGGTTGCCCTTCAACGGCGAGCAGCTAACATCAACATCTATTTGCCCGAGAGGAGGCCCCATGAAAGCCGTGATCTACGACACATTCTCCGCACCGCCGCAGCTCAGAAACGTACCGGACCCGGCACCGGAGCCGCATGGCGTGGTCGTCAAAGTCAGCGCCACGGGGGTATGCCGAAGCGACTGGCACGGCTGGGTCGGACACGACGCCGATATCGAACTCCCCCATGTGCCCGGCCATGAGCTGGCCGGCGTGGTCGAGGCGGTAGGCAAGGACGTGAAACGATGGAAGATCGGCGACCGCGTGACGGTACCCTTCGTCGGCGGATGCGGCGCCTGCCCGGAGTGCCATTCCGGGAACCATCAGGTATGCGACCGTCAATTTCAACCCGGCTTCACGCATTGGGGATCGTTCGCCGAATACGTATCCATTCATCAAGCCGACATCAACCTCGTAGCGCTACCCGAAACGCTCGACTTTGCGACAGCCGCGAGCCTCGGCTGCCGGTTCGTGACGTCGTTTCGTGCCGTCGTCGACCAGGGCAAGACGTCTGCCGGCCAATGGGTAGCCGTTCATGGCTGCGGCGGGGTGGGCCTGTCGGCGATCATGATCGCGAACGCGATCGGGGCGAACGTGGTCGCGATCGACATCTCGGAAGAGAAGCTCGATCTCGCCCGGGCGCTGGGCGCAGTTGCCACAGTGAACGCAGCGCGGGTCGCGAACGTCGTCGAAGCGGTGATCGATATTACGCAAGGCGGCGCCCACGTCTCATTGGATGCGCTGGGGCATCCCGCCACCTGCTTCAATTCGATCAGCAATCTCAGGAAGCGCGGCAAGCATATCCAAGTCGGCCTGATGCTGGCCGATCAGAGCACGCCCGCCATTCCGATGAGCAAGGTCATCGCGCACGAACTGGAGATCCTCGGCAGTCACGGCATGCAGGCGCATCGCTACGACGCCATGCTCGCAATGATTCAATCGGGAAAGCTCGCGCCCGAAAAGCTCGTCGGCCGAACGATCAGCCTCGAGCAATCCATCGATGCGTTGATGAACATGGATAAATTCGAAACCACCGGTGTGACTGTGGTAACCGAATTCTGAGGCGCATTGCCGCTTCGACGCCGCTCGGAGATTCCGGCACCGCCGAATGGTGAGACTCTGCGGGAGCCCGCCGACGCGACAGCCCTAAGCCAGCCGGTCACCGGGCGGATAGCCGGCACGCGCGCGCGAGCCATCCGGAACCGCCGCGTTGACGCGCGGATCCACATGCGTCATGACATTGAGCACACGGTGGCGCGCGAGCACGCGTTGCCGCGCGGCCACTGCGATATCGTGCCCCGCCTCGACCGAAATGCCGGCATCCACCTCGATGTGGACGTCCGCCACGATCATGTCACCCATCTTGCGGGTACGCAGATCATGAATACCCATTACGCCCGGCGTGTCGAGTAGCGTCTGGCGAATCGCGTCGACCTCCTGTTCGTCGGCCGAGCGGTCCATGAGATCGTGCAATGCATCGGAGCCGAACGCCCAGCCCATCTTCAGCACGAGCAGGCCGACCACCATTGCCGCGATCGGGTCGAGTATGGGGTAGCCCGCCAGATTGCCGACGATCCCCACGCCGACCACGAGCGACGACGCGGCATCCGAGCGCGCGTGCCATGCGTTGGCAACGAGCATGCTCGATTTCATCCGCCGAGCAACAGCGAGCATGTACCGGAACAGCAGTTCCTTCGCGATGAGCGCCCCAATCGCCACCCACAGCGCCACCATGTGAACGCGCTGAATCGACGCCGGCTCTTCGAGCTTGCGCAACGCGGCCCAAAGCATGCCGGCACCCACGGCGGCAAGAAGAGCCCCGAGCACGAGCGATGCGGCGGTTTCGAAGCGTTGATGACCATACGGGTGCGCTTCGTCGGCGCCCTTTTTGCTGTGATGACTCGCAAACAGCACCACGAAATCCGCGACGAGATCCGATAGCGAGTGGATGCCGTCCGCAATGAGGCCCTGGGAGCCCGAGAACACGCCGGCAAGCACTTGGCCGAGCGTCAGTGCAAGATTGACGGCCACGCTCACCCATGTGCAGCGGGACGCCGCGGTAGCGCGCTCGGCGGCGGAATGCGGCGCGTTTTCGTTGTCTTCGAAGAAGTCTTCGTTCTTCATGTGGCTTGGCCCCCACCCGTCCATCGCGCCGCGGCCCAACGCCGGACCGGCAAACATTCCCCGGCGTCCATTATGCCGGGCCGTACCGCTGATGGGGGCGCGTCGACCTGGGGCATTTGTGCGCTTCCCCCCGGCGAGGGTGAGCTTTTACGGGAGTTTCGACAGGTATCCTGTCGTGCGCCGGATATCCCGTCAAAATCGCATCTTCACCTGAAACCCGATCGTGAACGGCAGGTTATTGGAGGGAATGGGCGGCACGAGAATGAAGTTGACGCCCACGCGCTTGTAGGACGTCATCAGGATCGGCACGGCCACCGGCCCGATCGAATGATCGTGGCCGAAGCCGCGGCTTCCGTAGTTGTAGCCACTGATGATCCCGGCCATGACGGCGAGCCGCACGAAACCCCAATGCGCGAACTCGGGTGCCCAAACGCCGCCGCCATACCACGACGGGTGGGCCAGCGAATTTCGGAATCCGCCCGCTGTCACCGCCCATTGGCCGTTGAGCCAGCATTCGGCGCCGAGCCCCGGGTTGAAATCCTCGAACGATTCCTTCGGGTTCACGTGATACGAGGCCAGCATCGCGTCGACCCAAAAGCCGCCTTTACACCAATCGGCGGCACTGGCCTTGCCGATCGACATCGCAACGCCGATCGCCGCAAGCGCTGCAAGCCGCCCTGCGCGCGCAACGCCGGCGCGCGCCTTTACCGCTGCCTCCCTGTACCAACGCATTTGTTCTCCGTTTATCGGGCTATCGGGCTATCGGGCCAATGCCGATGTCGTTGTTGTCAGCCGGCTCGCTGTGGCTTGCCGCACACGTTGCGGCGAGCGATGCAGCAAGCCGCATGCAGCGCACGTCGAGGAAAGGCTCGAAAACGGGAATCTAAAAAGAAAAAACCCGATCGAGCCCACCATGTGGGCTCGATCATAGCAAGAGAAAAAGTCGATTCAGAGACCGAGATCGGATAGGCCCGGATGATCGTCGGGCCGGCGGCCGAGCGGCCAGTGATAGCGGCGTTCGCTTTCGCGAATCGGCAAATCGTTGATGCAGGCGAAGCGGCGCGCCATCAAGCCGTTCTCGTCGAACTCCCAGTTCTCGTTGCCGTAGGAGCGGAACCAGTTGCCGGAATCGTCGTGCCATTCATAGGCAAAACGCACGGCGATGCGATTGCCGTCATGCGCCCAGAGCTCCTTGATGAGCCGGTAGTCGAGTTCCTTGCTCCATTTGCGGCTCAGGAACGCGACGATCTGCTCGCGCCCGGTGACGAATTCGGCACGGTTGCGCCAGACGCTTTGCGGCGTATAGGCAAGTGCCACACGTTGGGGGTCGCGCGTATTCCATCCGTCCTCGGCGGCGCGGACTTTCTGAATGGCCGTCTCGCGTGTAAACGGCGGCAGCGGCGGCCGGGATTCCGTCGGCTGATTCGTGTCGGACATCTGTGCTCCTTCAATGGTCAAGATTGCGAACGGTCCTGCATCCTTATCCTCGAACGCGACTGTCGCGTCTGCCGGGCCTTCGCCTCGGGTACGACGGCATCGATCAGTCTTTCGGCCGCAGCCTGCGCATCGCGCGCGGCGTCGGGCGATCCGCTCACGAGCGCCACGCCGATCGCACCGTCGATGAGGATCAGCCATTGGCGTGCAAGCACGGGCGCCTCGCCTTCGTCGCGCCCTTGTGCTGCCAGGCAGGCGGCCCACATGTCCTGCACGAACGCGAGCAATTGCGCCTTGTGCTCGCGGGCGACGATACGCACGGGATCGTCGAGCGGCCCGATCTCGCCCGCGGCGTTCAGGAACGCGCACCCGTGAAACTCCGG
The DNA here is from genome assembly GCF_034424545.1 of Trinickia caryophylli. Lineage (NCBI taxonomy): Bacteria > Pseudomonadati > Pseudomonadota > Betaproteobacteria > Burkholderiales > Burkholderiaceae > Trinickia > Trinickia caryophylli. Next base: position 1,489,214 of record NZ_CP139971.1, on the reverse strand, counting down.
CGACGCGAACCACACGCGCAAGAGATCGAATATGACAAGCAGTTGCGCCCTGGGCGTCGGCGCACCGCGCCGCGTGCCGTCGACGAACCATTTCATCCAGCGCTCGTGGCGACGCTCGAGCGCCGCAGTCACGAGTGCATCCTTCGATTCGAAGTACGTGTAGAAGCTCTTGCGCGTTGCCGCCGCCTGTCGAACGATGGCGTCCACGCCCGTGGCATGAATCCCTCCGGCATAGACGAGCGCCTCGGCCGCGTCGAGCAATCGCTCGCGTGGGGTTCGTTCGTCCATGGCCGCGCCTTGTGCGTGTTGCATAGGGGCAGCGCCTTGCGGTCGCTGCGGTCGCCGCTGTCGCTGAATGTTGCGGTCCGAATCAGTCATGCCGCTAAGGTAGAACGATCGTTCTCCTCTGTCAACGGCCCATTGGGGATATGCTTGGCGCAACGAGCAAATCGACGATGAGGCCAATAGCCGATGAAAGGAACGCGTAGGGTGGGCTGGGCGAGCGTGCGGGTGTCGTTGCTGGCGGTGGTTGCAATGGGAGCGCTGTCGCTGCCGGCGTGCACGCCTTTGCGCGTGGTGACGCATTCCGTCGACGCGAACGAGGCGAGCGTTCCGGCGGGCCGCTACAGTCTCGACGAGCACCATTGGAGCATCGTGTTCGATGTCGACCACCTGAAGTACTCGCGATTCGCGATGCGGTTCGACAAGGCGAGCGCCACGCTCGATTGGAAAGCGGGCGGGCTCGATGCGAGCAGCGTGGACGTCTCCATTGACGCATCGAGCGTGGACACGAACGTCCCGCTGCTCGACAAGCTCGTGAAGGGACACGACATGCTCGATGTCGGCGAATACCCGAGTATTCGTTTCGTGAGCCGCGGTTTCGCGCGAAAGGGGGCGGGCGAAGGCGAATTGAGAGGCGACCTCACGATTCACGGGGTCACCCGGCCCGTCGTGCTCGACGTGAAGTTCAACGGGTACGGCGTCAATCCGCTCACGAAGGAAGACACGCTGGGATTTTCGGCGCAGGGCCATTTCAGCCGTGCCCAGTTCGGCCTGGCAACGTGGTACCCCGCTGTCGGCGACGAACTGCGCGTGCGAATCGAAGCGGAGTTCGCGCGGCACGCGGTGCCCTGACGCCGCGTACCGCGCGCGTCAGGGCCTATGCCGCCAGACGGCCGATCCTCCGCTCAGGCCCCGCTCCAATCGAGAATGACCTTGCCGCTTTCGCCCGAGAGCATCGTCGCAAAGGCTTGCTCGTATTCGGCGACGGGGAAGCGATGCGTGAGGATCGGCTGCAAGTCGAGCCCGCTTTGCAGCATGGCGACCATCTTGTACCAGGTCTCGAACATTTCGCGCCCGTAGATGCCCTTGATCTCGAGCCCCTTGAAGATGACCTGATTCCAGTCGATTGCGGTTTGCGCGGGCGGAATGCCGAGCAGCGCCACCTTGCCGCCGTGATTCATTGCCTCGAGCATCTCGGTGAATGCGCTCGGCACACCCGACATTTCGAGGCCCACATCGAACCCTTCCGTCATGTGCAGATCGGCCATGACGTCGCGCAGCGATTCGCGGCCGACGTTTACGGCGCGCGTGGCGCCCATCTTGCGCGCGAGTTCGAGCCGGTAATCGTTCACGTCCGTGATGACTACGTTGCGCGCGCCCACGTGGCGCGCAATCGCGGCGGCCATGATGCCGATCGGCCCGGCGCCGGTAATGAGTACATCCTCGCCGACTAGGTTGAACGAAAGCGCCGTATGCGTTGCATTGCCGAACGGATCGAAGATCGCGGCCAGATCGTCGGAGATTTCGTCGGGGATCTTGAATGCATTGAAGGCGGGAATGACGAGGTATTCGGCGAAGGCACCTTCGCGATTGACGCCCACCCCCACCGTATTGCGGCACAAATGCCGCCTGCCCGCACGGCAATTGCGGCAAAAGCCACAAGTAATGTGCCCCTCGCCCGAAACGCGATCGCCGATGGCAAAACCGCGCACTTCCTGCCCCATTGCGACGATTTCGCCCACATACTCGTGGCCGACATGCATGGGAACGGGAATCGTCTTTTGCGCCCAGTCGTCCCACTTCCAGATGTGAATATCGGTGCCGCAAATCGCCGTCCGCTTGATGCGGATCATCACGTCGTTGTGACCGACTTCCGGTTTGGGCACGCGCGTCAACGTAAGGCCCGGTGCGCGCTCGAGTTTGGCCAGTGCTTTCATGCGGCGCCCCTCCTCAAACAATGCCGAGCGACTTGCCGACGCGCGCAAACGCATCGACGGTGCGATCGATCTGATCGCGGGTATGCGCCGCGCTCATTTGCGTGCGGATGCGCGCGCGGCCCTTCGGCACGACGGGAAATGAAAAGCCGATCACGTAGACGCCTTCATGCAGCAATGCGTCCGCCATGCGAGAAGCGATCTGAGCGTCACCCAACATGACCGGAATGATCGGATGCTCGCCGGGCACGAGCGTGAAGCCGGCTGCGCTCATTGCCTCCCGAAAATGCTCACCGTTCGCCTTGACTCGGCGGCGCAACTGCGCGCCTTCGTCGCTGCGCAAGAGTTCGAGGACCTCGAGCGAGGCAGCGGCAATGCTCGGCGTGAGCGTGTTCGAGAAAAGATAGGGGCGCGAGCGCTGGCGCAGCAGTTCCACGATTTCGCGGCGCGCGGCCACGTACCCGCCCGAGGCGCCGCCCAGCGCTTTGCCGAGCGTGCCCGTGAGAATATCCACGCGCCCTTCTACGCCGCAGTACTCCGGCGTGCCCCGGCCATGCTCGCCGATAAAACCGACGGCATGCGAATCGTCGACCATGACGAGCGCGCCGTATCGATCGGCCAGATCGCAGATTCCGCGCAGATCGGCAATGATGCCGTCCATCGAAAAAACACCGTCTGTCGCAATGAGCTTGAAGCGCGCGCCCGCTGCGTCCGCCTCGCGCAGCTTCGCTTCCAGATCGGCGAGGTCGTTGTTCTTGTAGCGATAGCGTTTCGCCTTTGAAAGGCGAATGCCATCGATGATGCTCGCGTGGTTGAGCTCGTCGCTGATGATCGCATCGCGCTCGTCGGTCAACGTTTCGAACAAGCCGCCGTTGGCATCGAAACAGCTCGAGTAGAGGATCGAATCCTCGGTGCCGAGAAACTGGGAAAGCGCTTGTTCAAGCGTCTTGTGAACGGTCTGCGTGCCGCAGATGAACCGCACCGATGCCATGCCGAAGCCATCGTTGTCGAGCCCTTCCTTTGCTGCCGCGATGAGCCGCGCGTCGTTTGCAAGGCCGAGATAGTTGTTGGCACAGAAGTTGAGAACTTCTTCGCCGCCGGCCAGGCGCACGGCCGCGGCCTGTGGGCTGGCGATGACCCGTTCGGATTTGTAAAAACCATCCGCCCGGATCTGGTCGATCGTCTGGCGAAGATGGACGAGGTAGTCGTCGCGCATCGAGGGCTCCTGTAAGAGTCGGTTCGCATGGCATGGCGCCGGGCCGGGGTCACCGGCAATCGGCGCAAAGGCCTGCCGTTACTGCTGTTATAGTCGCTTGTCCCGTTTATCGGATATATTCGATTTTTCGAACAATATTTCGATATATCGAACAACTCTAAGCGATCGGAAACCAAATGGCAAGCACCAGCAGCCGGCGCCCGGCGCACACGCCGGCACCCTCATCCATCGCCAGCGCGGCCCCGCCGCGCGTCGGCGAACAAATCGCCCGCCTCCGCGCCGAACGAAGAATGACGCTCGACGATCTATCTCGTGCGGCGGGCGTCTCGAAGTCGATGCTCTCGGAGATCGAGCGCGACAAGGCGAATCCAACCATCGCCGTTGCCTGGCGGCTGACCAACGCGCTCGGCGTGAGCCTCGATCAGTTGTTCGCCGCCCAGCGCACGCCCGAGACGATCGCCGTGGCGGGCCCGCACGACATCCCCACGCTCGATGGGCACGATGCGAAGTATCAATTACGTGTCTGGGGGCCGATCGAGCTGGCCGGCAAATTCGAATGGTACGAGCTCGCGCTCGAGCCCGGCGGGGCACTCGTCTCGAGCGCTCACGAGCCCGGCACCCGCGAACATTTGACGGTGTTGCACGGCGCAATCGAAGTCGAAGTCGACGGCTCGACGAAACGCCTGAAGACGGCGGATACGGCGCGCTACGTCGCAGACGTACCGCATGCGATTCGCAACGCCGGCAAGAGCGAGGCCAAAGCATTGCTCGTCGTCGTTCACGGCTGACGACACCGGCAGTTTTTTTGTCGGCCCCAATGCTGTATATTTATACAGTATCTCGATAACGAGAAGGGCCATGAGAGAACAAGATCTAGCGGCGTTGCAGTATCAGGCGGCGGCACGCGACCTCGATCAGATCGTCCGGAACATTGCCGCGCGCTACATCGTGCAGGGCGTCCCGCTCACGTGGCGGCTGCTGCATGCGATCGAAGCGGAAGCGCTTGCCGACCTCGGCTTCGCCAGCCGGCACGACGCACTCATCCTCGACCTGTTCCGGCGTCCGGTGGAAATGCACTATCCCGAAACGGACGACCCGGCGACATTCGGGCAATCGAATGCCTTACCGGCAGCCTTTGCATTCGCTGTGGCCGCCTATGAAGAAGCGTTCGAAGGCTCGCTCCAGAAAACCGCCGCCGGCCGCCAGGAGCGGCCGGCTCAGGGAGCCCGCGAACGCCGGTGACCCCTGCATTTTTCCCGCAAACGCTCACCGATTGATCCTGAAAAGCCTCACCTTTGACAGTAGTCGGGCCGGTCGCCTGCAAACGAATCGACGCGTTATACGGCGGAGGCAGCCCCCGAGGCATTCACGAAGCGTGTAATCGCCTCGAGTCTGGACCGACCGACGCCCGAGGAATGATCGCACTCGGGACACATCACCTCGTACCCTTCGCCCACCTGCGCGAGTTCCGGCTCGCCTTCCGTGCATTTGGGACATTGGCCGGGCATAACGACGTGACCGTCGACCGATGTGCCCAAGGCAGCGAACTCGTGTTCGCCGAGCCGCCCGGCACGCGCGAGCGAACAAAGCACGTCGGCTATTTCGGGGGACACGACTTCGCGTTTGCGGAGCGATTCGATTTCCCGCGCGAGCGCATCGATTTCGTCGGATTGCTCGCGTGTCTGAGCTTCGAGCCGGTCCGCTCGCGCCTTCGCGGCGCTCAATTGCTGAATGAAGTCGAATTCCTTGCGGCTTGCATCGCGAATGCCCGCTTGATAGGTTGAAGCCATGCTGCGCAAGGAGTCGAGCTCGACGAGCATCGGTTTGACGCGACGCTCCGCATCGGCAACGGCATCCTTGATCTGCTGCGCGTAATGCTCGGCACCACGCTTCATCTCGGCCTGCAAGGAATCCACGCGTTCGCGCAACAAGGCACTGGCGGCTTGTTCCTGCGCCAGTTGCCGGCCGAGCCGATCGTTGTCGGCCTCGAGGCGGGCCATCGCGGCGAGCAGGGCTTCGTGACCGGCCGAGCCGCGCGCGGCCGCGGTTGCGAGTTCGGTTTCGAGTTCGCGTACGCGAGACCAGGCGGCATCAGCGCGCTCCTCGGAGCGGGCGCGTATTTCTTCGGCCGCTTGCCGACGAATGTCCGCTTCGCGCAATTGCTGCTCAGCCTCGCCCACGGCCGCACGGATCTCGATACGTTCGGCATCGAGTTCCCGCCGCGCCTGTGCAAGCGCTTCTTCGAAAAGTGCTCCGAGCAGTTCCCCCGCACGTTCCTCTAGCGCGGGAGGAATAGCACCTGCGCCCACCCGCACTTTCGATGCCTCCCGAATTTTTTCCCAGAAATGGTCGATATCTTTGGGGATGTCGCTCGCGCTTCCCGTGAGCGTAAGATCGCGAACGGTAGCCATCGAAGGTCGAATGCCGAGATCGAAGAACAGACGCTTGCAGGCGTGCAGCGACAATTCCCGGCGGTGCGCGCCGCGTGCTTTCAGCGCTTCGAGTTCCTGCCTGATCGCCTGCCGTTCGTCATCGAGTGTCATGAGCTTGCTCTCGTTGTGATTGTCGCAATCATAATGTATTACGTAGTGATCGATACAAATCGATGTGGGTTTTTGCGTCAATCTCGATCGATCGACCAGACCCTTCGGTTTTTCGACGGTGTTATGCGGCAGAGCGCCTCGTTCCGTGAAACAAAGCGAGAAAGGTCACTCAAGTCTTTGTTTTTTCATGGAATGCTCGGTCATCTGGTTATCTGGACGTTGTTTCACGGGATGGGTTCGGTGTCGCAGGACGTTTTTCTGGGAGCGCACGGGGCTGCTTTGAGAGTCATTGATGTAAACACCCTTGAAACCTTGTTAAAAACGTTAACGCCTTGGCAAACCCTTACGCAGTAAGGGTTTGCGGACGCTCAGGTGAAGCTTTCCGGGAGAGATCGTGAGGGCTTGCGGGATTTCGCCGTGATGGAGTTCGGGGATACCCGTGAGTGTCTGCGGGAAACAACGTGAGCGGGTTCGGGGAGGTCGGCCAATGTCGATCGGCTCACCGGTGATTGTTTTCGGGAGCTGACTTCCACCAATGCCGTGTCGGGCCGTGCCGAATGGGTCGTTGCGATTTTTCCGTCGGTGAGGGTTTGCGGGATCGTCTCCGCAGATATTTTTTTGCGACTGGATGCCGCATTTTTGAGCAATGGTGAGCACGCCCGGGATCCAGCAGCCTTTTGTGGTGAGGCTTTCCGGGGACTCGGCCGCTGCGCGGTATCGGCTCCGAACCAAAGGTGAGCGAATACGGGAGGTAGCGCATCGCATGCTCGAAGTTGGCCGGGCAACCAGGGTCCCCTGCCTGCGAATGTGCCAAAGGTGAGGTTATCCGGGAATGGCGATGACCGTGACGCAAAAACCGCTGGATCGTCGCCGCGCCTGCCTCAGGTGAGCGTTTTCGGGATATTGATCGACCTCCGGAGGAGTGGGCCAGTAGAAGTTAGTCATCACTTTCGCGCGAAGGCATGCCAGATCGGCTCGGTGAGAGCCGGTTTGGCCTTGATACCGGAGCAATGGTGAGGTTTTACGGGACTCTCTGGAATGGCGACTGGCGTGCGGCACGCGCGTTATCACGAACGCGTAAGGTGAGCTTCTTCGGGGGGCGAGCCTGATGGAGGACGAGTGTGAGGTTCCGATTGTAAGTCCTGGCCGCCACAGGCTTTTTCTTGGCTACCAACCAATAAGGTGAGCTTTTTCGGGGGGGCTTTTGTCGTCATGGCAGGCTCGGCCAGCGGAGAGCGCTGCATTGCAAGAGTGAGCATTTTCGGGACATCTGAATGAAGCGTTGCCCTGCTCGAAGTGACCGGGGCGGCCTGTGCCGTGGCTTTGCGCAGGTCCGATGGTGAGGTTTTGCAGGAGTCGTCTCGAGTGCATCGGGCTCATTATGGGCGCTCGTCGCTCATGGTTTGCCCGCTGTATCGCTATAAGGGGGGCGTAGGTGCGGAGGTGGCATTCCCTCCGCTCTGATTGTTGGTTTGTGCTGCGCTATGGAGGCGCCAGCGGGCGCGCTCCCCGAAACCGATGTCCGGAGCCCGGATTGGCGGGAGCGAGGCTTGCCGCGACGTTGCGAGCCGTTCCTCGGAGTCTCGCCAAGACGCTTTCTATCCGGCGGTAAGCGCGTCGCAAAATTGCGACAAGAGCCAAGGTGAGCACGTTCGGGAGCAATCCAACCTGGATTCCCGGCTGTTCGGAGAAAGGTCGATTTGTGTCTTGCCGCGACGGGCAAGGTGACAATGAATAGTCGCCCGTAGCGTACTGGTGAGCTTTTCCAGGAGCCGATGGAGGTGAAGGGCTGCCGAGAAACGGCGGTCACCGAAAAGGGTGAGCAAGCTCCTATAGACGGGGTTCACCACGCTCCGGTATCCTTTCGGCAATTCCCTTTTCGACCCGACGCATGGCAACGAAGCGCGCGAAGAAAACCGACGTGGTGAGCCCGAGCTCCGCTGAACTGCGCAAGGCCGTCGAGGCGATTGCCATTCAGCCGAAGAGCGGCAAGATCACGCTGCTCACTCGAAAGCTGTTCAACGTTCTGCTGGCCGTCGCTCAGCAGGCCGACGACTCGGGCGACACCTATCGGGCGTTGTTGTCCGACATCGTCGCGAACTCGGCCTTCGATTCCAACGATACGGCGCTCGTGAAAGAGCACCTGCGCCGGATGGTGTCGGTGCAAGTCGAGTGGAGCCAGGGCACGTCGAGTCAGAAGCCGGGCCGCAAATGGGGCATTTCCACGCTGATTGCGGATGCGGAAATCCTCGAGGATCCTAGTACGCGCCGGGTCTGGGTCGAGTTCTCCTTCGCGCCGAAGATCAAGAAAAAGCTGTTGGACCCTGTGCAGTATGCGCGTCTGAGTCTGCAATTCCAAAGCCAGCTGCGCAGCAGCGCGGGGTTGGCGCTTTATGAGATCTGCGTCCGGTATCTCACGAACCCGAGCCATCTGACGATGCGCGAGCCGTGGGCGTGGTGGCGCCCCATTCTTTCGGGCACGCCCGATACCGAGGCCGGGGACGAAGCCAAACGCGAGTACAAGTACTTCAAGCGCGATTATTTGCGCCCGGCGATCGCCGAGGTGAATGCGGTCACGAACATCTTCGTCGAACTGATCGAGCACCGCGAAGGCCGGCGTGTGGCCGAGATCCAGTTTCGCGTCACTGAGCGTAAGCAGCCTATGCTGGCGCTCGACGAGCACCCGAATGTGTTCGACAGTACGCTCGTGGATCGCATGGTAAAGCTGGGCATCCCGTTGAAGGAAGCGCAGACGCTGTACGCGGACAGCGAGGAAAACCGGATTCGCGCCGCGCTCCAAATGACCGAGCAACGTATGCGCAGCACGACGCTGCCACCGGTGCGCAGCGCGGCGGCGCTCTTCAAGGATGCGTTGAAGAAGGGGTACGCACCGGTAGTCGACATGTCGTCGGCCACCGCGGCCAAGATCGCCGGCACGGCTGCGCCGGCGGACGAACTCAAGGCGCGTTTGCTGGACGAGTATGCGGCCTATCGGCGCAAGGAAGCGAAGGCGCTCTACGAAGAGCAAGGAGATTCCGAACAGGCGCTCGCCCGCCGGTCGTTCGAGGAAGACGTGGTGCCCGGTCTAGGGACGCATCTGCGCGACGAGTGGCGGCGGCGCGGGCTGGCTTCCAAGCTCGGAGAGACCGCGTTCTTCGACTGGCTCGCGCGCAAGACCTGGGGCGAACCAACCGACGGCGATCTGCTCGCGTTCACACTCAGTCATTCGCGTGCGGCCTGACCGTCACGTGCTGCTCGATTCGAGCCGCGGAGACTCGGCTGGCGGCTCCGCTCGCTAGCCCTCTCCTCCCCCTGTCTGTCTTTCTTTTCGATGAGGCGTTGCGTTCGCGACGCATGCGTAGCGGCTCGCCGCCCGGCGAGCCGCGCACTCACTTTTGCTTCGGTAGCAGAATGCCTTCGATTTGCCGGAGGATGTCGTCGCGCGTCTCGCGCGACAGCCCACGCAGACGCAGCTCGAGGCGGTCGTCGCCATAAGACTTCAAGTCGCCTACCGAAGCACCATCGAATTTGATCTCCATTCGCTGGGCGTAGCGCTGGCGCGTGGCCGGCTTCGCACTTTCCTGCGGGCTCGTGCGACCCTTGACGATATCGGCAACCTGCCGCGTGCTCAGATCGTCCGAAAGAATCTTGTTGATGAGGCGCAGGGTGGCATCGACGCCGCGAGCCGTGTGATACCGGCCAACTTGGTAAGCCATGTTCGAGCCGAACCGGTCCGGCCTTGCGACCATCTCCTGCATCACTGTTTCGGGCAGCTTCGAGAGCGATAGCGCGACGGCGACGGTCGACTCGTCGAGTCCGAGATGTTCGGCGAGTTCTTTCTGGCTTTGGAAGTGTTTTTCCTCGAGGAAGCGGCGCCAGACGATGGCGTTGTCGAAGACCGTTTGGGAATCGCGCTGAACGTTCAGGTCATAGCCAAGTTTGTAGCTTTCGATCCCGATCGGCAAATCGACGACGACGGCCTTTACGGTTTCCTTGTTCGCTTCCTTCAACGCACGGACACGCCTGCCACCGTCGCTGACGAAGTACGTCCCCGGCGTCTTGTAGTCAGGGATGACGTGAATGGCTTGCTGCTGGCCCTGCTTCGCGAGATTGACCGCGAGTTCGGCGATGGACGTCTTCAGATAGAAGTGGCGTGGATTGAATGGGCTGGGCTTGATCGACTTCAAGTCGAGATCGATGATCTGACCGGGCACGTAGCCATTCCCCAACCGCCAGGCGCGGTACTCGGCGGATTCGTTCGCGTTTTCGGCTTCGTTCGTGATGGGAACGACGGTCGCGTCCTTGCGCGTCGGGGTTTGTTTCGGCGCAGTAGGCTTTTCATCCTTCACAAGATTGTCGATCGCATTGAGGCGGTCGAGTGCGGTGCGCTTTTCGCTGCTCGTCATGTCTGGACGCGCTTGGAAGCCTTTGGCGAACTGGGACGGTTTCATTGATGGTCCTTTATGCGCATAAACTCAGGGTAGCAGCGCGGCGATCTCGTCGGCGCATGCACGGATTTCGGCGGCTGCAAGCTTTGCACCGCGGTCGCTCATTTGCAATACGGTCTGGCCAAGCGCCATCGCTTGTTTGTAGGCCTCTCGCGTTGGGATTTGCGTCTTCAGCAGCGGGAAGCCGAGCTCCTCAAGCGCTCTCTTCAACTCTCTTGTCAGCATTCGTTTCTCTTCCGTCTTGTTGAGAAGGAAGACGGCTCGCAAGTCCTCGTTCATGACTTGCGCTTGCTGTATCAGCTTGACGAGGCCGACGCTCGACCAATAGTCGGCTGGAGAAGACGAAGTGGGAATCACAGCGATCGACGCGGCCAACAGGACGACGCCCGATACTTTTTCGGTGATGGACGGCGGGCAGTCCACGACGATCACGTCGTAATCGCTGATGAACTTTTTGATCTCCCGGTGGATCTGGCCGCCCGCTTCAGCGAGGTTGACCACGGGAAACGGAATGCCGGAATCGCCGTCGGCCGAGGCGCTCGCCCAATGGATCAACGTGTTTTGCCCGTCTGCGTCGACGACCAGTACGCGCTTTCCCTTTTCGTGGAATGCTGCCCCGAGATGCATGGCGATGGTGCTCTTGCCGACCCCGCCTTTTTGTTGAGTAACCGCGACGATTTCAGCTGCCAATTTATTCGCTCCTTAAGAGGTCGATGAATTTTACCGGGAATGTTTATTATTTCAACGCTTTCTTGTGTAGATGTGGCGAAATTGGCCTTCTGGCCAAGGTTTATGCGCATAAATCCCTGTGGCTGCGGCACTTCCCTCGAAGGCAATCACTGGCGGGTGCGGGGTTCGGGGGCTGCGAAGGAGTGCGGGGACGGTATGAATTGGAAACAGTCTGAGCGCCGCTTGTCTCAACGGATGGCAGGTTGGCGATGAGTTGGGCGTGCCAAGCGCGTGGCCGCGCGGGCCATCGCGGCCGTGCTCGCTCAAGTCATATCGCTGTGGGCGCACTTTGACGCGCGGCTGCGCCGCCGCTCGGAGTTCATTGCTAGCCTGAGGTACGGACTGTCGATCATCTGGTCCCCCCCACCGGTACGGTCACTCGCCATCGGCGCGGTTCCGTCGGCGTGACCGATAGCGCTCTTCTTCAGCACCGAGCACCGAGCACCGAGCACCGAGCACCGAGCACCGAGCACCGAGCACCGAGCACCGAGCACCGAGCACCGAGCACCGAGCACCGAGCTTCGAGCTTCGAGCTTCGAGCTTCGAGCTTCGAGCTTCGAGCTTCGAGCTTCGAGCTTCGAGCTTCGAGCTTCGAGCTTCGAGCTTCGAGCTTCGAGCTTCGAGCTTCGAGCTTCGAGCTTCGAGCGAGTGGCGAGTGGCGAGTGGCGAGTGGCGAGTGGCGAGTGGCGAGTGGCGAGTGTGTACTTTCACGAGAAGCCCCCTGTCGCGCGGCGGAGTTTATGCGCATAAACCCCCGCCTCTTTCGCCGATGCCGCCGATTCGAAGCGCTACGACGGTATGGGCCCCGATGATTGGCGCGACCAAATCGAAACATTAGGCCATTTGACAAACGCCGAATGGCAGGGCGCCCGCTTGGCCGTTCTGCGCGTGCTGACGGATATTCACCTCAATCGCCCGAGAATTATGCAAAAAATTATATTTCACCTTTATCCGTTTTTTAATTCGTACTCAATTTTCAAGAGATGTCCCGGTTCCGGTGAAAGAGCGGCCTGTTGCCAGGGGACCCCAGGCGATCCGCCTGCGTGGATCGCTACCGACGTGGCAGCGACGCGCGCTCCCGACAACACGCTACGCAGCAGCGTTGATCCCCACGGCCGGCGCAACATGAGGCATCTCGTAGAATGGAGCGTTTTTGGTTTGTGGCTTTTACGCTGAGGTTCAATTTCATGATCGTTGTCTATCACAACGCGCGTTGTTCGAAATCGCGCTCTACCTGCGAACTGATCGACTCAACTTTGAATGCATCGGGCGAACCGGTGAAGGTAATCGAATACCTGAAGCAACCGCTCGGCGTGCAGGAGTTGAAGGCCTTGCATGCAATGCTGGGAGGATCGGTGCGCGACATGATGCGCGACAACGAGAACGTCTATCAGGAACTCGCGCTCGCCGACCCGTCGCTGAGCGACGAAGTGCTCTATGAGGCCATTGCCGCAAACCCGATTTTGCTCCAGCGCCCGATCGTCACCCGCAACGGGCGAGCGGTCATCGGGCGCCCGCCAGAGGCCGTGCGAGCGCTGTTCGACTGATTGCAGATTACTGACGCGATGGGTGGCGCGGCGCAGCGCGCCTGTCGTCGTGATCGCGTTGCCTCGCGCGGGACCGTGTTGCTGACCGGATGTTCTTGTCCGCAACATGCAGCCAAACGTTTTGGCGCCTGATGTGGCATACGGCTTCGGTTTGCCACATGCAAGCAGGGCGGTTATTGAAAGCAACTTATCCGCCGCAGTGTCATCGGCGCATCACAGATGTGACTGTTCGTAAGCAGCAGGGCTTCAGGCAAAGTTATCCACAGAATCTGTGGAAAAGTCTGTGGAAAGTAGGGTGCGGAGCCCGACGCCACCGGCGCGACGCTGGGATGCATGCAAATTAGCCTGTCGGCTACGGAACCGAGGACTATCATCGAGCTTCTCGTGCCCGGAACGTAGCAGCCCGGTTCTTCGTCTTCGCACAAAGGAGCGACAGGAATGGCCTACAGGATTGAGATCGTCGTCGGCAGCTTGCGCCGCGATTCGTTCAACAAACAGCTCGCCAACGCGCTGACCAAGCTGGCGAGTCCGGACTTCGCGTTTTCGCACCTCGATATCGGCGTGCTGCCTCTTTATTGTCAGGACTACGACCCTGACTTTCCTGAGCCGGCCCGCAAGCTCAAGCAGCAGATCGAAGCTGCGGACGGCTTGCTGTTCGTCACGCCCGAGTACAACCGGTCGATGCCTGGCGTGCTGAAGAACGCCCTCGACTGGGGCTCGCGCCCGTGGGGCAGCAATTCGTGGAAGGATAAGCCGGCCGCAGTATGCGGGATTTCCGTGGGGGCCGCGGGCACAGCGCTCGCGCAGCAGCACTTGCGCAATGTGCTCGCGTACCTGGACGTGCCTACGCTCGGACAGCCCGAAATCTTCCTTAAATACACCGACGGCTTTTTCGACGCCTCGGGTGCGATTGCGAACGAGGATACCCGCAAGTTCCTGCACACCTTCGTCGGGCGCTTCGAGGCCTGGGTCAAGCGCCACAGCAGCAAGTAGGCGGGCAACCGCCGCAGCGGGCTACCCGCGAGCCGGCGGCCGCGCTTAGCCGCCGCTTTCCTTTTTCCCGCTGAAGTCTTCTTCGCCCTGCAGATATTCGTCAGGAACCGTGGCGGACGGCGACGGAGATGGAGATGGCGCTGCCGCTGCCGCGTCCATCTCCTGATCGGTCGTTCCCGCTGCAGCGCCGCGCTTCGCGGCGAATACGGCACCCATCCCGGGGGCACAACCGGCCGCCATCGCATTGGCTTGCGCCTCGCTGATCGGTTGCGCGCCCGCCTGTGCCGCTCCGGTCTTCACTTCGCTTCCCTCGTCGCGCGGATAGCTGCGCACCGCCCCGCGTTGTCGCGCATCGCGGCCGCGGCGAAGGCCGAGTTCCTCTAGCGGCGAGCGCTCGCGCAACGCCTCGTCGCTCGGGGCGTGCCAGGTTGCCGCCCGCTCTTCGATATCGATCGGGCCCGTGCGCTCGAGTGTCGCGCGGGCCAGTTCGCACTGGGCGTCGTCGGTAGCATCGACGCTCAGCATGACCGCGCCGCGGCGTACTGCCTCGGCATACTGCGCCGTTTCATGCGAGGGTTGCGCGCTCGCGAAGAGCGATTCGAAAAAGCGTTCGATGCTCGCCAGCAGTCCTTCCTCCGCCGCGGGTCGTTCCGCAACGGTCGTCGCATCCGTGGCATAGGTGGGCTCGCACCGCGCCTGCATGGCGATGCGCTCCGCGGCAAGGCCGGCCCCGATCAATGCGGCGCGCGCGGCCTCGGCCTCGGCATGAGTGTCGAAGAACGCTATAACGGTGTGTTGCATGATGCTCTCCTCGTACGGCAGCCTGCCGACCTTCGGTGCAAAGAGCGCGCCGCCTATACTCCACCCTCGTCGGTCGTACCCGTGGCGTGCAGGCTCTGCTCGCGCTCGCTGCGGATTCCCTGCAGCATCGTTTCCAGGACGGCAATATCGAAAGGTTTGGACAATACACGCGCCTTCACATTCCGTGCACGGTCCAGTTCCTGCGCATAGCCCGTGATCAGGATCACAGGAAGCGGCGGCACCATTGCCTGAGCAGTCTCCGCAAGATCGATGCCGTTTTTCGTCCCCGGCATGTGGATGTCGGAAATGATCGCGTCGAAACGCCCACCGGCAGCGTTCTCGAGCAGTTGCATCGCAGCATCGGCATTGAAGACGCAGGTTACCTCGTGTCCCATCATGCGCAGCAGCGCCTCGGTGCCGGCGGCCACCTCATCGTTGTCTTCGACCAGCAGCATCCGCAGGCCGCCGATGGCGTCGGCCGTGGCGGTGCGCGGTTCGGCCACGGCCTCGGGGGGCGGCGGCGCGCTGGCGCGCGGCAAATACAAACGCACGGCGGTGCCTTCGCCGAGCTTGCTCTCGATGGTGGCGAGCCCGCCGGAGCGCTCGCAAAAAGCGAACACCTGCGGCAGACCGAGGCCGGTGCCCATGCCCTGCGGCTTGGTCGTGTATAGCGGCTCGAACGCATGCGAGAGCACTTCGGCGGACATGCCCGTGCCGGTATCTTCCAGCGAAATCTGGACGAACTCACCGGCGAGCGCGAATCCGCTTTCGCGTTCGAGTTTTACGTTGTTCGCGCGAATCGCGAAGCGGCCACCGTTCGGCATCGCATCGCGTGCGTTCACGGCGATATTGATGAGCGCGAGCTCCAGTTCCGCGTTGTCGACCTCGATCGGCCAGATTTGCGGCGGGATATCGATGACGAGGCTCACTTTTGCGCCAAGCGAGGCATTCAGCAACTCGCGGCTCGCCGCCATCCAGCGTGCCAGGTCGATCGTTTCGTTACGCAGGGGCTGCTTGCGCGCCACCCCGAGCAACTGTCGCGTCAACGATTGGCCGCTCTTGAGCGCCCGCTCGATGGCGCCGAGTTCGCGATCGATATTGGCCGCGCCACGGCGCCTCGCTATCTGCACGTTCGTGGCCACGATCATCAGCAGATTGTTGAAGTCGTGGGCAACGCTGCCGACCAGATTGCCGAGCGCTTCCATTTTGCGCGACTGCCGGTAAGCCGTTTCGATCGAGCGCCGCATCGAGGCCTCGGCTTGCCAGTGCATCCAGGCGGCTTCCTCGGCGGACAAGCGTCGTAACGAGAGCCCCAGCACGAGCCACAGCACGATCGACGGTGCAAAGATCGACGCCGCGAAAATCGCCGCCCGGTGGTACCAGTCGGCCCAGATTACGGCACCGTTGTAGGCGCAGGTCACATAGACCGGGTACGCGCCCACGCGCCGGAACGCGAGAATCTCCCCGCTGCCCGTTTCCGGCGAGGACCCCACGCGCAGCACGCCTGCTTTCGCGCCCGCCTCGAGCGAGGAAACGAGCGCCGGCGGCGGTGCCGCTTCGGCGCGGGGTGGGTAGGTGGCGAGTACGGCGCCATCCGCGCGCACGAGCGACATCGTGAGCGCCCGGCTGTCTGCACCGAGCAACTCGCGATAGAACGATTCGAAATAGGAGCGCCGCAGCGCGACCGACACCAGGCCCGCGAACGAGCCGTCGGTATTGTGGCGAGCGATGCCGGTGTTGAAGATCGCCTCGCCGCTGCCGGCGTGCCATGTCATCGTCTTCGAGACATGTTCGAGAATGCGGCCGCCGCGGATGCCCACGAAATCGTCGCGCCCGGCGATCGACGCACGCGGGGCGGGGTAATAGCGGCTGTTCGCGACGAGCATGCCCTGCGGCCCGAAGATCGATATCGACGCTACCTGCGGGTAACCGCCGCCGATACGCTGCAGCTTGTCGTGAATATCCGCCTCGGCTGCGCGGATCTTCTCGTCGCCGAGGCCGCGCACGAGGTCGTCCACGCGCGCGTCGAGCGTCTCGTTCAGGTCGAAGACCTTCAGCGCATGTTCTTCCGCAATGCGCACGGTGCGCGTCGTGGCGTCGGTGGCGGCTGAAACCCGCGTGCGGAAATCCGAATAGGCCGTTGCGGCCGCGTAGAGGAACGGCAGCACGACGGCTGCGCCCAGCAGTACGATCAGGGTGATTCGTCTGACGGCGAAGTCGGGCTCGGGTACAGCTGGATACGGCGTGTCCTCCTGCCAGCCCGTGGGCTCGTTTGCCTCGGGTGGGTCGAGCCGATGGCGCGTCATGATGGATGTAGCCGGGTGAGGAACCGTTTGCCTGTCTCAATCATAAGCGAGTTGTCTCGTTACCTGACGTAAGATTTCCCGGAAGCGCGTGGGCGCGAGGTCGCGCACGGTGCCAAATCAGCGACGAATCCGGAAGCGCAAACGTACACAAAAGAATAATTTACGCAAAACGCGCAAAAAATGCATAATTCGTTTCTTCATATGGCATACGGCAAAGCCGTTTGCTCGGTCGACCGAAATGGGGGGAGTTGATTTTCCGCCTGTTTGCCCAGAGAATTTCGCTTCACTTTTACGAGACAAGATGCGCCAAGCCGTATCCGGCGCATGCGAAGCGCAAGCTTCGCCACGAGATGACGCGCGCCAGCCGCGCCTTGCTCCTGCCGCCCGCCACCGGGCACATCCTGAAAGCGGGCGCTTTCGACGCAGTGGCAATCTGTCGACACACGCTCGCCTCTCGCTAAAGAAGGTTTTCGAGCCGCCGTTAACTCGGCATAGACTGTTCGTTTTTCGTCGCACTTGCCATGCCTTTGCCGATTGTGATCGCCGATGATTCCCTGCTTGCCCGCAAGGTTCTGACGAAAGCCTTGCCGGCCGACTGGGACGTCGATATCGCATACGCATCGAACGGACGAGAGGCACTTGCGCTTTACCGGGCCGGAAGGGCTTCGGTGATGTTTCTCGATCTGACGATGCCGGACATGAACGGCTACCAGGTGCTCGAGGCGTTGCAGCATGAGGATCTCAACACATTCGTGATCGTCGTGTCGGCGGACGTCCAACCTCTCGCGCAAGAGCGCGTGCGTGCGCTCGGCGCTGCGGCGTTCGTCGCCAAGCCCGTGACCCCCGAGGCATTGCTGCCCATCCTCAAGGAGTACGGGTTGTATGCATGAGCACGTCCTGACCGAAGAGCAACGCGACGCGTTGCAGGAAGTCGCCAATCTGGCGATGGGCCAGGCCGCGACGCGCCTTGCCGGCCTTCTCGATACGTTTATCGAACTCTCGGTGCCGCGCGTGCGCGTCGTCAACGTGGAGGATGCCGCCCGGACGCTGCGCGAGATGACGGGGATCGACGAGAGCGTAACCGCCGTGCGCCAGGGGTTCCGCTCGGACATCAAGGGGGAGGCGCTCGTCATCTGCCGCAGCGCCGGCGTGGGCAGTCTCTGCTCGCTCGTCAACGACCCCTATGTGCATTCCGCCTACGAATCGGTCAGCGAGACGGAGCTCATGTTCGACGTCGCCAACGTGCTGACCGGCGCGTGCGTCTCTTGCATCATGAATCAGCTCGACCGCACGCCGGTATTTTCCGCACCCGGCCTCCTCGGCGAGAACGTCGCGCTCGAAGACGTCTTCCAGGCCGACGTGCTGGCATGGCGCGTCGCCCTCCTGCTGGAGGTCAACTTCGCGCTCGAGGATCAGACGTTTCGCGCGCATCTGGTCATGTTGATGGCCGAGGATTCCATCCGACGCATGCACGAAGCGCTCAATACCATCTTGTCGAGCCTATGAATCCATCGATGGAGCAATCGCTGAGCGACCTCGTCATCGAACGTGTCGGCTTCGGCATCTTCGTGCTCGACCGGTCGATGAACGTGCTGATGTGGAATCGGTTCATGCAGGACCACAGCGGCCTTGCCGCCGAGCAGGTGGTCGGCCGATCCATCTTCGAGAGCTTTCCCGAGTTGCCGCGCGTGTGGCTCACGCGCAAGGTGGAGAGCGTCTTTCAGCTCGGCAGCTTCGCCTTCAGTTCCTGGGAGCAGCGGCCCTACCTGTTCAAATTCGACCATGACCGCCCGATTACCGGCGGTGTCGACTTCATGCAGCAGGACTGTACGTTCATGCCGCTTACGCGAGGGCGCGACGTCGTGGCCGTGTGCGTCACGATCTCGGACGTCACGCACGTGAGCGTCATGCAGCGCGAGCGCGAAGAGGCCGTGGTGAAGCTGCAGGAGTACGCGAATCGCGATGGCCTGACCGGCATCGCCAACCGTCGTTTCTTCGAAGCGCGCCTGCGCGACGAGTTCTCGCGCTGGCAGCGCTACGGCGGCGAGTTTTCCGTCCTGCTCTTCGATCTGGACCACTTCAAGGACATCAACGACCGCTTCGGTCATGCCGTCGGCGATACCGTGCTGCGCGTGACGGCGCAGCGGGTGGCCGGTGCCGTGCGGGCCCAGGACGTGTTCGGGCGCTTCGGCGGCGAGGAGTTCGCGCTGCTTTTGCCCTGCACGCCGCTCGCCGACGCCATGCTCGTTGCCGAAAAGATCCGCACGACGATCGGCGATACGCCGGTGGAAGCCGAAGGCGTTCGCGTGCCGGTGACCGCGAGCGTCGGCGGTGCGGCGGCGCGCGTCGGCCTTTCAAGCTATGACGTGCTCATCAACGAGGCTGACGCCGCCCTTTACAGTGCCAAGCGGCAGGGCCGCAATCGCTCCGTGGCACTGAGCTGACACGGGCGCCGGCCGGGGCCGGCATCCCTAGCGCGGAGGTGGCGTTTCGTACGGTCGTTCCATCTGCCGACCGAGCCCAGGAAACGTTGGTATACTTTTGCGCGTTGCCGGCGCACCGCGGCGTTGTTCGTCATCGCAATAGGCCGTGGCTATGCGCCCCCTCGCTCCTTGCACCGCGCGGCCGGCAAGGCACGTTCGCAAGCCTGCAATCGGCGTGAACAGGCCCTGGTGCCAGCGCGGCGCGCCGCCTGGACAGCATCGATCATCCATCGCCCATGAGGGCGCCACAGCGGAGCTCGCCTTGGCCGTATCAAACCTCGTCGCGGAAGAACCAGAGACCGACGCCGCTGCCGTGACTTCGGGCAGCTCGTTCTATCTGGCGATGCGCATCCTGCCGGCTGCGCAACGTGATGCGATGTACCAGATCTACGCGTTCTGCCGCGCGGTGGACGACATTGCCGACAGCGATGCGCCGCGCACGGAACGCAGCGCCGGGCTCACGCGCTGGCGCGAAGACATCGACGCCTGCTACGCCGGCGCGCCGCGGCCGGTGTTGGCGGCGCTTACGCGTCACATCCGCACGTTCGATCTGCGCCGCGAGGATTTCCACGCCATGATCGACGGCATGGCGATGGACGCGGCCGCCGATATCTGTGCGCCCGACGAGGCCACGCTCGATCTTTATTGCGACCGCGTGGCGAGTGCTGCGGGGCGTCTTTCGGTGAGAGTTTTCGGGATGTCGGAGGAGCCGGGGCGCGCGTTGTCGCATCACCTCGGCCGCGCGCTTCAATTAACGAACATTTTGCGCGACATCGACGAGGACGCCGCGATCAATCGGTGCTATCTGCCGCGCGAGCTGCTTGCGCGCGAGGGTATCGCCGCGACGAATCCGGCGGAGATCGCAGACGACCCCTCGCTGCCGCGCGTGTGCGCGACGCTGGCCGAGCGGGCGCTCGAACATTTCCGGCAGGCGGATGCCATCATGGACGCATCGCCGAAAAAGGCGGTGCGCGCCCCGCGTATCATGTCGGGCGTTTATCGCTGCTTGCTCGAGCGGACGCTCGAGCGAGGTTTCGATGTGCCGCGCACCCCCGTGACGAAGCCGCGTCTGCGGCTGATGTGGATCGTTGCGCGCTACGCCTTTTTCTGACGAGAAGGGCAGAGGGGCCGGTGCCGGCGTGCCGCGGGCGCGTCGTCCATTTCGCTGGAAGGCCGTGCCGCGCGACGCAAGCGGCAGGCCGTGCTTTTCAATCCAACAGATCAATAGCCGATGAACGACTTTTCCGCAGCCGCTACCGCGGCGCCGCTCGATGCGACGAAGGGTGAGCCGCTCGCCGATTCGCTCGAGACCTCGATCGCCCGCGCGACCGATGCGATTCTCGCGGCGCAGCATCCGGACGGCCATTGGGTCTACGAACTCGAGGCGGATTCGACGATTCCCGCCGAATACATCCTGCTCGTGCATTACCTCGGCGAAACGCCGAACGTCGAGCTCGAGCGCAAGATCGTCCGATACCTGCGCCGCATTCAGCTCGCCGATGGCGGCTGGCCGCTCTTCACCGACGGCGCGCTCGACGTCAGCGCGAGCGTGAAGGCCTACTTCGCCCTGAAAATGGCGGGCGAACCCGAAAACGCCGAGCACATGCAGCGCGCGCGCCGCGCGATCCTGGCGGCGGGCGGAGCGGAAGCCGTCAACGTATTCACGCGGATTCTGCTCGCGCTCTATGGTGTGATTCCGTGGCGTGCGGTACCGATGATGCCGGTCGAAATCACGCTGCTGCCGAAGTGGTTTCCGTTTCATCTCTCGAAGGTATCGTACTGGGCGCGCACGGTGATCGTGCCGTTGCTCGTGCTCAACGCGCGGCGGCCGCAAGCGCGCAATCCGTGTGGCGTGCGTATCGACGAACTCTTTCGCGGAACTGCGTCCGACGTCGGGCTTCTGCCGCGCGCGCCGCATCAGAACCGCGGATGGTTCGCCGTGTTCCGTGCAGTGGATACGGTCCTGCGCGCGCTCGACCGCTTCTTTCCGAAGGATTCGCGCAATCGGGCCATCGGGGCGGCCGTGGCGTTCGTCGACGAACGGCTGAACGGCGAGGACGGCCTCGGCGCGATTTTCCCGGCAATGGCCAATGCCGTGATGATGTACGACACGCTCGGCTACCCGCCCGACCATCCTCATCGTGCCATCGCGCGTGCCTCGATCGAGAAACTGCTGGTGGTGGGCGAGGACGAGGCTTATTGCCAGCCCTGCCTTTCGCCGGTATGGGACACCTCGCTCGCTGCGCATGCGCTGCTCGAAACCGAGCTGCCGCGCGCCGAGCAGGCCGCCTTGCGCGGCCTCGAATGGCTGCGGCCGCTGCAGATCCTCGACGTACGCGGCGACTGGGTCTCGCGACGCCCGAATGTGCGGCCCGGCGGCTGGGCGTTCCAGTACGCGAACCCGCACTACCCGGATGTGGACGACACGGCTGTCGTGGTACTGGCCATGGATCGGGCCGCGAAGCTGACCGGCTCGGATGAGCTCTACCGCGAAACGATTGCCCGCGCGCGCGAGTGGGTGGTCGGCATGCAGAGCAGTAATGGCGGGTGGGGCGCGTTCGAGCCCGAGAACACGCATTACTACCTGAACAACATCCCGTTTTCCGATCATGGCGCGTTGCTCGATCCGCCGACGGCCGACGTATCGGGCCGCTGCCTGTCGATGCTCGCGCAACTGGGCGAAATGCCGGGCACGAGCGAGCCTGCGCGACGTGCGTACGATTACATGCTCGCCGAGCAGGAAGCCGATGGCAGTTGGTACGGCCGCTGGGGCATGAACTACATCTACGGCACCTGGACGGCGCTGAGTGCGCTCAACGCGGCGGGCATCGCGCACGATGACGCAAGGGTCCAGCGGGCCGCGCAGTGGCTCATATCGATTCAGAACCCGGATGGCGGCTGGGGCGAGGATGGCGCGAGCTACAAGCTCGACTATCGCGGCTACGAGCGCGCGCCGAGTACCGCGTCGCAGACCTCATGGGCGCTCATTGGCCTCATGGCGGCAGGCGTCGTGGATCACCCGTCGGTCGGGCGCGGCATCGCTTATCTGATGCGTACGCAGCGCGAGCACGGGCTGTGGGACGAGACGCGATTCACGGCAACGGGATTTCCGCGTGTCTTCTACCTGCGCTACCACGGCTACCGCAAGTTCTTCCCGCTCTGGGCACTGGCGCGCTATCGCAATCTCAAGCGCGACAAGCGCGTGCGTGTATCGGTCGGGCTGTGACGATGATCGAGCGGGCAGCCGTGCCCGTCATTGCTGTTACGGGGATGGCGTTCGAAGCGCGCATCGCGCGCGGAGCCGGCGTGCGCACGGTTCACGCGGCCCGGACTGACCTCCTCCAGCAGGCGCTTGCCGAGGCGCTGGCCGATGGCGCGTCGGGCATCATCAGCTTCGGAACGGCAGGCGGCCTGGCCGACGGGCTGATGCCGGGCACGCTCATCGTCGCCGATCGGATCGATGGTCCGTTCGGCCGCACGCAGGCCGATCCGCGGTGGACGGAACGCATCGCGGACCGGCTCGCTGCGTCGGGCGCGACGTTTCCGATACACCGCGGCACGTTGGCTGCCGTAGCGCAGGCCGTGACGGGTGTCGAGGCGAAGCGCGCGCTGAATCAGGCGCATGGAGCGCTTGCGGTGGACATGGAATCGCATATCGCGGCGGCGATGGCCGGTACGCGCGGGCTGCCGTTCGCGGCATGCCGCGTGGTGGTCGACCCGGCCTGGCGTTCGCTGCCGCCTGCGGCGATGGCCGGATTGCGCGATGACGGCTCGACCGCGTTGCTGCCGATCCTGGCCGAACTGGCCCGTGCGCCGAGGCAACTGCGCGATCTGATCCGCCTCGCCGCCGATGCGCGAGCGGCGCGTAAGACGCTCGTGGCGGCAAGGCGTGTACTCGGCGATGGTCTGGGCTTCTTCGAGTGAGGGGCTGGACGCGTTTGGTTGCGAAGCGTGGGGCGGCTTTCGACGAGCCGCCCTTTTTTCGATTACTGGATGCTTCGGGATCGATCGTCGATCAGTTGCCGGGCAGCGGTGCCGCTGCCGGCGCACTGGCCGTATCCGGAGCGGCTGAAGCCGGCGTTGCGGTAGTCGTAGCTGCCGCGGGCTTCGCACCCGAGGCAGGCTCGGCGCCCGCCGCGCCGCTTGCTGCTTCGGGGGCGGCCGGCGCGGGACTCGAATCCTGGTCGTCGTCGCCGTAATCGGGCAAGGCCGGCGAACCGGCGCCGCCGCCGCTGTTGAGCCGCGAATGGCGTTGCTGGAGATAGGCGTCGCGCACGAACGAGTATTTGTCCAGTGCGGCCTGCTGGAGGATGTTCGTGGCACCGAGCATATCGGAGCGCGCGCTGACGAATTGAAGAATGTAGAGCGGCGTGCGCGCCGAAGGCTCGATGTAGTTCAGCGGATTGAATCGTACGTCGACGGCGAGCCCGACGCTGTCGCGGAACGTGCTCGGTCCGAATACCGGCAGTACGAGGTAGGGCCCGGAGGGCACGCCCCAGCGGCCGAGCGTGAGGCCGAAGTCCTGATGGTGCTTGGGCAGCCGCGCGAGCGTCGCGAAATCGATGAGACCGCCGATGCCGAACGTCGTATTCATCGTGAAACGCATCAGATCCTGCGTGGCATCGGTGATTTTCAGCTGCAGCAGCTCGTTGGCGATGTTGCTGAGGTCGCCCAGGTTCGAGAAGAAGTTGCTGATTGCCGTGCGCAGCGGATGCGGCGTGATTTTCTGATAGCCCTTCGCGATCGGCACGGCGAGGCTCTGATCGACGGCATCGTTGAACCGGAAGACCGCGCGATTCATCGGCTCCAGGGGGTCGCCCGCAGTCCGGTTCGGTGCGCTCGCGCAGCCGGAAAATAGCGCCGCGGCGGCGAGCGCCGCGGCCAGAGTCCGCATTTTTTCCATGAATACTTTTTAATCTGTTTCTGGCGCGCGTTCGGCGCGCGGTTTGCCCATCAATATCGGCTGGAAAACCACCGCGCCCACGAGCGTACACGAAAGCGCCAATGCGAGAAGCCTTCCCATGCTGGCGGTGCCCGGGTGGTGCGACAGCCAGAGGCTGCCGAAGGCCGTGGCCGTGGTCGCTGCGCTGAACAACACCGCGTGCGTGAGGCTCGAAGCAAGCAGGCTCGTTTGCCCCGCACGCCACGCCATCACGAAATAGACCTTGAACGCCACGCCTACGCCGAGCATCAGCGGCAACGCGATGATATTGGCGAAATTCAACGGCATGCCGAACACGACGCAAAGCTCGAGCGTCACGAGCGCCGAGACGAGCAGCGGCACGAGCGTGCGCAGGACGTCGCCGAAACGGCCGAGCGTGATCCAGAGCAGCACCGTGATCGACAACACCGCGAGCACTGCCGCCTGCAAGAACGCCTTGATGATCGTATTGGCCGAATGGAGGATCGAGATCGGCCCGCCGATGGCGCCCGGGTCGGCTTTTTTCACCGCATTCGCAAAACGGCGCAGCATGACGTCGTCGCCCGGATCGACGCCGGGCGGCACCCGCGGCGAGATCTGCACGAGAGCGCGGCCGTCCGGTGCCACCCATTGGCGGACGATCTCG
Organism: Trinickia caryophylli; assembly: GCF_034424545.1. Lineage (NCBI taxonomy): Bacteria > Pseudomonadati > Pseudomonadota > Betaproteobacteria > Burkholderiales > Burkholderiaceae > Trinickia > Trinickia caryophylli. The sequence goes on along the minus strand of NZ_CP139971.1, from coordinate 1,464,365 downwards.
GGCGGCAGCGTTTCGCGCGTGATCGTGGCCGGCTGCAGCAGCATCGCCAGTTGGCGCAGCGCAAGCCGAAGCGGCTCGGAGAACGCGGCTTCGGCGCGGTCGCGCGCGGCGGGGTCGGCCGCGGCGAGGCGGGCAAGCGACTCGGACAGGTGCTTGGCCTCGCCCGCGCCGGGGCCCGGGTGGTCTTCCGCCGCGTAGGCGAGTTGATTCGATGCGCGTTTGAGCGCGGCCACTCGCTGAGCATCGCTCGCCTTGGGGGCGACCGGCTGCGTCAGGGCCGGCAGCAAGGCGTCGGCCGTCGCGCGGATCGATGCGAGCTTCTCGGGCTGGCTGTCGGGGATGAACGAGGCGAGCGTCGTCGCGCGGCCCACCTCGGGCAAGGCCGCGAGCCGCTGCGCTGTGGCCTGCGCGGCCGTGAGCGTTTGCGCGAGCACCGTCACGTCGTTGACCGACGCCTCCGGCGAATCCTTGAGCGAGAGCAGCGTGGCCATCGACTCCGTGGTGGGATCCTTGAGGTGGAGCGGATTGAAGTCGAAGTGCAGGCGCGCAAGCAGCGGCAACGCGCCGATCACTACGACGAGCGTGCCGATCAGAATCGGCTTGCGATGCGTTTGCAGATAGTCGTCGATCGGCGCGAGGCGCTCGAAGCCGGGCCGCGACGCTTCGCCCGGCGGCGCGAGCAGCTTGAGCAGCGCGGGCAGCAGCGTCATCGTGCTGAAGTAGGCGACGATCATGCCCACGCCGGCGATGAGGCCGAGCTCGGACACGCCGCGAAAAGCCGTCGGCAGGAACGAGAAGAAGCTCGTCGCGACGGCCGCCGCCGCGAGCGTGAGCGGCATGCCCATCGAGTGCGCGGCGCCCACGAGCGCGTGGTCGAGCCGTTCGTCGCGGTAGCGCTCCTCGCGGTACTTGACGCCGTACTGGATCGCGAAATCCGCGCCGAGCCCGACGAAAAGCACCATGAAGGCGACCGAGATCATGTTCAGCGAGCCGACCATCATGAGGCCCAAGGCCGCCGTGATCGGCAGGCCGACGGCGAGCGTGACGAAGACCGCGCCGATCATCCGTTTCGAGCGCAGGGCAAGCCAGAGGATCGCCAGCACGACCACGAGCGTGCCGATGCCGTTGACGATGGCGCCATCCTCGACCGAGGCGAATTCCTCGTCCGCGAGCGGCTGCTCGCCCGTGAGCCGCACGACGGCGCCATAGTGGCGCTTGAGATCGATGGCCTGCGCGGCGGTGCGAATGGCCGCCGATGCCTCTTCTCCCGCGCGCAGTGCCGCGTAGTTCACGACGGGGCTCACCGTGACGAAGGCGCGCGCGGGCTGGCGCGCGGCATCGGCGTCTACTAGTGCGCGCCATGAGAACGCTGCCGGCTTGCCGGCGAGCACGGCATCGACCGTATCGGCGCTGCGCCCGTGCAGGGTGGCGAGGCCCGGCAGCGTCACCTGTCCCGACTCCAGCGGTACGCCGAGCATGGTGGACAGCGTCGTGGCAAGACCGGTCAGGCTCGGATCGTGGGCGAGGGTATTGACGAGCGGGCGGGCGCTGATCAACTGCGAGGTGGTGCCCGCCAGTGTGCGGGGCGAGACGAAGAGCAGGCCGTTGTGCTCGAAGAACGGGCCGCCGCCTGGCTGCGTCACGTCGCCCGCCTTGCTGGCGTAGGGGGGCTTCTTGAGTTCGGCGGCCAGCGCATCGGCGGCCGCGTCCGCGAGTTCGGGCGCGGGTGCTTCGACTACGGCGAGAATCGTCTGGCTTCGCTGCGGAAAAGCGCGATCGACCGCTTCACTGAGCGCGGACCATTGCGGCTCGTTTTCGAGCAGCTTGCTGACGTCCGTGTTGATGCGAAAGTGCTGGGCGACGTAGACGCTGCTCGCCACGGCAAGCGCGAGGGCGAGCGCGACGACCCAGATGGGGCGGCGCACGGACCAGGCAACGAGGCGAACGATAAGGGGCGTCAGCATGAAGGGTGGGGCGGCAAAGGCCGGAAGAAGCAAAACGCCCAAGTATACCGGCCCGCGCGCGGCTCGCCCGTCGGCGAAGGGCTGGCAGGCGCGATTACGGCAATTCGTAGCGACCGCGCCGCCGCCGGAAGGGACAATGCGGGCGCGGCGCAGGGACGCGCCCGATCCACGCCGTACCGGCGCGTCGGGCAGGGCGCTGGCGCGCGGACGGTATCGCCGCGTATCCGTTTGAAAGCAGCTGTATCAATCGCGGCGGCGGCCGGGCGAGGCCCGGTATACTGCGCAACGACCGCAGTCCCGGCGGGAATGCCTGGGGACACCGGCCTGCACTTTTTACATTCGAGTTCGGTTGCCATGAAACGTCACTTGTTTGCTTTTTTTGCCGCGGCCTTCGTCAGCGCAGCGGCGTATGCGCAAAGCGCGCCCCTCGACGTGGTCAAGCACGCGGTTGTCGGCACGGTCGACGCCATGAAGAAGGATCCTGCCGCGCGGGGCGGCGATCTGCCCAAGATCACGCAGATCGTTCAGGACAACTTCATTCCGGCCACCAACTTCGACCGCACGGCGCGCATCGCCGTTGGCGAGGCCTTCAAGCAGGCCACGCCGGAGCAGCAAAAGGCGCTGAGCGACCAGTTCCGCACGCTGATGACGCGCACCTATGCGGCCTCGCTTGCGCAATTGGGCAATCAGGATGCCAAGTTCACGTTCAAGCAGGACACGGCCACGGCCAACGATGCGCTCGTCATGTCGACGGTAACGACGCCCGGCGATAGCCAGACCGTGGGCTATCGGCTGAGCAAGGTGAACGGCGCCTGGAAAATCTACGACATCGACATGTCGGGGGCTTGGCTGATTCAGGTTTATCAGGGCCAGTTCAAGTCGCAACTGCAACAAGGCGGCGTGCCCGGCCTCATCGACTACCTGAAGAAGCACAACGCACGCGAGCAGTGACGCCGGCGGCTGTTTCAGGGCCGGCGTCGCTCAACGGCGAACTTGATGAGTTCGGCCTGCCCTTCGATATCGAGCTTGCGCTTCAAATTGAGCCGGTGCGTTTCCACCGTGCGCACCGACAACCCATAGCGTTCGGCGATCTGCTTGCTCGACAAGCCTTCGGCGAGCGCGTCGAGAATCTGCGTCTCGCGCGGCGTGAGCCGGTCCGCGGGTGTCTGTAAAGCGCTTGCCTGGATCATGCGCGCCGCGATGCCGGCGCTGAAGTAGGTCCGGTTTTCCAGTACCGCCTCGATCGCATGGACGATTTCGGTGGCGGGCGAATCCTTGAGTACGTATCCGCTTGCGCCGGCGCGCATGGCCTGCGTCACATATTCGATGTTGTCGTGCATCGAGAGCATCAGTACGCGCACGGCCGGGAACCGCTCGTGAAAAATCCCGGCCAGCACGATCCCGTTCATGCCGTTCATCCCCACGTCCATCAGCGCGAGATCTGGACAAAGCGTTTCGGCGAGCGCGAGCGCTTCTTGCGCGTTGCCGGCCTCGCCCGCGACCTCGAGGCCCGGCACGGCTTCGAGCCGCAGGCGCAGGCCGTCGCGAACGAGCGGGTGATCGTCGACGAGGATGATCTTGGCTGAGGCCGGGCGCGCCTCGGGCGAATGCGGTGCGGTCATGAGGTCGTGTTTTCAGGGGTGGGGAGTGGCGTGGGGCGGGCATTCGCGCGCGAGAGCGGCACGCGCGCGATGACGACGGTGCGTCCGGCCGTGGAGGCGAGCGAAAGGTTTCCGCCGAGGGCATCGAGGCGCTCGCGCATGTTGCGCAAGCCGATCCCGCCGCGCGCGTCGGCTTGCGCCTGCTCGATATCGAAGCCGATGCCGTCGTCGATGATCGTCAGCGAGACGGCATGTTCGTCGGCGTCGATCGTCAATGCCGCATGCTTCGCGTGCGCATGGCGCAGGATATTCGCGAGCGCTTCCTGTGCGATGCGAAAAAACGCCGTATTGATCGCGTCGGACAATACCGGTGCGTTCGCGGAGGTGTTGCGCGTGAATGCGATGTCGATTCCGGCTTCCTCGCCGACTTCGCGGCACAATTGCTCGAGCGCCGCCGCGAGGCCCAGATCGTCGAGCATCGCGGGCCGCAGCGCGTGCGAGATGCGCCGGACTTCGCGCAAGGCGTCGGAGAGGCGCACGAGCCCGGTCGAAAGGGCGGCCTCGGCGCTCGGCACGCGCGCCTGTTCGCTCGCCGATTCGAGGCGGGCGAGCGCGGATTCGAACAGCAGCTTCACCGAGACCATCTTCTGGCTGATGCCGTCGTGCAGCTCGCGAGAAATGCGTGCGCGCTCCTGCTCCTGCGATTCGACGACCTGTTGCGCGAGGCGCTTGAGCTTCGCATCGGCGCTGCGGTGTTCCGTGACGTTCACGAACACCGCGCAAGCCGCGATCACGACGAAGCCCTCGAGGGCGATCGCGCCGATCCACATCATCGTGCGGCCGATGTTCGCCGATGCGCTTTCATCGATGCGCGCGAGCGCGGCGTTGACGCCGTCGAGATAGATGCCGGTGCCGAGCATCCAGCCCCATCGCGGCAGCGGCACCACGTAGCCGAGCTTCGCCTCGACCTGCCCCGTCGAAGGCCGGTGCCATGTGTAGCGGACGTAGTCGCCGCCACGCGCGGCGGCGGCGATGAGCTCCTGGATCGGCAAGGCGCCTTGCGGGTCGCGCATCTCCCAGAGGTTGCGACCGACGAGCCCCGGCTCGCGCGGGTGCATGAGCGAATTGCCTTGCATGTCGTAGACGAAGAAGTAGCCGTCCTGTCCGAAGTCCATCTTTTGCAGCACCTCGAGCGCTTTGCGGCGCAGTGTCGCATCGTCTTGCGGCGAATCCGCACTTGCTCCGTAAAACGGGGCGATCGCGCTCGTCGCGAGCTCGACGTAATGCTTGAGCTCCATCTGCTTGCTCGACATGTAGGCCGTTTCGACGGTCGCATGCTGTGCTTTCGCGAGCGAGGTGGCCTGCATTCTCACGCCGATGCCAATGCCCGCTATCGCGACCAGGAACGGCACGATGGCGAGCAGAAAGATTTTCGTTTTGACTTTCATCGTTCAAGGCGTGGCGGCGAGGCACGCGCACAGGGGTATGCCGAAATCGCTAAGTAGTACTACGCAGTCTGGTTACGTAGTTATGCGCTTGTACGGGTCGGTATGAAACTGAATACTACACGGCCATTGACGGATCGCGTTCGCGCTGTCTTGGGCCGGCCTGGCGGCCGGATTCTTCATAACAACGATTGAGGAGACGCCATGAATCCGACGAATCGGCTTGGCCGGTTTGCGCTCTGGTCTGCAATTGCCTTGCTCGGCGCGTATGCGTTCGGGACCATCGCCCTGGCACACGGGGAGCGCGTGAGCGCGCTGTGGATCGTCATCGCGGCGGTCTGCGTTTATCTGATTGGCTATCGCTTTTACAGCCATTTCATTGCGAGCCGCGTGCTGCAGCTCGACCCACGCCGCATGACGCCGGCCATCCGGCACAACGACGGGCTCGACTACGTTCCCACGAACCGCTTCGTTCTGTTCGGCCACCATTTCGCCGCCATCGCAGGCGCCGGCCCGCTCGTCGGCCCCGTGCTGGCCGCGCAGATGGGCTATACGCCGGGCATGCTCTGGATTCTGGCCGGCGTGGTTTTCGCCGGTGCCGTGCAGGATTTCGTCGTGCTTTTCATTTCCACGCGCCGCGACGGACGTTCGCTCGGCGATCTCGTGAAGATGGAACTCGGGACGGTGCCGGGCTTCATTGCCCTTTTCGGCGCGTTCCTGATCATGGTCATCATTCTCGCCGTGCTCGCACTGATCGTCGTGAAGGCACTCGCGAACTCGCCGTGGGGCACGTTCACCGTTGCCGCGACGATTCCGATCGCGCTGCTGATGGGTATCTACACGCGCTTCATCCGCCCTGGCCGTATCGGCGAAGTGTCGATCATCGGCTTCGTGCTGCTGATGGCATCGATCGCATATGGGCAGCATGTACATGAATCTGCGGCGCTGGCCGCGTGGTTCACGTTCAGCGGCACGCAGCTCACATGGATTTTGATCGGTTATGGCTTTGTGGCATCGGTGCTGCCGGTGTGGCTGCTGCTCGCGCCACGCGATTATCTGTCCACGTTCCTGAAGGTCGGCACGATCATCGGTCTGGCCATCGGCATCCTGATCGTTGCGCCTGAACTGAAGATGCCCGCGTTGACGAAGTTCGCCGACGGCACCGGCCCCGTCTGGTCGGGCAACCTTTTCCCGTTCCTGTTCATTACTATCGCCTGTGGTGCCGTGTCCGGGTTCCATGCGTTGATTTCGTCCGGTACGACGCCGAAGCTGCTCGAGAACGAAGTGCATGCGCGTTTCATCGGTTACGGCGCGATGCTGATGGAATCGTTCGTTGCGATCATGGCGCTCGTGGCGGCCTGTGTGATCGAACCCGGTGTGTACTTCGCCATGAATGCGCCGGCGGCGCTGCTCGGTACGACGCCTGACGCCGTTGCGCATACCGTGTCGCAATGGGGTTTCATGCTGACGCCCGACATGCTGACCGAGACGGCTCGCGCGGTGGGCGAAACGACGATCGTCGGCCGTGCAGGTGGCGCGCCGACCCTCGCCGTAGGCATGGCGCAGATTCTGCACCGCGTGATCGGCGGCCCCGCGATGATGGCGTTCTGGTATCACTTCGCCATTCTCTTCGAGGCGCTCTTCATTTTGACGGCGGTCGACGCCGGCACGCGCGCGGGACGGTTCATGCTGCAGGATCTGCTCGGCGCGTTTCACCCGGCGCTCAAGCGCACCGAGTCGCTGCCCGCAAACCTCGTGGCGACGGCGCTTTGCGTAGCCGCGTGGGGGTACTTCCTCTATCAAGGGGTGATCGATCCGCTCGGTGGCATCAACACGCTGTGGCCGTTGTTCGGTGTGTCGAATCAGATGCTGGCCGCGATTGCGCTCGTGCTCGGTACGGTCGTGCTGTTCAAGATGAAGCGCGAGCGGTATGCGTGGGTGACGATTGTGCCGACACTCTGGCTGCTCGTTTGCACGCTCACCGCGGGCTGGCAGAAGATTTTCTCGGCGAACCCGAAGGTCGGTTTTCTTGCTCATGCAGCGAAGCTCAGCGAGGCGGCCGATGCAGGCAAAGTCCTCGCGCCCGCGAAATCGATCGAGCAGATGCATCGCGTGATCTTCAATGATTATGTCGACGCGGCACTGTCGGGGTTGTTCGTCTTCGTCGTGGCAAGTATGGTCGTTTATGGCATTGCCGCCGTGCTGCGCGCACGCCGTAACGACCGCCCCACCTCGAACGAAACGCCGTTCGAGGCCGCGCAGATCGGGACGAGCGCTGCTGGCCGATAACCAGGAACGAGGAGGCGCGAGCGATGTTTTCGAATCTCAGCGAACTGCGCACAGCCGGCCGCTATCTCGGGCAGGCACTGCGCCTCATGGTGGGCTTGCCGGACTATGACGCCTACGTCGCGCATATGAAGGCCACGCATCCGGATCAGCCTGTAATGACGTATGAGGCGTTCTTCAGGGAACGCCAGAATGCCCGTTATGGGGCGGGGGCGGGGAAGTGTTGTTGACTCGTCGTTGATTGTCGCCTTTGTGCAGGTAGGTCCGAACGCCCCAAGCGCTGCTTGGGGCTCTTGTTTATGATCCGCACCGCCCCTGGCATGGCAGATCGGATGACCGCCGAGCCGAATGAATCACCATGTCCTTAGCGAGTCGGCAACACGAGCGCATGTACGATATGCGTCATCCAGGATCCGTCGCCGCCAAAGCCGTCCTTGTCGCCGCCACCGCGTGTCTCCGTAACCTTATGTATGTACAGGCGCGTGTTCGGAGACAGTACGATTTCGGATTCACCGGGCATTCTCGAGATGGAGTCGCCGCCCGGCGCTGAGCCCCAGCCCAGAAACAACCCCTTCACGCCGTGGCCGACAGTGAGCTTCAGATGCACGTTGCCCGTGAACATGTCGGGCTTGGTCGAGGTGGACATGACGGCAGGCTCCTGCACCACCTTGCCGGTGGCATTCAAGAGCTGCTCTTTGAAAGGCCCACTGACCTTGATCTTGCGCGAAAGCAGTGTGCCCGGTGGAATTTCGCAGCCGGCGTTGCGAATGGCCGCGTCGAGTGCCTTGGCGGTTTTGCTCGGCTTTCCCGCCCGCAGCGATGCATTGATTTCCTCATATCCGAGATGCGCGTAGCTTAAAATGGCCTCGCGCTGGGCCGTTGGCAGCTTTGCAACGCCGGCCATGGTGTGGGCCGCATAGCTTTCCACGTCGTGCTCGTTGAGGGCGGGTTCGGGCAAGCGCGGCGGTTCGGTCACCGTGCCAAGTTCGACGAATCTGGCGATATTCTTCACGCGGTGGCCGCCTGGGGCTCCGGTGTAAACAGGAAACTTCTTGTCCAGGGCCTTGAGCGTGTGGCCGGTATCGCGAGACGTCCCTGGCTGCGCAGCGTTGCACCATGTCTTGATATGACGCTGACGTTCGATCAGCTTGGCGCTCAGGGCCATACGGTCTGCACTGCTTCCGGGGCCATGGCGGCTCACGAGGTTTTTAATCGTGGCCGGGGGTAGATTCAGGACGGCGCTCGCGCCGCGAGCAATCTCCTCTTTTGTCATCGAGCCGTATACCGCGGCCGACGCGCGGTTCATGGCCGGGTCGCGCATGGTTTCCAGCTCCCCGACCTCGCCGGCGAACGCACCGCCTTTCTTGCCGCCCATTGCCCGATACTCGAGAGCACCCCCTGGGTCGATATGTACGGCTTTGCCTCGGTGGATGACTACGTTATCGTGCAACAGCCCAACCGAATCCCAGTTGGCCAGCCAAGCGTGCGCGACGAACGCCTGCCGCATGCTTTTGACGTGTGCATGGTTGCGCACGTCGAATGCCTGCGCGTGATCCAGCCACCGGGAAGCGACACCCAATCCACCTTGGTGTTCGTGGCCCAGATCGACCAACTTCAATTCGGCCGTGGGAGCGCCAGCGGCGTTGAGCAGATGCGACGCAAGCACCTCGCTTTTGGCCATGTCGTTATTGCCGTACCCCTTGACCAGCCACCTTTGCCCATGTCCGTCGACATACAGCGCGCCCGCAGCGGTGCCACCGGGTTTGTCTCCAACGCGCGTCCAGGTCGAAAGTTTTTCCGGCTTGGCGGTATTGGCTGTGGGTGTGCTCTTGCTAACCGGGCTCCACAGCCTTCCTGGCGCTTGCAAGCCGGTCGGGCGGGGTGACATGGGCGCCGCCGCCGACCGTTGCGCAGACGTCTGGCCGATAGAGATGCGCTGGGCCGGATGCTCGCGCCCGCTTGGCTGAGGCGACTGCTTCTTGCCTTGTTGCAACTGTGCCAAGCCCGCTAATGGCCCCATCGCGCTATGCAGGCTCGCCCCCCGCGATGGCGGCGTGGCAGAGGTATCACGGCTGTGCAGTGCGGGTTGCTCGCCGGTGACTTGACCTCCAGGGGAGAAGCATCGGAGAAATGGTTTGAGCAGGTTTGGCATGTCACCTCGTCGTTGGCTCGCGGCCTCCTTGTGCAAGGCTAAAGGTCACGGTGTGCTGGCGAGAACGAAAGGGACGAAAAGGCGAGGCCTGTACCGAAAAGATTCGGCCCGTACGTCGCGCTACGGAGCGATCGGCCGATGACAAGCCTTCCTGCTGTGCAAGACTGGTCGATACAGGCTGGGACACCTGTTCGATATGCGCACGCAGGCTTCGATGCGGGCGGCACGTTCAACTCGGTCGGTCACCCGCACTACGAGCGAATCGTTGGCGTCCGCGCGAACTATGCTTCGCTCCGCATGCTGACATCTTCGATTTCTCGATAGCAGATGCGCCGACCAGAGCGGCGCAGACCTGGACGAGGGCTACCCCCGACGCGTAGCAAAGACGCTATCCGTCCGATTGACTTTCGTATAAGAAAAATACAAGTATCAAACTCAAATAAATTTCTATATATTGCTCGCTAGACCAGCAGCTCCATGGGCGGAGGCGATGCAACACCCGAAGACCGTGATAGTGATTGGGGGCGGTATTGTCGGCCTCAGTTGCGCATTTTTTGCCCGACGCTCAGGCCATCGCGTTCGGGTGATCGATCCTGACATTGCGTCGCGACGCGCCAGCTTCGGCAATGCCGGCGTTCTGGCGGTCTGCGAAACGTTTCCGCTCGCCACACCGGCTTTATTGCGGCAGTTGCCTTCGTTGCTGCTTTCGCGCGACAGCCCATTGCAGATTCGCTGGCGGTACATTCCGGTACTGCTTCCATGGCTGATTCGTTTTGCCCGGTCCAGCGCGCGCGAGCCCTTCCTTCGCGCGGCCACGGCCCTCAGCTCGCTCTTGCAAACAGCCGTGGATGCGCATGCGGAATTGGCCGCAGGGTGTTCGGCCACTGAATTGCTGGCGCCAACGGGCTGGATCAAGGCCTATCAGTCCGAAGAGGCTTATCGAAGCCAAGGGAACGAGCGTTCCGAACTCGCGGATTGGGGCGTCGCGATGCAACCGCTTGGCGCTTCGGACATCGATGCGCTTGCCCCGGGGTTCGAGGGCGTGTTCACAAAGGCGACGCTTTTCACCGACTGTCAGCAGGTGAAAAACCCAGGCGAATATGTCGCCCGCATCGCGGATGGCTGTGCGAGGCAAGGTGTGGAATTCATTCGCGATAGTGCCCGCGGAGTCGTTTTTACGAATGGCCGGTTATCGGCTGTGCGCCTATCCGACGGGGTAGTCGAGGGCGACAGTTTCGTAATTGCCTGCGGCGCATGGTCTAAGGCCCTTGCCGCCGAGCTCGGCGATAACGTGCCGCTCGATACCGAACGCGGTTATCACATCATGCTCGACGCGGGGCATCGCACGTTGCTTCAATCCCCGCTCTTCTGGCATGAAAAGTCCGTGGTCTTCTCGCAGCTCGACTACGGCTTGCGGATGACGAGCAGCGTCGAATTCGCGGGGCTCGATGCGCCGCCCGCGTTTGGAAACATCGATCGCACATTGAGCGCCATTCGGGGCATCGTGCCGGCGCTGGCGGAGCTACCCGTTGACGACCGATGGCTGGGTTTCCGCCCCTCGATGCCGGACTCCGTGCCGGTGATCGGGCCGTCCGTGCGTCACCCCAATTGCTTTCTCGCGTTCGGCCACGGACATCTCGGCCTGACGCTCGGGCCGCAGACGGGGCGTCTCATTGCCCAAGCCATTCAAGGCAGAAAGACCGACATCGATCTCGCGCCATTCTCCCCCTCGAGGTTCGGATCACGATAATCGAGCGCCGGAGCGGTGGCGTGACATCAAGCGTTCTCATTGGAATCTTTTCGACGTGCTCATATTCGACTCTTCGCAAACCGTCAGCCGCCTTCCGTTCGATCGCCTGATCGATGCCATCGACGCCATGTTCGTCGACGGCTGCACCGTACCGCTTCGTCACAATCACACGATCGATTGCGGGCCGGACAATGTCCCCGGCACGCTGCTTCTGATGCCCGCGTGGCAAACGGGCGGGCGCATCGGCATCAAGACGGTGTCGGTGTTCCCGTCCAATAGCCGCCTCTCGCTGCCCGGGCTTCACTCCACGTTCATCTTGCTCGACGCGACGACGGGCGTGCCTTTGGCGATGTTGGACGGCGATGTCATAACGTCGCGGCGCACGGCGGCGGCATCCGCGCTCGCCGCCCGCGTGCTCAGCCGGCGCGACTCAGCACGGCTGCTGGTGGTTGGCTCCGGACGGGTTGGCTCGCTGATTCCAGAGGCCTATGCCGCCGTGCGCCCGATCGCCGAAGTAATGGTGTGGGACATCGATACGAAAAGCGCGGCAGCACTCGTTGGCAGTTTGAGCGCGCGCGGTTTTTCCGCGCAAGTCGCGGACGATCTCGAAACCGCCGTCCGGTGGGCCGACATCGTCTCCTGTGCGACGCTGTCCACGGAGCCTCTCATCAAAGGCTCATGGTTGCGCCCTGGAACGCACCTCGATCTCATCGGTGGCTTTACGCCGACTATGCGCGAAACCGATGACGACTGTTTTGTCGGCACATCGGTATTCATCGATACCGACGAGGCGTTGATGAAAGCCGGAGACCTGCTGTCGCCAATGCAATCGGGCGCGTTCGATAAAGGGGCGATCCAGGCCACGCTTGCGCAACTTTGCCGTCGCGAGCATGCCGGGCGGCGAAGCCGCGACGAGATCACGGTTTTCAAAGCCGTTGGCACCGCGCTCGAAGACCTCGCGGCGGCATCGCTCGCGTACGACGCTTCCGCCGGCACGTGAGCGCGGCGCTATCGATTGGCCGAACGCGCAGAACGCGCATCGGCCGCTCTATTCGGGCCGCACCGGCGACATTCCATTCAATTCACCGTATCGGGTGCGCCGACTCACCCGTCGACGACGCTTTACAAAGTGGTCGACGGAAAATGGACTGTAGTGAAGATCGTCGACGCCGGATCGTTGCTGTCGCGGGCCTCGCGCCGTCGGCGGCTTCTCGCTGCGGGGCGATCAGTCCAGTGTGACATGCGAACAGACCCAGAGGACTTTCGCGTCCTCGTCGGTTCCCGATATGCAAGCGTGCCCCATCGTGCTGTCGAAATACATCGCGTCTCCCTTGCTCAGCGTGCTGGGTGCATAAAACTCGGTATTGACGATGACCGTTCCCTCCAGAACGTAGAGGAACTCTTCGCCGTCGTGCCGCAGCAGGCTTCGAAATTCTCCGATGCTGTGCGCTTTGATCGTCGTGAAAAGTGGCACGAAGCGCTTGCCGGCCAGATCCGCATTGAGCACCTCGTACACGTATTGATCCGTTTCGTGCACGACTCCACTTCCGGCTTTCGTAATGCTTCGGCGCCCTAACGGAACGGGCTTGGGCGTTTGATTGAACAGCTCGCTGACTTCGACACCGAGCCCGATGGCGAGCGCAGCGATTTTTTCGTAGGTCGGCGAGAGCTGTCCGTTTTCGATCTTGGACAGCGTGGAAACCGAAATCGACGACCGTTCGCCCAATTGTTGCAAGGTCAAGTGCGCATGGGTGCGCAAACGCCGCAGGGTTTGCGCAAGCGTGCCGACTTGCCTCTCGGACGCACCGTGCGGCCGCACCGTTTTTTCGCTCGTATCTTTCACTTGTCGCTCGGCCCATCGAGAGCCGATCCGTTTGGCTGCCGAAATTGTAGCAAAGCGAAAGATATTTTCTGATCCGATAATTGTCTGCGTGGGACTGCCCACTGGTGTTCGTGGTTGCGGGGTCTATAAACGCCGCCGAGCGTTCATTGATACTGATGGTCCGTTGCGGACCATCTGAACGTACGGCGCCATTTACCGCCAGCTTTCTCCCGAAGCTGGAGATCGTGATAGCCATCTGTCACTGAAGGAAGAACAGTGAGTGCGTTCGCCGCGTCCGATACGTCGTGGCTTCGCGTGCCATCCTTGTGCCATTCGCCTGCGATCATTTTGTCGAAGGCCATGGGTTGGGCGAAGACCACGCGCAGCGTCTTCCCCTCGATCGCGAAAAGATACAACGCTTCGAAATCCGCACCGCCCCCGGCATAGCCTTCGCTCCATCCGGCACGCACGCCGAATGCGTATTCGCTTGTTCGGATCTGATACGGGGCTAAATCGAAGCGGGACCAACTGGACGGCACGGCCTCTTGTGCGCTCCCGGGATCGCTTGCTTCGAGACGGACCGGCAGGTCGATGTTCGTGTCGCGCCAGTCGGTGGGGGTGACGACGGGCGACTCGGTTCGCGCCACGAGCCGCGGTGTGCCGCCGCCGGTGCTTTCGAAAACGCCAAACCAGACGCGCCGTGGGTCTGAATCGTCGCTGCCGAGGCTGTCGCACGAGGCGGGGCTGTACTTCAGGGCCGAGGCAGCGAGCTGCGGGCTATCGGCAAGGCAGACGATGGCAACGTAGCTGTTCGGGCGCAACGGCCACGGTTTTGCGCCCGATAACACGACACTTCGAACGTCTTGCCCCGGCGCCAGTTGCTCCACGAGAAACGCGGTGGTAAAGCCGGCAGGCAGTTTCGTGCCGAAGCCATCGGGTTGCTGCGCGCCGCTCATCGAATGATCGAACATTTTCTGGGCGTCAGGGGTGTGCATGGCGCCGCGTACGCCAGAGAGCGAGTGCACTGTCGTGTCGGCGAGCGTCGCGGACACCGGTAGAACGAAAGCGAGAATGGCCATACCGAACAGGCGGCGTAGCGATGCGCGATGTGTCATTGAAATTGCCCGAGTTGGATAGCACGCCATTATCGTCGAGGGAAAGGGCGAATGAGTAAGGACGGGGGAGCTGATGTTGATCTTGGTTTCAGCTAAATGCCTATTTAGGCCCGGCAACGTGCCGGAGTTCTCAATCAGGGAGCCTCGGGGCGTTCGTCGACTTCCTGTGCGCTCGTGTGTTTCCGGCTTCACTGGAGAAGCCCAAAGCCAAGCCACGGCGCTGGGTCAGCTGATGCCCCGGGGTCGTTCAAAATTTGATCGGAAGCCATTTTGAACGGGAATGAGCGATGCTGCTAATGACACCTTTGAATCATCCTTCGGGAGATCGATATGATTTCAGATGCGGATGAGTCGGTCACACGCGGATCGCAACGAAACTTCCTTACTTGTCGCACGAGCGAACTTGAGGTGGCCTATGAGGTATCGGGCCCGCCTGATGGACCACCGCTTGTCCTTGTCCATGGATGGCCGGACGATGTTCAGTGCTGGGACAAGACTATTCTGCACCTTGGCCTGAGCGGCCAGCAGTTCCGAATCTACGCACCCTATCTGCGCGGATCAGGACCGACGCGCTTCTTGAATCGCGATACGATGCGCAGCGGCGCAATCGCCGCTCTGACACTTGATCTGTCGCAGTTCGTGGAAACGCTGGATTTGACGGATGTAATTCTCGCGGGGTATGACTGGGGCGCGCGCGCGGCGTACGGAGTCGCTGCTCTGTTTCCCGAAAGAGTGAGCGGTATGGTTACCGCTGCGGCGGGCTATGCCACGGCGATGCCGGCCAACGAAATGCCCTATGAGTTGGCCAAGGCATACTGGTATGAGTGGTACGTCGCCACGACGTATGGGATGAAGGCCTATCGAGAGGATCGCGAGCGGTTGTGCAGATACTTGTGGAACAGCTGGTCGCCCGCTTGGCCCGATAGGGAGAGCGACTTCCAAGCCATGGCAGGCTCTCTCGACAATCCCGACTGGGCCGACATCAGCCTTCATGCTTATCGGCAGCGCTGGCACGACGCCCCGGGCGCAGAGCAGCACGAGCAGATAGAACGGCAATTGGCAGCCTCGCCGATGATTCGTATCGACACCATCATGCTCCAGGGTGCGGAAGACCGTGACAATTTGCCAGTCACTTCCGAAAACAAGGAGAAGTACTTTTCCGGGCACTATGAACACCGCTTGCTGCACGGAATAGGACACTTCGTCCCGCGCGAGGCGCCAGATGTCTTTGCGGAGGCCATACTTGCGATTGCCGGGCGGTGAGCAAGCCGCTTGCGTTTCTCAGGTCCCCGTGTACCAGAAGGAATAATTGCTTTGACGCGCTCCGTCCTCTCTCTGCTGGGGATCGACATACCCGCCAGTGACTCGCGAATGAGGCCGGCCTCGTACCCCTGACGTGTTGGCCAACGCAGTCGAGGAAGCAAGAGCTGCTTGGCCCACGACTACGAAATGCCACCGTGGCGCCGTCGGCGCGTGCCGGCGAAAGTTGGCGTGCCGTCTTTCACGCAAGCGCGGGTCCGTCATGCCGGCACGAACGCGTTCGCCTCCCGAGGTATCTAGTTTCTCCAGTAGAGAACTGACGTCTCGAATCCGAACGTCTCTTTGAGCGATTCAGCGATAGCTTCGGCAGCCTTTTCATGAATCGAACAGTTTTGGATGCTGACTTTCGCGTCGCCCTGGATCTCAGGGCGGGCGTGAACCGCGTAATGTCCACGAAACTTTGTGGATCCCATGCGGACAAGAGAAAGCCCGGTGTCGCTAGCATTCTTGATTGCGCGAGCTAGGGAGGATCGACCGTCAAGCTTCACAAGAGCCGCGGCGTTACCGCACTCTTCGCGGACCGGCTGCCCGTGATTGCCCTCGGCCTGTTGTTTCAGCTCTTGAATTCGGGAATTTCCTGCTCTGCGTCCCGCCTCGAGCGCGGTGTTCAGCCCTGCCGTAACCTCGGCTGGTGTTAGCTTCTTCATATCATTCTCCGGGCAATCTTGTATGCGCGGTTTGGATGCAACGCTCTTGGCCGTCCGCCTTCTCGGTGCTATTGCATAACTTGAGGCGAGCTACAGCCGGCATAGTAGACGATACCCGATGACCATCGGCATGTACAAACCTGTCACTTCCCCAGCCGCTCCGCAAGAGGATACCGGTACATACAGCGCTCCATGCTGTCGAGAAACGCCTGATCGGCCGCGTTCATCTTGCGTTCGCGATGCCACAGCAAAAACACGTCGACGTCGATCAGCCCGTCGTCCGGCGGCAACCGCCACAGCCGCTGCTGTGCGATATCGTCGCGCACGATATGCTCGGGCAGGCAACCGATGCCATAGCCGGCGAAAACGAGCCGCCGAACTTCATCGAGGCTCGGCGACGACGCCACGACTCTCCCTGTAAAGCCTTTCTGGTCGCGAAACACCGTTAATGGCGAAAGGCTGTCGCCTATCTGGTCGCTCGTGAACGAGACGAAGTTTTCCGCGAGCAGATCCTCCATCGCCAGGGGCGACTTGCCGAACAGCCGATGGTGCCGCCCGCAGAACATCGCATAGCGCTGCCTCAGGAAGCACTGCATGCCGAGCTTTTCGTGCGGCGTGCGGCACAAGGCCAGTCCTGCCGTCGCCGTTTTGCGCAGTAGCGATGAAATGATATCCGACGAGCGCATCACTTCGATCTGAAGATCGATGCGCGGATACGCGCGATGGAAGTCCGCGAGAAATTCGTCATAGACCGGCGATTGGATGCGACTGATCGTCAGCAGCCGGATCGTGCCGGAAATATCGCTCGTGCGCTCGTCGAGATCGGTCTCGAGCCGCGAGATATTGCCGTAGATGTCGCTGGCGATCTGATAAACCGCTTCGCCGGCTTCCGTCGGCGCGAAATACGGGCCGCGCCGTTCGATCAACTTGCGCTCCAGTGTCTCCTCGAGCCGCCGCAACGCCTGGCTCACCGCCGGCTGCGTCACGTGCAGCCTCGCCGCGGCGCGGCTCAGGCTGCGCTCCTGCATGATCACGAGATACGTGCGCAGCAGATTCCAGTCGAGCCGGTCATTCAGAAAATTCGCGAGGTCCGCGCGCACCGTCATGCCTCTTGCGGCAACCCGCCGCAGTAAGTCGACTTAACTATTAGCCAGATTTATGAGCGAAATAATAACTCGAAATTTGACTAATGTTTTATGGTTACCGATAAATGGTTCATGCGCCGGGCAATGCTGCGCATACAGCCCCCACGCATTCACAACGACACGCACGCCGCCGGCCATGACCACCGCGCCGAACGTGCTTCAGGAGCCAGCATGACGCCATCCAGTTCTTCTCTCCGCCAGCCCGGGCGTGCCGCGTCGGCGGCATTCATCGGCACGATGATCGAGTGGTACGACTTCTATATCTATGCGACCGCGGCGGCGCTCGTTTTCGGCGACTTGTACTTCCCGTCGGGCGACCGCTTCGTCAGCACGATGGCGTCGTTTGCGACCTTCGCGGTGGGCTTCTTCGCCCGCCCGCTTGGCGGCGTCGTATTTGGCCATCTTGGCGACCGTATCGGCCGCAAGAACACGCTGATGGTGACGCTGATGATGATGGGCATCGCAACGGTTTGCGTAGGCCTCCTGCCGTCGTATGGAAGTATGGGCGCGCTGGCCCCGGTCCTGCTTGTGGCGCTGCGCATCGTCCAGGGTATTGCCGTGGGCGGTGAATGGGGCGGAGCGGTGCTGCTGGCGGGGGAGCATGCCCCGCCCGGCAAGCGCACGTTCTTTGCGTCCTTCGCGCAGCTCGGCAGCCCTGCGGGCCTGATTCTGTCGCTCGTGGCGTTCCGTGCGGTGTCGTCGATGGACAAGGCCGATTTTCTCGCGTGGGGTTGGCGTCTGCCGTTTCTTGCGAGCGCGGTGCTGCTCATCGTCGGCATTGTCATTCGGCTCGGCGTGAACGAGTCGCCGGAATTCGCGCGCGTGAAAGAAGCGAACCGCACCGTAAAACTGCCGGTGGCCGAGGTTTTCCGCTCGGCATGGGGCCTCGTGCTGCTGTGCATCGGCGCGAATACGATCGGCATTGCGGGCGTCTATTTCACCAACACGTTCATGATTGCCTACACCACGCAATACGTCGGCGTCACGCGCTCGCTGATTCTCGATTGTCTGTTCGCGGTGGCAATCATCCAGTTTCTGTGGCAACCGGCAGCCGCGTGGCTCGGCGAGCGAATCGGGGCTGTGCGCTTTCTCAAACTGATGGCGCTGCTCGCGATGATCTCGCCGTACCCCATGTTCATGCTCGTGCAAAGCGGCACGCGGTTGCCGATGGTGTTCGGCATCGCAATTGCAACGATCTGCATGTCGGGCTTCTATTCGGTGATCGCTGGTTTTGTCAGCGGCATATTTCCCACTCGGGTGCGTTATTCGGGCATCTCGCTCGCGTACCAGGTATGCGGCGCGATCGCGGGCGGTCTGACGCCGCTTGCCGGCACTTGGCTCGCGCATCGCTACGTCGGCCAATGGTGGCCGCTTGCAGTGTTCTACACGTGCCTCGCGGGCGTTTCGCTGGCCTGCATCGTCGCGCTCGATGCAAGGCGGGCAACGCACAGCGATGCCGCGGAAGCAGTCGGCGTGAACTGAACGGTATTAATCGGAACCCGATGCAATGACGATGAAAGACCTGTTGAAGATCGACGGCGCGCGGCTGTGGCAAAGCCTGATGGACATGGCAGAGATCGGCGCCACGCCGGGCGGCGGCGTGCGGCGGCTTGCCCTCACCGAAGAAGACCGGCTCGGCCGCGACCTGTTTGCGCATTGGTGCCGCGAAGCGAATCTGACCGTCAGTGTCGACGAAGTCGGCAACCTGTTTGCACGGCGCGAAGGCACGAATCCGCACGCGGCGCCGGTACTGGTCGGCAGCCATCTCGACACGCAGCCGCATGGCGGCCGCTTCGACGGCGTCTACGGCGTGCTCGCCGCACTGGAGTTGGTGCGCGTGCTGAACGATGCCGGCATGGCCACGGAAAAGCCGATCGAGATCGTATCGTGGACGAATGAAGAAGGCGCACGCTTCACGCCGGCGATGCTCGGCTCAGCGGTGTTTGCGGGTGCCATGCCGCTGGCGGAGGCGCTCGCCAGACGCGACGCGCAGAATGTCAGCCTCGCGGACGCATTGGCTGTGACCGGTTATCGCGGCACGCGCGCGATCGGCACGCCCGTCGATGCCTATTTCGAAGCGCATATCGAACAGGGGCCGGTACTCGAGGCGAACGGCACGGCGATCGGCGTTGTCACAGGCGGCCAGGCGATCCGCTGGCTCGATGCTACGGTGACGGGCATGACGGCGCATGCCGGCACGACGCCCATGCCGTACCGCAAAGATGCGTTGTTTGCCGCAGCCCAAATCGCGCTCGAACTGGAGCGCATTGCGGAGGGCTATGCGCCGCGCGGGCTCGCTACGATCGGCGAGATCGGCATTCCGGACGCGTCGCGCAACACGATTGCGGGGCAGGCGTCGTTCACCGTCGATCTGCGTCATCACGACGACGGCGAAGTCGATGCAATGATCGGGGCGTTGCGCGTCGCGTGCGCACAGGTTGCCGCGCAGCGTGGCGTGCGGGTCGAAGTGGACACTTACTGGCGCAGCCCCGCTACGCCGTTCGACCGCGCATGCGTTGCGCTCGTGCAGGACGCCGCGGACGCTTTCGGCTATAGCTGCGAGCGCATCGTCAGCGGCGCGGGGCACGACGCAATTTTGCTTGCCAGCCATTGCCCGACCGCCATGGTGTTCATTCCCTGCGTGGGCGGTTTGTCGCACAACGAAGCGGAAGATGCGTTGCCCGAGGACGTCACGCGCGGCGCGAACGTATTGCTCAATGCGGTGCTCGCGCGCGCCGGCGCGATGGCCACCACGGATTCACACTGAACGATTGCAGGAAAGGTGTTTCGATGAAGACGTACTTTCACCCTGAACAGTTGCTGCATCATCCGCGCAGCTACTTGTCGCGAGGCCAGATGCGCACCCCGCAGGAAGTGCCCGAGCGTGCGACGCAGCTCGTAGCCGCCGCGAAGTCGCTCCGCTTCGACGTGCTTGAACCCACCGACCGCGGCATCGCGCCGATTGCGGCGGTGCACGACATGAACTATCTGCGATTCCTCGAAGAAGCGCATCGAGACTGGAAAAAAATGCCCGACGACTGGGGCGATGAAGTCATGTCGAATGTCTACGTGCGGGAGCCGAATCCGCTGCGCGGTGTGCTGGCGCAAGCAGCCCGGTATTTAGCGGACGGCAGTTGCCCGGTGGGCGAGAACACCTGGCGGGCCGCCTATTGGTCTGCGCAGAGCGCGCTGGCGGCCGCGGCGGATATCCATGAAGGTGCGCGCGAAAGCTGGGCGCTATGCCGGCCGCCCGGTCATCACGCCCGGCGCGATGCGGCCGGCGGCTTCTGCTACCTGAACAACGCGGCCATTGCGGCACAGGCGCTGCGCAGCCGGTTCGAGCGCGTCGCGATTCTCGATACCGACATGCACCATGGCCAGGGCGTGCAGGAGATCTTCTACGGGCGTGCCGATGTGCTCTATGTGTCGATTCACGGCGACCCGACCAACTTCTATCCAGTCGTGGCCGGATATGAAGAGGAAACCGGAAGAGACGCGGGACAGGGCTTCAATGTGAACCTGCCGATGCCGCATGGTTCGTCCGAGGCGGTCTTCTTCGAGCGGGTGGACGCGGCGCTGCGGGTGCTGAATCGCTTTCGACCAGACGCGCTGGTGCTTGCGCTCGGCTTCGACATCTATCGGGAGGATCCGCAGTCGAAGGTAGCGGTCACGACCGAAGGGTTTGCGAGGCTGGGCCTGACGGTCGGCGCGCTTTGCCTGCCAACGGTGATCGTGCAGGAAGGCGGCTATCACATCGACTCGCTCGCCGCGAATGCCGAGGCATTCTTTAGCGGATTCGATGGCGGGCGGAAAACGGATGACGATGCCGAAGGCGGCCAACAGCCCGGCGGGGCCTCTCGCAACTCGGTCCGGGCGTAACTACCTGCCTTCCGCCAATCAACAGGAACTGAAACGACCCATACTTCCCGGCAGTGGAATCGCCGGGCAGCATTCTTACTCGCACTGAAGCAGCTAACTCGCCTTCCGGCGGGCAGGTATTGGTAGACTTATCGACCGACGGCGACAATGGATGCCGACTGTTCGGTCCAAAACGGAGACAATGCGATGCATGACCCGCGTACCGATCTGACGTCGTTTTCGTTTGTGCTCGCAGTCCCCGATCTCGAGTCCACCGCGTCGTACTTTCGTGATGCGCTGGGATTTCGGCTTGAGTGGCCCGACGCAACGGAGTGGCAGCTAGCTACGCGAGGCTCCGTACGGGTGATGTTGGGTCATTGCCCAGACGCAATGTTGCCGTCGGCGACGGGCGACCATAGCTATTTCGGCTACCTTCACGTGGCGAATGCTGACGCACTTCATGACGAACTGGTCGGTCGCGGCGCAATCATTCTGCAACCTCCGGCCGATAGGCCGCACGGCATGCGCGAATTTCTCGTAGGTACGCCGGATGGTCACCGAATGATGATCGGCCAACATCTTTTGTAATCGATCCAGCCACTCCGACACGCCGGGCTTTCGCCTTTGAATAGGTCAACCTTAACACGTCGGGCCGTGCATAGAGCGCGGTCAGGCTCTCATCCACGACTGCGCGGTACTGTTTAGTGCATCGATCAAGTCTTGGCTATTCGGCACAGCATTGTTGTTTGATGCCGGCCTTCCCGCGGTTCGTCGACGATCTGCACTCAACGCACTCGCCTGCTGCAGCAATTCTTCGGTATTCTTGTTTCGCGGTTCCAAGAGCGCCAATGCAGGGTTTTTTGCCGTCGCTTCCCGGCGCGTTTGCTGGAGGTTTCCTATCGCCGCATCCAGTCGGTCAAGAGAGTTTTCGCGCGCAATGTTCTGCGTCGTGGCCGATGTGTGACCGGTACTAGTACCACCAATACAATTTCCCATTTTCTCATTTGGCAGGTTGCAGGAACGCTGAGTATTGCTGATGCCAGGGCATCCAGCACCGCGCGCAGCGAAGTTTTGGGGGCTGCGGCGAACCCAAATCGGAAGAGGCCACGCGCAATTCCTGCTGTTGCGGCACTGCAGGGCATTCGTATTCAACCTCGCCGTTCAGCGGGAAGAAGCCCGCTGGCGGCACGGCTGCATGGGGTTTTACACCGTAGAATCGTTGCCAAAAGAACCTTGCTTGCCTTCAGCGCACGTCACGCTCAAGCCGAACAGCCATTGCAGGCGTGGTACGCGGAAGCGTCGAAGGCCGACTGGAAGATTCCGATCCATGCTTTGAGGACGACTACGATCCGATCCCTTCACTGCGAATAATAGGAACATCCCCAAGGCGATCACGGCTGCGATCAACCCGAAGGCATGGGGTTTACGGACGGATACTTCGCGACCTCGCGATGTTCAATCTCGCAATTGATAGCGAGTTGCGAACGTGCGATCTTACCGGTTGCAGGTCCAGGATGTCCGTAACGAAACCATGTGGCGTCTAGAGCGACCGTCATGCAGCAGAAAACCCAGCGGTCAGTGCAATTTGAGATCACCGGAACAAACGGGGATGCAGCGCGTCGCCCATCGAATGATCGAGCACTTTCCGGGCGTCCGTGGTATGCATCGCGCCCCGTACACCGGCAAGCGAGTGCACCGTCGTGTCCGCGAGGGCGGCGGATTCGGATAACACGAAAGCGAGGACGGCAAAGGCGGCTTGCGCGGCACGGCCCAGAGTTTTCAATTCTCAATCGAAGAGAGTATCAGAGCGACGCCAACGGCAACGTTTTAAGGCGGTCAAGGATCACCTCCTTCATGCCTTGCGGCGTCGGAAGCTCATCGAGCATCTTCGGCCACGTGTCCTGAGCGGCGGATACGGCTGCTTTCACCGCGGCGGTCGCGATACGCTGAGCAATGCCTGCGGCCTTGGCCAGTTCCGAGTAGGTATCGAGCGTCTGAGCGCGCTGCATGCGATCGATGGCGACGTTCGTCCCGTAGGTGGAGAACCGCGGCAGCGCGGCGACGCAAACAATGTCGTATGCCGGGGACAACTGCGGGTGAACCTTGTCCGCGTAAAGGACGGAAAAGTTCTTGAGATGCGCGTCGCTGTTGCCGATAAGCGTGTTGACGGCTTGCCGCACAAAGAATTCGCGGACATCCTTCACGCCGCGCGGACTCAGGGCGTCGAGCAAACTCAGCAGCAGACGGAACTGTTCCTCTTTCCCATACTTGGCAGCCGGCATGCGCCCCAGCAACTGGCAGGCATCTTCTACGTGGATGCGCTCGTTGCCTTGTCGATCGTAGCGTTCGACGGCGAGAAACGACGTCGCCGTGCCTGCAGCGGCCTGAAGGCCGTCGATTTCGATGATCGAGAGATTCATTGGCTCGCACGACGCGACATTGACACCGGCTGCTTTGGCAAGTTGCATGGAGACGTACTCGTTGAAGATCTGCGAGTCGTCGTTTGTGGCAGGAAGCTTTGCAATGACATCGGAAAGCTTGCCGTGCCCCGGCATCGTGTACCGCTTGCCTTTGTCCAGGGTCGAAAGCGCGAGCTTGTCCTGCACGCCGGAGATGGAGGCGGCGCCCTCGGTGGCCCCTTCCGTTACGCTGATTTCGAGGTTGTCGGCGCCGCCGGTGGCACCGAACGTTCGTGCATACGCTGGAATGCCGTGCGCATCGACGGGCGGCTGAACGACAACTGCGCCTGGCAGGTCTTCACCGGCCGCAGCCAGTACGCCGAAGTCATCCCGATCGTCCGGATTGTGGCGAGTCGCTTCCAGCCGCCTGCGCAAATCGCTCTCGGGGAGGAGTCCCGCGAAGAATGGCGGAAGCCTGCCGCCCGTGTTGTAGAGCGCGGGGTGGAAAGCGTTTGAAAAGATGTCGGCCGCAATCTCGGGAGCGCCTGGGATCGCCATCGACAACGTGAGCGTGGGCGTGCCATTAGCAGCCTTGAACGATTCGGACGGTACGAAGCGGCAGTTTCCGGCAAGTTCACAGAGATAGCCGCAGACCTCATCGTAAAGCCGCACTTTCAGGTAGCGCGGATGGATTGCATCGGTCATCGGCGCCCCTTCAGAAACATCTCCGCCGCGCTCGGCGCCTGGAGATCGGGCCCAGTACCCTTCCCAGCCAGGACTTGGCGGACCGCTGCGAGGTGCTCCTTTGGCACGAGTACCCATTGCGCGTCCAAACCTGCTGCCAGCGCATCCAGCGTGCTGCTCCTGGCGTCGTGCTTGCTCGCCAAGGTCGCGGACAAATTGGGGCGGGCGATGCCCGTCAGGTCACCCAATTCGGTGACGGACATGCCGCGGCGCGAAAGGAGCGCCTTGACTTGATCGACGAATGACATTTCATACTCGGAGCCGCCGGGAATACGGGATATTATACGACATCGCGTGAAAGTTGTATTAGGGATCATAATCTCTCACACGATGGTGTGACATATCATACGCGAGGTGCATCTAGACTGACTCGGTGCCCGGCGTCCGAGTAGGCAGGTGGCGCCCTAAGCTTTTCATAAGGTTCGACGGCTAAGATCGGCTGATTTCCCTGCGATCTAGACCGATGAATGCACTGGAAGCGCTAAACCGCGCACTCTTTCTGTCGATCAACGCGGCACCGTCGACGCCCGTCTGGCTCATCGACGTGGCGCGGTATATTGCCGACGACGTGATTTATGTCGTGCCGCTCGTGCTCGCCGTGTTGTGGCTCGCGGGCGGCGAGCGTCGACGCGCTGCCGCACTACGGGCGTGCTGCGTGGCCCTGCTTGCGCTCAGCATCAATCAGCTGATCGGTCTCGGGTGGATGCATCCGCGGCCGTTCATGATCGGCTTGGGCCATATGTTTATCGAGCACGCGCCGGATTCATCGTTTCCGAGCGACCACGCCACCGTGTTCGCAAGCGGTGCTTTGACCTTGCTACTCGCTGGTGAGCGCCGCTACGGACTATCCATGCTGTTGGCGGGTCTTGCCGTGGCATGGGCGCGCATCTTTGTCGGGGTGCATTTTCCGTTGGACATGGCAGGCGCCGTCGCCGTCGCGTGCGTGGCCTATGCGGTGGTTGCTCCAATGTGGAAAATGTCGGGTGCCGCGCTGACTCGCGGTTTCATTGCGCTCTATAGGAAACTGCTGGCGTGGCCTATCGGGCGCGGATGGCTGTCGTCGTGAGCGTGATGCGGTGGTCGGTGCGCTGCATTACGTGGCCGCCCGCGACATGATCGCGTGCTCGAGGCCAGTTGGCCCGACCGGCGCCTCGGCAAGCCAGGGAATCCGTGAAGACGGAGATTCATCCGGCCGCAATCGTTATTACTCGACCGAGGGAGTTTGGCATGGACGAACGGACCGTCGAAACCTACTCGTCGCATGCGAGCCGCTATGCGGCCGAGTGGCGCGAGCAGCCCCCGCCTGCCGACATGTACGCGCTGTTGCAGCGCTATTTCGTCCCGGGCGGCAAAACAGCGGACATCGGTTGCGGCGCTGGCCGCGATGTCGCATGGCTCAATGGTCATGGCTTCCCCGCCGTCGGCTACGATGCCTCCGAGGGATTGCTGGCCCAAGCCGCGGCCGATTTTCCATCGCTGGTTTTCAAACGCGCCGAACTTCCTGCGCTGGACGTTATTCCAAGCAACTCCTTCGACAACGTCCTGTGCGAAACCGTGATCATGCATTTGCCACCCGATGAAGTTACGCAAGCCTGTACCCGTCTGTTCGACATTCTCAGGCCCGGGGGGACGCTTTATCTGAGCTGGCGAGTCGCGGAATCGGACACCCGCGATGCTGCCGGCCGACTCTACGCCGCATTCGACGCCGTGCGGGTCCGGGATGGCCTCCGCGCGGCAGAATTGTTGCTCGATGCCGAGGCCGTCAACGCTTCTTCCGGCAAGCGGGTGCATCGACTCATCGCCCGACGGCGGTGAGTCGGTTTTGGCCATCGATAGGTGAAAGAAAAAGATGAAAACAGCCACACCGTTAATCATGATTCACGGCCTGATGGGGTCGCTGGATTTCTTCGCTCCGCAAGAGCGGATGCGTGCCGTTTCCGTTCATACGCCAGACTTGATCGGCTATGGCGAATTGAAGAGCGAGCACAAGCACGCGATCACGCTCGAGCGTCAGGCCGCATATGTCGTCCGCTATTTGCGTGAACAGGTGGATGCACCCTGTGTTTTGCTGGGGCACAGCGTTGGAGGTGCCGTGGCGATGTTGGCGGCCGCGCTCGATCCGGACCGTGTACTTGGCATCATCAATGTAGAAGGGAACTTCACGCTTGCCGATGCGTTCTGGTGCGCAAAAATCGCCGCGATGCCCCACGGCGAATGGTGCGCGGAACACGCGCGGCTGATTTCCGATCCCGAAGGGTGGTTGGCGAAAGGCGACATCGCAATCACACCGCAGCGCGTCGAATGGGCGCGCGGCGCGCTCGCGAACCAGCCGGCAGAGACGATCCAGGCGATGGCGAGCGCTGTCGTGGCCGAGACGGGGGACGACGGGTATCTATCCCGAATCCGAACGGTTGTGCGGCGCGGTCTGCCGCTGTTCCTGCTTGCGGGCGAGAAATCCGCGTCTGCGTGGAATGTGCCTGAGTGGACGCGTACCGCGGCACGTGACTATGTCGTGCAGAAAGGTGTCGGCCACATGATGATGCTGGAGGAGCCCGGCGAATTTTGTCGCATCGTCGAAGGCATGGTTGCCTTAACTACAAGCGGGCGTAAGGTTGCGATAACGTCTTGGCGGACCTGATGAGATCTTCGAGCATCATCGCGCGTTTCTCCGGATCCGTATCCCGGCTCGTCATGAAGCACAGCGCTGCAACGGCGAGGCCCGTGCGGTCGCGGATGGGCGCCGCCATGCAGAGGCGAAAGGTATGGGAGAGACCCTCGGTGCAACAGTACCCCTGTTCGGCGGCACGTTCGACATCACGAAGAAAGTCCTGAAATTCGACGCGTCTGCCGTTGTCGAGGATGAAGTCTTCGTCCGGGATCAAGTTGCGAATTTCCTCCGCGTGCATATGGGCGAGCAGCAGGCGACCCGATGCGGTCCACGGAATCGGCACCTTCACGCCGATATCGGAACTGATATTGAAGGGCCGCGAGCTGTTCTCCGACAAGACCACGGTGTACTTGTTGCCTTCGAGCATGCACAACTGCGCGGTTTCGTCGTGCGTTCGAACCAGCGCGAGGATTGCCTGGTGGGCACGACTGATCAGATCGTTGTGGGAGGCATAGTCCGAGCCGTAGTAGTGCATCTCGCGGCCGAAAAAGACGCTTCCGTCCGCGGTCGTCTCGAGCCATCCGGCTTCGGTGAGCATGGTGACCAGTTCGTAGATGCTCGAACGGGGCGCGCCGGTCGCTTCGATCAGATCGCGCATCGTCATTGGCCGCCGCGCGATATGCAATTGCTTGAGAATGTCGATGACGCGGCTGACCCCCCTGGCCCTCGATGATTCTGGTGCGGACATTCCTTCAACTCCGTCGGCGATAGGATCGCGGTTTATCGTTTGTGTGACGCGAGTTTAGCGCGCAAAGGGCATAGGGTGACGCTTCGCCATGCTGCGGCCCGCAAACGCACGACGCCCTTTCAGACACATTCAATGATCGAGCACGCGGTGCAGGAACTGTCGTGTACGTTCGTTCCGCGGGTTCACGAAAATCTCCTCGGGCGCGCCCTGTTCTTCGATGACGCCCTTATCCATGAATACGACGCGGTCCGCGGTCTTGCGCGCGAAGCCCATCTCGTGCGTGACGACGACCATAGTCATCCCGTCGCGCGCCAGTCCCCGCATAACCTCGGTCACTTCGCCAACGAGTTCCGGATCCAGTGCCGACGTGGCTTCGTCGAAGAACATGATGCCCGGCTCGACGGCCAACGCTCTGGCGATCGCGACACGCTGCTGTTGGCCGCCGGAGAGCTGGCTGGGGTAGTGCTCGGCCCGGTCGGCAAGCCCCACCCGGTCGAGCGCGTCCATCGCACGCTTGCTTGCGTCTGCGGCGTTCATCTTGCGCGCCTTGATCAGGGCGAGCGTCACATTGCCGAGCGCGCTCTTGTGCGGAAACAGATTGAATTGCTGAAACACCATACCGACATGCCCCCGGATTTCCTTCGTCCGGCGCGCATCGTGCAACGGTATTTCGTTGACCCAAACTTCGCCCGTGTCGGCCGTTTCAAGACCGCTCATGATGCGCAGTACCGTGCTCTTGCCGGAGCCCGACGCTCCGATCAGCACGAGCACTTCGCCCGGCTGCACATCGAGGTCGATCGCCTTCAAGACCTGTGTAGCACCGAACGACTTGCTGACGCCGGTGAGGCTGATGATGGGCTTCGACGTAGTGATGGTGGTCACGACCGCTGGCTCCTTCTTCCGTCATGGTGGCGCACCCACTGCGACAGTGGAAAGCACACAATGAAATAAAGCACGGCAACGAGACCATAGATTTCCACCGGTTTGCCGACCCGGTCGACGATGGCCTGGCCGCCATGCATCAATTCCGACATGCCGATCATACTGACGATCGACGTGTCCTTGATGAGCGATAAATACTGGCCGACGAGCGGTGGCATCACGATCTTTCCGGTTTGCGGCAGGATCACGGAGAAGAACGCCTGGGTCTTGCCAAGCCCGAGGATCTGCGACACTTCCCACTGGCCTTTGGGCACGGCTTCGATGCCGGAGCGGAGCACCTCGGCGATGTAGGCGCCCTGATAGACGCTCATGCCCACGACGCCGGCGGCGAATACGTCGAGCGCGTAGCCGAAGTACGACACCCCGAAATAGATGAACATCAGCGTGATCAGCACGGGCGTGCCTCGAAACAGTTCGGTGTAGAGCCTCGCGATGCGCGGCGTACCCCACGGCCCGAACGTGCGCAATACCGCTGCCAGCAATCCGATCAGCGTTCCACCCACGATCGACGCCGCGGACAGAAGCAGGGTCGCCAGCAATCCCTGAAATAGGATCGCGAGGCTGGTCATCAACAATTCGCGCGACATGTTCGGTCTCCCGTTTGAGCGCTCAGATGCGATCGGCCTGTCGTGCGACGAAAAACGGCTGGCGCGCGCGTTTCTTCATGACGAGCGGCGGGTGAAATACCCGTACGCCGATCTGTCCCGCCAGCCACGAAAGCAGGTTGCTCAGCAACAAGTAAGCAATCAGCGTAGTAGAAAAGGTCTGGATATAGAGCAGCGTGCGCGCGTTGATGACCGTCGCTGTTCCGCTCAACTCCGGCAACGCGATCGCCGACAGGAGCGACGTGCCGAGCAACAGTTGAATGAGGTTGTTGACGATCGCCGGATAGACCGCGCGCGCGGCCTGCGGCAGCACCACCTCGAAGAAGATCTGCGAACGCTCGAGACCGAGAAGCGACGCGGCTTCCAGCTGGCCACGCGGCACTGACTGGATACCGGCACGAAGCACCTCGGCGAGATACGCGCCGACGTTCACCCCTAACGCGATGACGCCTGCCGTATAGGCATCGAGGGTGATACCCAGTGACGGCAGGCCGAAAAATACGATGAAGATCTGCAGCAGCACGGGCGTATTGCGGATCGCTTCGATATACACCCGTGCGATCGCGCGCAGCGGCCCGACGCGCGATACGCTCGCGAGTGCGGTGAGCAGGCCGAGCAGCAGTGCAACGACGAAGGCCAGCAGCGTGACCTGGAGCGTCAGCCACGACGCATGGACGAAATCATTCCAATAACCTGCCAGGGTCAGCCATTGATAGCTCATGGTTCCTCCGTCGGCCGCATAGCGCTGGGCGGGGCGTCAGTACTGCGGGCTCAGCGGGAAATGCGGCTCGGCGCCAAACCACTTCTTGTAGAGCTGCGCGTTCAGCTTCGATGCGTTGACCTGGAACAGGAACAGATTCAGATAATCGAGCCAGATCTGATCGCCCGCCTTTACGCCGAACGCGTTGTATTCGAGCGGAACCAGCGCTTCATTGGTGACCGTCAGACCCGGATCTAGCGATGCCTGATAAGCGAGAAAATTGTTGTCCTCGATCATTGCATCGGCCTGGCCCTGTTTGACGGCAAGAATCGCGGCCTGAGAGCTGTCGAATTCCTGGATTTTGACCTTCATGTTCAGCGAGCGCACTTCGTCGCCGTTTGTCGAACCCTTGACGGTCGCAATGGTGCGATTCGCCATGTCGTTGATCGACTGGATGCCGCTGCTCTTCTTGACCAGCAGCGCCTCGCTCGCAACCACATAGGGATTCGTAAAGGCGATTTCCTTCGCCCGCTCGAGGTTGCGAGTGAAGTTGCAGAACACCACGTCGACCTTGCTGGTTTGAAGATTCGGAATGCGATTCGCGCTCGTGGTGTTCACGACTTCCAGCTTGACGCCCATCTGCTTCGCCAGTTCTTTCGCCAGGTCGACGTCGTAACCATCGGGTTGGCCGTCCTTGTTGTAGAAGCCGAACGGCGCAAAGGTCAAACAGTCGCCTACCCGCAGCGTGCCCCTTTGCAGGACCTGCTTCAGTGTCGAAGCGACCGAAGCACCTTGCTCCGGCGGAGCGACCTTCGTGCAGCCGGCAAGCATCAACAGACCGGCAAAGGCGAACAAACAAGTGAATTTTGAGCGTTCCCTGACGAATTTCATTTTTCAGAATCCCGATCTGGTGTGAGGAGTCCGTGCGTGGACGGATGCGGCGATAGCTTGGCCTTCGCGGCGCGGCTCCGACCGATGAGATCGCAGCGACCGCGCGAGTAGCTACTTGTCTGGTATATCGGAACGGAGTCCGACACAGCAGATGAAGCGCAGTGTTTCACGGGAAAAAAATAGTTGCAATGGGGAATTCCAGCGCGATTGAGGCGCTGCGGGTGGGACGATGTGAAGTGCTTTCAGCTTGAAAGCATTCGGGCGGTGCGCGTGATTTCGCTTGCACCAGACGTTCCGTTAGCTTTTATGGTCCGCACCGACGACTGAGAAGGCGATGCGACTGAAAATCGGCGAACTGGCAAGAAAGGCAGGGCTGAGCGTCCGAGTCCTGCACCGCTATGACGCGATCGGATTGCTGTTACCGTCGCAGCGCACGGATGGGGGCGCGCCTCCCTTCAGCAGCCGCCCATTCGACCGCCATGGCCACCTCGCCAGCCCGCCACTGGAAAACAAGGCGTCCCGCGCAGGCGGTGATGACGGACACGCACGCTATTTCATTTGTACGGGAGCATGGTCGCTCATCAGTTCAACCACCCAGTCGATGAACACTCTCAGCTTCGCACTGACGTGGCGGTTCGGCGGATACGCGATGTGAAGAGGCATCGGATCGATCTGCCAGTCCTCGAACAGCTCAACGAGTTCGCCTCGTCTCAGGTGATCTTTCGACATGTAACGCGGAAGCCACATGATACCGAGGCCGGCCACCCCAGCCGCCAGATAGGCGTTGCCGTCATCCACTGAAAGGGCGTAGCGGCTTTGCACCCTTGCGGTCTCGCCGCGGCGCTGCAAGACGAGCGGATAAAGATTGCCTGCTCGTCCCCAGGAGAACCCGACAATGCGGTGATGCGAGTTTTCGAGTTCCCCGGGGTGGGAGGGCGTGCCTGCCAATGCGAGATATCGCGGCGACGCAAAGATACCGAGCGGAAGGTCTGCCACGCGCCGGGCGACCATGGATTGGCCGTCCGGCTCGCCGCCACGCACGACGCAATCCACGTTCTCGCCGATGATGTCGACGGTTCGGTCACTCACGCCCATGTCGAGTTGAATGTCCGGATAGCGGCCGAGGAATGCCGGAAGCGCCGGGACAAGAATCAGGCGGGCGAACGGACTAGGCACATCCACACGCAGGCGGCCTCGCGGTGCCGCCGATGCGCTCAACAGGCTCGTCTCGGCGGCGTCCACATCGGCGAGCAGCCTGGTCACACGCTCGTAGTACACGATGCCATCCGGCGTGACGTTGATCTTGCGCGTCGTCCGGTTCAGGAGCCGGACGCGCAAGCGCGCTTCGAGTTGCTGGACCAGATGCGTCACCGTGGTCTTGCTCATATGAAGCGTTTCGGCCGCCTTCGTGAAGCTGCCGGCCTCGACTACCCGGACGAAAGCGCGCATTGCGTCGAAGCGATCCATAGGTGTTTGCCTCGCGTTTGAATTGTTTGCGTTTTACAAATAGTCATGAACAGGGTTGGCGGTTTATCCTGCGCGCGCCGATCGGTAGAGTGGCTGATCGGAGCCATGATCTATCGATGGAGGTGAATGTGGGCAAGCGCGATGTGGTATTTCCGCCGGGACGTCGGGCGCTCTACGAGCGTAACCGGTATTCTCCGGCCGTACGGGCGAATGGGTTGCTGTTCGTGTCGGGACAAGTCGGCAGCCGCCAGGACGCCACGCCCGAGCCGGATCTGCAGGAGCAGGTGCGGCTCGCTTTTCGAAACCTGAATGCGATTTTGCACGAAGCAGGATGCACGTTCGACGACGTGGTGGACGTGACGGTGTTCATGGTCGACCCGCAATCGACGTTCGAGCGCATCTGGCAGGTCATACCTGAATTCTGGGGCGATGCGCCGCATCCGACGCTCACCGCGGTCGGCGTGACGTGGCTTTATGGCTTCGAATTTGAGATCAAGGTCGTTGCGAAACTTCCTCTCGATGATTGACGCGTCGGTCAAGCGATGCAAGCTGTCGGTCCGCTTTCCTGGTGAGAGGGTTCGCGAAACGCCACGGTAGGAGACGAGTAGCGACCTTCCGGCGCCGGAGATCGGCGAGGCGTCTCAGATCTCTCTCGAGCATCAGTCGTGCGATTTCAAGTAACGTCCAGGTGGTTCGCCAAGCACTTTGCGAAACATGACCACAAAATTGCTCGCGTTCTCGTAGCCCAGACCGTTTGCGACATCCTGGACCGTCGCGCCCTTGGCCAGCCATTGCAGGGCGAGCAGGATATGAAGTTGTCTACGCCAGCGTCCGAAGCTCATGCCCGTTTCTCGGGACACCAGACGTGAGAGCGTGCGCGGGCTGATGCTCATCCTGCGAGCCCAAGAGTCGATGCTTCCCGATTCGGACGGCCTTGCCATGATCCACTCGACGAGTGTGCGCAGTCGCTTGTCTGTTGGCAGGGGAAGATGAACCCGCCCGGGCTGCGCCAAAGCCATTTCGTCGAGAAGGAGCGTCGTTAATCTTGACGCCATGCCCCCCTCTTTGTAGCGCAAGGGCAATGCCGCTGAACGGATTACCAACTCGCGCAGCAGCGGCGTTGTCGACAACGTGCAGCAGTTTCGCGGCAACGCCTCGCCTGCAACAGGGTCGACGTACACCATGTAACACTCAATTGTGCCGGCCGCCTCCATTCGATGTGGCAGACCACCCGGTACCCAGATGGCGCCTCCTGGTGGCACCAGCCAGAAACCACCGGCCACCTCGCAGGTGAGTACTCCGCGCATCCAAAGCAGGAACTGACCTTTTCGATGGAAGTGGAAGTCTGCTTCCTTGCGGCTATTGATCTGACGCGCATTGTCGTTACCCGTCACAGCCACCATGTCCAGGCCGGCGGCTCCCACCGTGATCACTGGCCTGGGGATGAGGTCAGGGTCCTCCCAATCAATCGACGAAGCGTCGCTGAAAATCGGCATCGGGTGACTTTCCAAGAAGATGGATCGGTGTGGCAAGAATTCACTATACAGTGGCAAGTTGCATTATTGTGACCAACACACGGGGTATTTAGCATAAACGTGGACATTACAACCACGCGAGCGGTCACATGAAGCAATCGAAGAAAATCCTGATATGCGGCGGCGGGATCGCCGGGCCCGCATGTGCCTGGTGGCTGAACAAATACGGCTTTTCCGTGGTCGTCGTTGAAAAGCACGCTGCGTTCAGAGACGGTGGGCAGAACATTGACGTGAAGGGCGTCGGACAGCAGGTAATCGATCTCATGGGTTTGACGGAGCAGGTCGACGCTCACAACACACATGAGTGCGGGCAGAAGTGGCTTGATGAGGCCGGCAAGGCGTTGGCCGTTTTTCCCAAGGGCGCCTTTGGCAGCTTGACCAGCGATTTCGAAATCCTACGAGGCGATTTCGCGCGTGTTTTGTTCGACGCGACCCGCAGCACCTGCGAATATCGTTTCGGCACGTCCGTCCGCAGCATCGAAGAGCGTGAGGACGGCGTACGCGCGACCTTCGTCGATGGCTCGGCCGAGGAATTCGAATTGATGATTTGCGCCGACGGACTGAACTCCTCGACGAGAGACCTGGTGCTCGCCGAGGAAACCCGCTTGCGCTACCTCGGTGCCTACATGGCGTTCTTCGACATTCCCCGGCGTCCGGAAGACGATTTCTGGGCCTGTTCCTTCAATGGGGTTGGCGGAACAATGGCCCACCTCAGGCCGGGCGGTCCGACGCAGACCACGGTCCTGATCACTTTTCCAGTCAACGAGCGTGACCTGTACGGGCCGTCGGCGAAATTTCCGCGGAACATGCTTCATGCGGCGCTGGAGGGCCGTGGCACGCTGGCAGATCGGATTGCGGGCGAACTGGATGGCGTAGATGACTTCTACTTCGGACCGATGAGCCAGGTGCAGGCATCTGCCTGGTCGAAAGGCAGGGTGGTGTTGTTGGGCGATGCTGCGCATTGCCCCACGCCGTTCACGGGCAAGGGCACAGCCTTGGCTCTCATAGGAGCGTATGTCCTGGCGGGAGAGATCAAGCACGGCTCGACCCACACCACTGCCTTCCAAAGATATGAAAGCATCCTTCGCCCGTACGTCGAGCGTTCGCAGCAGGAGTTGAGCCCCGGACTCGTTCGACTCATGCACGTGAAGACCCGATTCGGGATTTCTGTCGTTCGTATCGCGCAACGATTCTTCGGTAGCGCACTGATTCAGGCGCTGTTGAAGCCAAGCGCCGCGACTAGCGCTCGGAAGATCGACAAAGACTTCGCGCTCCCGGTCTATTGACGGACCGGCTTTTCTGCTGCCTCATGCGTGCATACACCACACCCGACAAAAAAGCCTCGCATCCCAGGAATGCGAGGCTTTTTGCGTTAAAGCATCAACCGCAGGCTACAACCAACCACCCACCGCTCAATGAGCCGCCGCGGTCTGCGCTTTCTTACCACCACCGGGCGCCCGCTTGATTTCCTCGAGCTTGATCTCGACGTGGCGCGAGAACACATACTCCGCCGGGCGCTGCTTATCGAGCGGGATATCCTTCGTGTAGGCCCCTTCGATCTTCGGCCCGCGCAGGCTCACGCCCAGCGCCTTGAGCGGATGCGCAACCGTATCCATCACTGCCGTAGCCTCGAAACCGCTGTGAACCATGCAGTCGGCGCACTTCTCATAGTTGCCGGTACCGTAGGCATCCCAATCCGTCTCTTCCATCAACTCCTTGAACGTCTTGGCATACCCCTCGCCCACGAGATAGCAGGGCCGCTGCCAGCCGAACACCGTGCGCGCCGGATTCCCCCACGGCGTGCAGTGATAAGTCTGGTTACCCGCCAGAAAATCGAGGAACAGCGCCGACTGACTGAACGACCAGTTCTTGCCGCGATTGCCGCGCTTGAAAATCTCGCGGAAAAGCTGCTTGGTCTTGTCGCGGTTCAGGAAGTGCTGCTGATCCGGCGCACGCTCATACGCATAGCCCGGGGAAACAGTAATGCCATCCACGCCGATCGGCCCGAGCGTATCGAAGAACGCGGCCACGCGCTCCGGCTTCGCATCGTTGAAGAGCGTGCAGTTGATATTGACCCGGAAGCCGCGGCGCTTCGCTTCGCGGATCGCGGCCACGGCCTTGTCGTACACGCCTTCCTGCGACACCGAATGGTCGTGCATTTCCTTGTCGCCGTCGAGGTGGACGGACCAGACGAAGTACGGGCTCGGCTGGTAATCGTCCATCTTCTTTTCCATCAGCAGCGCGTTCGTGCACAGATAGACGAACTTCTTGCGCTGGATGATGCCGCGCACGATCTCGGGCATTTCCCGATGCAGCAGCGGCTCGCCGCCGGCGATCGAGACGACGGGTGCGCCGCACTCGTCCACCGCGCCGAGGCATTCCTCCACCGACAAACGCTGATTCAGAATCGGATCCGGATAATCGATCTTGCCGCAGCCATTGCAAGCGAGGTTGCAGCGGAAAAGCGGCTCGAGCATCAGCGCAAGCGGATAGCGCTTATTGCCCGTGAGATGTTGGCGCGTGATATAGGCGCCTACACGAAATTTCTGCAGGAATGGGATCGACAAGGCGTCCTCCTTAAGACTTGAGCGCGGCCATGGGCTCGGTGAGCTTTGCCGGCAGCTTGAATTCGACTTTCTCTTCGCGTCCCGCCATCGTCGTGACATCCACGGGGCCGAACGCGCGCAGCGCGTCGATCACGTGTTCGACCATTTCCTCGGGGGCGGATGCGCCCGCCGTGATGCCGACGGTGTGGGCGTTCGCGAACCATTCGGGCTTCAGTTCGGAGCCGTCCGCAACGAGGTAGCTCGGCACGCCGCTTTCGGTGCCGATCTCGCGCAGGCGGTTGGAGTTCGAACTGTTCGTCGCGCCCACGACGAGCAGTACGTCCACATGTGTGCTCAACTCGCGCACCGCCGCCTGCCGGTTTTGCGTGGCATAGCAGATGTCGCGCGTGTCCGGGCCGACGATGTCGCTGAAGCGGCGCATCAGCGCATCGATGATGCCGCGCGTGTCGTCCACCGACAGCGTGGTTTGCGTGACGTAGGCGAGCGGGGCGTCGTCGGATAAATCGAGGTTCGCCACTTCGGCCTCGCTCTGCACGAGCAGCACCTTGCCCGGAATCTGGCCGATCGTGCCTTCCACCTCGGGGTGGCCTGCGTGGCCGATCAGGATCAGCGTGCGCCCGGCGGCCACATACTGTCTTCCCTGCACATGGACCTTCGTCACGAGCGGGCAGGTGGCATCGAGCACGTCCAGCCCACGCTCGCGCGCGTCGCGCTCCACACTTTGCGCAACCCCATGCGCGCTGAATACCGTCACCGCACCGTGCGGCACTTCGTTCAGTTCTTCGACGAACTGTGCGCCCTTGCCGCGCAGATTTTCGACAACGTGCCGGTTATGCACGATCTCGTGGCGAACATAAACGGGCGCGCCGTGCCGTTGCAGCGCACGATCGACGATCTCGATCGCACGGACGACGCCCGCGCAGAAGCCGCGCGGCTGAGCAAGGATGACTCGCATGTTGTGGCGAACTCCGACTGAGTCGGGGGTATCGGATTGAGCCGACGCAGAGCACGCGCTCAGATCGCCCCAACCGAACTGATCCAACTAATTATTAATTAGAAAGCGGGCGTGATAGCCGGCAAACTGAACCCAAACGCGCATTCTAACGCCATCGGCCGGCAAACGCTTCAAAGCCCGTTTTTGCCCCTTTTGCGCCGTTGCGCGTGGCGCACGGGCGCCGGCATGCGCCCGGTTCGCGAGCGGCGCGGCGCTCGACCCATTAAACTAGGCAGCTTCGCCATCGCCAACCTTACGTTTGCTTTACGGAGCCATCGCCGATGGCCGCGACCCGCATGGATTTCCACCACTACACGCATTCCGCACCAGGCCGCTGCGCGTTCTTGCCCGAATTCGACGGGGGGCGCGCATGACCACCGTGCTCTTCGGTCTTTCGCTGCTCTCGCTCGTCATCTGGGCGGTTCTGCTGTTCGCGCGCGGCGGTTTTTGGCGCACGCGTCCGGCCGGCCCCGTCAGCCCGCCGCCGGGGTTCGCGTGGCCGGCTGTCGTGGCCATCGTGCCGGCGCGCAACGAGGCCGACGTGATCGGGCAAGCGCTCGCCACGCTGCTCGCGCAGCAATACGAGGGCGAATTTCATGTGATCGTCGTCGATGACCACAGTACCGACGGCACGGCCGACGCCGCCCGTGCCGCGGCGCTCGAACTCGGATGCCCGGAGCGGCTCAACGTCGTTGCGGCGGAGCCGCTGCCGCCGGGCTGGTCGGGCAAGGTTTGGGCGCAGTCCCAAGGCATTGACGCCGCGAAGGCCCTCGGCCTGTCTGCCGACTACTTCTTGCTGACCGATGCCGATATCGGGCATCCGCCCGAGGCCGTTGCCCAACTCGTCGCGCGCGCGGCGGCGGAACAGCGCGATCTCGTCTCGCTGATGGTTCGGCTGCGCTGCGATTCGTTCTGGGAGAAGGCGCTGATCCCGGCCTTCGTCTTCTTTTTCGCGAAGCTCTATCCGTTCGCCTGGGTCAACGACGTACGCAACAAGACGGCCGGGGCGGCCGGCGGCTGCATGCTCGTCAGGCGCATGGCGCTCGAGGAGGCGGGCGGCATCGAGGCGATTCGCGCCGAACTCATCGACGATTGCAGCCTTGCCGCGCGGGTGAAGCACCGCGGTGCGGGGCGCCACCCGATCCGCCTCGACGTGGCCGATCGCAGCCTTTCTTTGCGCCCGTACGACAGCCCGCGCGAGATCTGGAACATGATCGCGCGCACGGCCTTCACGCAGCTGCGCTATTCGCCGTGGCTGCTCGCGGGCACGCTTGCCGGCATGACGATCATCTACCTCGTGCCGCCCGTAGTGGCGCTCGTGCTCGGCGCGCCGGGCTGGCCGGCATGGCTGGCATGGGCCGCGATGTGCTGCGCCTATGCGCCGATGCTGCGGTACTACCGGCGTTCGCTCTATTGGGCGCCCGCGCTACCGCTCGTCGCGCTGTTCTACGTGGGGGCGACGGTGGCGTCGGCCGTGCGTTACTGGCGCGGTAAGGGCGGCCAATGGAAGGCTCGCGTGCAGGCGCCCGTACAGGAGCGCTGAGGCCAGCGCGGCGGCCCGGGCCGTCGGTCGTATCCCCGGCCCGCTGTGCGCTCCCGGGGGCCGGATATCCGGCGTTATTTCGGGGGCGTTACTTCGAAAGCATCATGTAGAGCTGGATGATCGCGTCCGGCGACAGCGTGAACGGCACCCAGCCGTGCCCGGTGTGGCGCGCGATGAGCAGGCGGTCGCCGTTTGCCTGCTTCTGCACGGCCATGACGGGGTTCCTGGTGGCGGCGAAGCGCCAGCCAGGCGCGATCGCCATCGGCGGCTCGGGCGTCATCGAGGCGCGCGCGTTTGCGAGTTCCTCGATCAACTGGCCGATCTGCTCAGGCTGCAGCGCGACGGACTGCTCGCCGATCGCGAGCGTAATCGCGTCCTGCGACGGACGGCTTACGCGCAGGGTCGGCTTTTGCTCGGTTTCTTCGGTTTTTTCGGGCGCCGCCTGCTCGGCGCGGGCGCTTTCGGCCGCCGCGGCGAGCGCCTCGTGCGCAAGCCGGTTCAGTTCGTTGATTCGATCGACGCTCGCTTCGAGCGCGCCGATCTGTTCGTTAAGATTCATCTGCTGCATTCTCGGGAGTGAACTCGCGATTTTAACGGCTCGGCGCGCGCTTCCCCGGTGGTTTTCGGCCTCGACGTTGTAACAAAATACACACCGCGCGTTGTCGCTCAGCGGCGCCTCACGGGCTTATCAACGGCTCAGATAGCCAGCTTCGCGGAACCACTCGAGCGCATCGTGCAGTCCTTCGCGATAGGGCCGCGCGCGGTAGCCCAGTTCGCGTTCGGCCTTCGCCGACGTGAAATACATCTTGTTCTTCGACATTTTCAGACCGTCGAGCGTCACGAACGGTTCGCGCTTCGTGAACTTCGCCACGCATTCCGCGCCGAGTGCGATCGGGTAGAGCGGCCAGCGCGGCAGGCGTACCGTCGGCGCCTTGCGCCCCATGCGCGCCGCGATGTCCGCGAGCATTTGCTGCAGCGGCAGGTTTTCGCCGCCGAGAATGTAACGCTCGCCGATTCGGCCGCGCTCGAGTGCGAGCAGGTGGCCGTGCGCAACGTCGTCCACGTGCACGAGGTTCAGGCCCGTATCGACGAATGCCGGAATCTTGCCGAGCGCGGCCTCCACGATGATGCGGCCAGTAGGCGTCGGTTTGACGTCGCGCGGGCCGATTGGCGTGGATGGGTTGACGATGACCGCAGGCAGCCCGGCCTCGGCGATCATGCGCTCGACGGCGCGTTCGGCCAGCACTTTGCTGCGCTTGTAGACGCCGATAGCCTGATCGGCCGCGAGCGCCATCGTTTCATTCGCTTCGCGGCCTTCGCTCGTGACCTTCAGCGTCGCGACGCTGCTCGTGTAGACGACACGCTCGACGCCCTGCGCAAGTGCGGCGCGCATCGTCGCCTCGGTGCCTTCCAGGTTGGCGCGCACGATTTCGTCGGGGTCCGCTGCCCAGAGCCGGTAATCGGCCGCCACGTGCAGCAGATAGCGCACGCCTTCGAGTGCTTTACGCATCGAGGCTTCGTCGCGCATGTCGCCGACGACGACCTGCGCATCGAGTGCTTCGAGATTCTTGCGCGGGCTCGTCGGTCGGACGAGCACGCGCACGGCATGGCCACGTCCGAGCGCGGCGCGTGCGACGGCAGAGCCGACGAAGCCCGAAGCGCCCGTGACGAGCACGAGATCGCGTGATGTGGCGGTCATGGGTATCGCATTCCTCGATTTGTGGCGATGCGGTGCGCCGCATCGAACGAGGTGCGATTGTAATCGGGGATGGCGGATGCGGGGGGCGAGGGCCAGGGCGGCGGCGCGCCCGGCCGAATTACCCGAACATCAGCGCGCCTTCGTTGAAGCGGCGAACGAAGGCATGGGCCTCGGCCGCCGGCATTGGCCGCGCGAAGCGGTAGCCTTGCACGACGGCGCACCCATGGCGGCGCAGGAATGCGAGCTGCGTGTCCGTTTCGACGCCCTCCGCAACGACGCTGAAACCGAGCGCGCGCCCAAGCGAGAGGATGGCCCGCGTGATGATCTCGTCCTCGCGGTGCACGCCGATGCCGCGCACGAACGACATGTCGAGCTTGAGCCGCTCGGCGCGGAAACTGCGCAGGTAGGAGAGACTCGAGTAACCGGTGCCGAAATCGTCGATCGCGATGTCGATGCCCATTGCGCGCAATGCGTTGAGCACGTCGAGCGAGCCGAGGTTCAGCAGCGCGCCCTCGGTGATTTCGACTTCGAGCAGATGCGGGGCCAGCTGCGCGCGCCCGAGCGCCTGCTGGATCACGCGCAGGATATCGGCGCGTGCGAACTGCCGCGGCGAGAGGTTTACGGACATGCGCAGGCCCGGCAAAGTTGCCTGCCAGACCTGGGCCTGGAAACAGGACTGCTGCATGACCCACTCGCCGATCGGCACGATGAGGCCATTTTCTTCGGCGATCGGAATGAACGTGGCGGGGCTTACGGGGCCGAGCTCGGCATCGGTCCAGCGCAGTAGTGCCTCCACGCCCGTCACGCGGTTCGTCTGCAGATCGACTTGCGGCTGATACTCGAGGCGGAATTCGCCGTTCGCGAGCGCCATGCGCATGCGCCGCGAGAAATGCAGGCGATCGTCGGCCGCGCGTCCCAGCTCCGGCGTGAAGCGCTGCACGCCGTTGCGTCCGTTCGATTTGGCGCGATACATCGCGAGATCGGCGCGCCGCAAAAGGGTTTCGGCATCGTGCCCGTCGGTGGGAAAGCAGGCGATGCCGATGCTCGTCTCCACGTAGAACTCCGTGTCGTCGATCCACACGGGGCGCGCAAAGGCCTGCGAAACGCGGGCCAGCACTTCCGTCAGGCGGTCCTGCGCGCCCGATTCGAGCACGACGATGACGAACTCGTCGCCGCCATAACGCGCGACGGTATCGGTCTCGCTGACGCATGCGGAAAGCCTTGCGCCGATCTCGTGCAGCAGGCGGTCGCCCACGCCATGGCCCAGGCTGTCGTTGACGTCCTTGAAGTGATCGACGTCCATGAACACGAGCGCCACGCGCGAGCCGTTCATGCGTGCATCGGCGATCGCGTCGGCCAACCGCTCGTTGAAGCGGTTGCGATTCGGCAGTGTCGTCAGCGAATCGACATTGGCCTGCTGGCTCAGCAAGTCGCGCGATCGCACGAGTTCCGTCACGTCGTTGAGCACGCTGATATGGTGCGTGAGGCGTCCACCTTCGTCGCGCACGGGCGCAATGTAGATCTGGTTCCAGAATAGGGTGCCGTCGCGCCGGTAATTGCGCAGCAGCGTCGTCACCTCGCGGTCCTGCTGTAGTGCGCGGCGTATGGAATCGAGCCCGCCTTGATTGCGGTCCGTGCCGTGCAAGAAGCGGCAGTCCTGGCCTTTGACGGATTCGATCGAGTACCCGGTGATCCGCTCGAATGCCGGATTGGCGTACTCGATCAGGTCCCCTTCGTCGGTCCTGCGCGTGATGAGTACCGCGTTGACGCTTGCATCGAGTGCGCGGCTGCGCAAATGCAGCGTAAGGTCGGCATTTTTGCGATCGGTGATGTCCTCGTACGTGGCGAGCAGGCCGATAATTGCGTCGTTCGCATCGCGAAGCGGCACCTTCGTCTTGCGCAGCCAGCGCCACACGCCGCGCGCCGCTGGCACGAATTCTTCGTAATGCGACGGCTTTCCGCTCTCGAGTACTGCCCGGTCGCGTGCGCGCGCGCCAGCGGCCGCATTGTGCCAAGGCATGTCATCGTCGGTGCGGCCGATGACTTCGCGGCTGTCTTGCACGCCGACGTCGTCCGCGAACGCCTGATTGCATCCCAGATAGCGGGACGCGGTATCTTTCCAGAAAATGCGCTGGGGTACGCTGTCGATAACCACTTCGAGCATTTGCTTCGATTGCTGCAGCGCCGCCTTCGCCTGCTCTTTCTCGGTCACGTCTACGATGACGACGAAGCACGCCTGGCGCTCGTGATAGGTCATGATGTGATATGTCGGCTCGACGAATAGCCGTGAGCCGTCTTTGCGCAAGTGCGTGCGTACCCCCGGGGCACCGCTTTTGGGGCCGGGGCTGACGATGAACTCGCCGAAGGCCGCCAGAAACCGGGCACGATCTTCCTCGGGGCGCAGTGCGGTAATCGGCAGGCCCGCGAGTTCTTCGCGCGCATACCCGTATACCTGCAAGGCCGCGTCGTTGGCCGCGCTGACGGTCAGCGTTTCGATGTCGTAGACGAGCATCGGCAGCGGATGGCCTTCGAAGTACGCGTGAAAGAGGGCTTCGCCTTTCCGATCGGCGATGCGTGTGCGCGCCTCGGCTATTTCGAGCCGATGCCTGACATAGATGCCATAGGCGAGGCACGCCAAGGCCGCCGCCGTGGCGAGCACGTCCACT
Source organism: Trinickia caryophylli (assembly GCF_034424545.1). NCBI lineage: Bacteria > Pseudomonadati > Pseudomonadota > Betaproteobacteria > Burkholderiales > Burkholderiaceae > Trinickia > Trinickia caryophylli. The sequence continues at coordinate 1,421,152 of NZ_CP139971.1, read as the reverse complement.
TCGAGTCCGATGGACAGCCGGACGGCGGCGCGAAACGCCAGGGCCAGCGCGATGGCGCAGGCTGCGATGCTGACCGCCGTCTTTCCGTACCCGCCAAGCCAACGTCGGGGCACGCCGTTGCGATCGACTCCTGCTGCGTGGTGTCCTTCAGCCACGAAAGTCTCCTGTCACGCAAATGCGTTGTCGCTTCTCGCAATTAGTGCAATTAACGGCGGTCCGGCGACGATTCTTTAGGCCAGGCCGGCGAGCCCCTTCCCGCCAACGGCGACTACAATGCCCGGTTTGAAGCGTTCGCTGGGAGAAGCGGGTATGATTGGCCCCGATTTGAATAGCAGGATCGAAACGTATTACGTGCGCGTGCAGGGCATCGTGCAAGGCGTCGGCTTTCGCCATGCGACGGTGCGCCAGGCGCATTCGCTCGGCATTACGGGCTGGGTTTCGAACTTGCCCGACGGCTCCGTGGAGGCAATGGTGCAGGGCCCGGCCGAGCGCATCGATCGGATGCTCGAATGGATGCGCCGCGGGCCGCCTTCGGCACGCGTGACCGAATGCACGAGCGAAGAGCGGGCCATCGAGAAACGCTTCGCTCGCTTCGAGCAGCATTGAGCGGTTTGCGGTAATTTATGGCGCCGCGCCCCGATATGCTTCGATACGCGTTGATACGCCTCGATATGCGCCGCTAACGAAAAACGGCTCTCGTTTCGTGCCTCCGGCTTGCTGGTAAAGCGCTTTGTGCGTGTGCCTTTGCAGTTTGTCTTTTGATCGGCAGATCGGAAGATCAGAAGAACAACGATATTCAGCTCCCTCCCATGAATTCGCTCGGTATGGGCCGAGGCATCGCGCTCGCGGTATCCGCCTCCGCTTTGTTCGCCCTCATGTCCGCGTATACGCGGCTTCTGGCTCCGCTTGGCGGGCTCGACATTTTCGCGTGGCGGATTCTCTGGACGGCTCCGGGCGCCCTGCTGCTCGTGCTGTTGCGCTCGCGCCTGCCCGCGCTGATCGAGCTTGCGGGCCGTGCGGCGCGCGACAAGCGCGTGGCATTGGCACTGGTCATGTGCTCCGCGCTGATGGCCACGCAACTGTGGCTCTTCATGTGGGCGCCGCTGCACGGGCGTGTGCTCGAAGTGTCGCTCGGCTATTTCTTGCTGCCGCTTTGCATGGCGCTCGTGGGGCGTTTCTACTACCGCGAGCCCCTTTCGGGCATGCAATGGCTCGCGCTCGCGTGCGCCGCCGTGGGCGTGGCGCACGAGTTCCTGGCCACGCACGCATTTTCCTGGCCGACGCTCGTGGTGGCGCTCGGCTATCCGCCTTACTTCGTGATTCGCCGCAGGATCGGTGCCGATTCGCTCGCGACCTTCGCCCTGGAGACGTTGCTGATCGTACCGGTCGCCGTCGTGCTCGTTGCGACGAGCGAAGCGGCACGCGCGGCATTCGGCAGCCCGATGCTGTGGGCGGTGCTGCTGCCGGGGCTCGGCGCGCTGAGCACGGCCGCGCTGGCTTCTTATCTGAAGGCGAGCCGTTTGCTGCCGATGGCGCTCTTCGGCATTCTGGGCTACGTCGAGCCCGTGCTGCTCGTCGTGATTTCAGTAGCGCTGCTCGGCGAATCGCTGACGGCGCAGCAATGGTGGACCTACGCGCCGATCTGGGCTGCCGTCGCCGTCACGGCCGTGCATACGCTGTTGCTGCTGCGTTCGCGCTGAAGGTATCGGGTCCGCTTCGCCTGTTCGGCATTGCCGTGCATTGGACGGCGTGGCTTCGCCAATGCGGTCCCGCAGCGAGTGCGGCGCGATGTTTATCGCCCGCCGCCGGCAGGCGTGGCCTCGCTGCGGCGCTCGATTGCCTCGCGCAGGCCAGGCCGCCAGCCGAGCCCGAAGAGCGCCTCGGCGAGCACGAAGAGCGGACCGATCAAGAGGCCGACGATATCGTCCACGAATGCGGGCTTCCGATGTTCGTAGGCGATGTGTCCGACGAACTGAAACACCCAGCCGACGAGAAAAAGCCCGAGGCCCGTGCCGGCCCAGGCAACCGTGGAAAGCGAAGCCGCCCAGTGGCCGAAGGCCACGCAGGCCGCCGACAGCACGAGCATCGCCGCGCCGAGCGGAAGATCGAGCAGCAGATAGTAGATCGTCGCGGCGCCGAAGAGCAGCCACGCCGGGGAAATGGCCAGTGGCAGCACGCCGAGCGTCGACGCGGGGCGGCTCAGCAGAACCGCGAGCGCGACGACTATCATCGGAATGCCGACGAAATGCGTCGCAACGTTGCGGCGGTCGCGGTGATAGGCGGCGTATTGCGAAAGCTGGTCGGTGAGCGTCTTCATGGGTGGCGGTGAGCGGGCCGCCGTGCGGGGCCCGCGGGTTGCAGACTTCGTCACCATTGCACACTTCGCCGGCCGTCTTCAAGCGATTGAATGTGTCATTCGCTGAATAACGGCGCGCCCGGGTGCGTTCAGGCGAATGGGTTGTCCACGGTGCCGGTGGGTGTGGGCGGCTCGTCGTCTACGCGCTGCGGCAGATGCGAATCGCCCTGCAGGCTCGTCACGATGGCATCGACGGCTTGCTTGAGCGCGAGCGCCGCTTTCAAGCCGCGCCGGTCGCGCGCGATCTCGAGCGTGCCGGCGATCACCACGCGCGTGGTGCCGTTGGAAACGGTCAGCGCGTCGCCCTCGATGTTGAGTACGTCGTCGTCATTCGCGTAAGCGTTGAAGTCAGACACCTTTCAGTCCTCCGATGCGTTGGTTTTTCAGCGATTCGGGAATGCCCGGAATCCGTATGCCGCTCATCGATTCGAATTCAAGCACCGATTTCACGTCGTAGCTGTCGGTCGCGCGGTTATCGACGACGATTGCAAATGCCGTGCGCGCCGCCGGCACGTAGACGACCTTGAAGATCTGCGTCGGCACGAATACGCGCGTCGCGCCGATCGTGCGCAACTGGCCGCCGGTGAAGAGCGGCCCGGTGATGACGTAGGCATCGCCGTTCCTGGCCGCGATCTTGCGCACGGCGGATTCGATGCGGGCCCACAGATGCTGATTGTTGTCGCGGTCCTGCGGCACGATGTTGGCGAGCGTGAAGGACTCGGCCATCGCCGTGCCGCTGAAGCGGTCGCCGGCCGGGCTCATGTGCCCGCGATCGAACCCGCTGCGCTTGTAGTCGGCGAGCGTTGCACCTTCGCCGGCCGGCAACGACGGCTCTTCGTAGAACTTGTTGGTGCGGACCTGTTCCTTGGCCTCGCGCAGATGATCGCGCGTGAGGTGCTCGGCCGACCAGAGCGGGCCGTGTGTGATGCCTGAGTGGAGCACGACGAAATCGGAGTAGCAGACGAGGCGCGTCTTCGGCGCCATCTTCGGGTTCGTCAGCACCGGGAACTCCGCCCCGGGAACGAATTGCGAGCAGGCGGGTGCAGCGCTGGCTTGAACCGCCGCCACGGCCATGAGCAGGCCGGCCAGGAACTTCTTCATCGAATGCGGGCAAAGTTTGTGGGCCCAAAGTATAGCGAGGGACCCTGCCCGGCGGGCGCGGGCAGTGTAAGCAAATGTGCGTGGGAGGCGTGCCTGCCGGGGGGGCTTCGGGCTGCTGCCCGGCGCCGCTCATCGCCGGCGGCGGCGTCGATGACGCGAATATGTCCATCTGGAGCGCAATTTCCGTGGACCGCGCTCCTTAATTCGCCTTAATCCTGATTCCCGCGCCAGTCCCTATCGGCATTCGAACGCGGGCGCTATACTCGTTGCCGCATTTGCCAATGCCGGATAGCGGTTTCCGAAGTCCTCCGAAAACGCGGAGGAATCTCGTTAAAAAGCTCCCGATTTCAGACATGGATAAGAAGATGCGCGACAAATTGCGCCGGCTGAAAAACGAACATACAGGGCCAGTGCGTTTTACCCGGGCGGGTCTCGTATCTCTTCTGGCGGTGGCGCTGGCCGCGTGCGCCGTCGGCCCCGATTTCAAGGCGCCGGCCGTGCCCGCGGTCTCGTCGGTCACGGCAACGCCGTTGCCGGCCAGCACCGAAGCAACGCCCGTGGCGGGCGGCGAAGCGCAAGCATTCGCCGCAGGGCAGCCGCTCGACGCACGCTGGTGGACCGCGTATGGCTCGGAGCGGCTCGATGCGCTCGTCGACGAAGCGTTGCGCGGGAGCCCGACGGTTGCGTCGGCGCAGGCGGCGCTGCGCGCGGCGCAAGAGCAACTCGCCGCGCAGCGCGGCGGGCTTTTCCCATCGGTAAGCGGCAGCGCGAGTGCGGCAAGGGAAAAGATCAACGGCGCGAGCGAAGGCTTTCCCCAGGCGGGAAGTTTTCTTTTCACGCTCTATAACGCCTCGGTCAATCTGTCGTACAACTTCGACATATTCGGCGGCGTGCGGCGCGGCATAGAGGCGCAGGCGGCCGCGCGCGATGCCCAGCGCGAGGAGCTGCAGGCCACCTATCAGACGCTTGCGGCCAATGTCGTCACGGCGGCGCTGAGCGAGGCTTCGTTGCGCGCGCAGATCGACGCCACGCAGGAACTCATCGCCTCCGCTCAGCATCAGGTCGATCTGAGCCGCCAGCAGTTCGAGCTTGGCGGGGCGGCGCGCTCTGATTTGTTGTCGTCCGAATCGAACCTCGCTTCGATGCAGGCGACGCTACCGCCGTTGCAGCAGCAACTGGCGGCTGCGCGCAGCCAGCTCGCCGTCTATCTCGGCAAGACGCCGGTCGAATATCAGCAGAGCGGACTGGAGCTGGCGGCATTGCGGCTGCCACCCGACATACCGGTCATGCTGCCGTCGGAGATCGTGCGCCAACGGCCCGATATCCGCCGTGCCGAGGCGCAGCTTCATCAAGCCAGTGCGCAGATCGGCGTGGCGACAGCGGATATGTTGCCGCAGATCGGCCTGTCCGCCAGCGTTGGCGATGCGACGGAAAAATTCCGTTCGCTCTTGTCGAGCGGCGTGTTCTCGATCGCGGGCACGATTTCGCAGCCGCTCTTCCAAGGGGGGACGCTGAACGCGAAACGTCGAGCGGCGATCGCCCAGTACGACCGCTCGCTGGCCGACTATAAGCAGACCGTCCTGCTCGCGTTCAAGAACGTGGCCGATGCGCTGCGCGCGCTCGACAACGATGCGCGGACCTTGAATGCGCAGTATCGCGCGCAGCAGGCGGCCGCCGAGAGCATGCACCTGATCGAGCAGCGCTTCGGCCTGGGTGGCGCAAACCATCTTGAGCTTCTGGTCGCGCAGCAACAGTACGAGAAGTCGCGCATCGCGTATGTGCAGGCGCTGGCGGCGCGCTATCAGGACACCGCGGCACTCTTTCTCGCGCTCGGCGGCGACTGGCGTGCCGCGAGCGACGGCAAATATACGTCGAGCGTTGCGCCGCAGCCGGAGTGAGCCGCGCCTCGTCAGGCCCCGATCGCCCATCTTTTACAAGCAAAAGCGGATCTTCCTATGACCGACAAGACGGAGTTGCTGCGCCAACTGCGTATCGACCGCGACAAACGAAGCTCGGGTACCGGCGGCGGTCCCCGCCGATGGTGGCTCGTGGGCGCGGCCATCGCGCTCGTCGTGCTGCTCGGGTTGGGCGGCTGGCTCTGGACGCGCTCGGCGGCGCCTGCCGTGAGAGTGGCCGTTGCGCGGCCGCTCGCCTCGGGCTCGTCGGCAGGAGGGGCTTCGATCCTCGATGCCTCTGGCTATGTGGTCGCGCGCCGGCAGGCAACGGTGTCGGCGAAGATCACGGGCAAGCTCGAGCAGCTCTTCATCGAGGAAGGGCAGCACGTGAAGGAGAACGAAGTGGTGGCCAAGCTCGATGCGACGAACGCATCGGCCGCCCTGCTGCAGGCGAAGGCCGGCGTGACACAGGCCGAGGCCACGCTTGCGCAGGCCAAGGCGGCCGCCGAGGACATCACGCCGATCTATCGCCGCAACGAGAAGCTCGCGGCGACAGGCGTCATCAGTCACGAAGCGCTCGAAACGAGCAAAGGCACGTTCGATGCGCGGCAGACCGATCTTGCGGTGGCGCGCGGTAACCTCGCGGTGCGGCAGGCGGCCCTCGAGGTCGCGCAGCGCGATATGGACGACACGATCGTGCGCGCGCCGTTTTCCGGGGTGGTGACGACGAAGAACGCACAGCCCGGCGAAATCGTCTCGCCGCTCTCTCAAGGCGGCGGTTTCACGCGTAGCGGGATCTGCACGCTCGTGGACATGGATTCGCTCGAAGTGGAAGTGGACGTGAGCGAGAATTTCATCGGGCGCGTGCGGGCGAACGAGCCCGCGGTGCTCAAGCTCAATGCGTACCCCGACTGGCAGATTCCGGCTTATGTGATCGCCGTCATTCCGACGGCTGATCGCAGCAAGGCCACCGTGAAGGTGCGCGTGGGCTTCAAGTCGCGCGATGCGCGTATCCTGCCCGAAATGGGCGCGCGGGTATCGTTTTTGAGTCGGCCGGATCAGGCCCGGCCCGACAAAGCGGGCGCCAACGTACCCGCGGGCGCGGGCGTCGCGGTGCCGCCCGACGCGGTGCAACCCGGTGGCGACGCCAGTACCGGTACCGTGTTCGTGCTGCACGATGACAAGGTCGAGCGGCGCGCGGTCAAGCTGGGTGCGCGCAACGAAGACGGCCAGATCGTGCTGTCGGGGCTGGCGCCGGGTGAGCGCGTGGCCGTGGGCGCGCCGGCGCAACTGGCCGATGGCGCGCGCGTGCGCATCGCGCAGTAACGGGCGGCGGCGGACATTCACCGAGGAGCAACGCAAATGAGTGCAATCGTTTCTCTGCGCAAGGTGGTGAAAACATACACGCGCGGCAAGCAGAGCGTCGAAGTGCTGCACAACCTCGATCTCGAAATCGCTGACGGCGATTTCGTCGCCCTGATGGGGCCGTCGGGCTCGGGCAAGACGACCGTGCTGAACCTGATCGGCGGCATCGACCACCCCACGAGCGGCGAAGTGATCGTGGCGGGCGAACGTATCGACGAATTGAAGGGTAGCCGGCTCGCGCGCTGGCGCGCCGACAACGTGGGCTTCGTTTTCCAGTTCTACAACCTGATGCCGATGCTCAGTGCCGAGCGCAATGTCGAACTGCCGTTGCTGCTGACGTCGCTGAACAGGGAGGAACGCAGGCGCAACGTGCAGACCGCGCTGGCCGTGGTGGGGCTCGAGGAGCGCGTGAAGCACAAGCCGTCCGAACTTTCGGGCGGTCAGGCACAGCGTGTGGCGATTGCGCGGGCGCTCGTTTCCGATCCCAAGCTGCTCGTATGCGACGAACCGACGGGCGACCTCGATCGCACGACCGCCGACGAAATCCTGCACCTCCTGCAGGTGCTCAATCGCGATTACGGCAAGAGCATCGTAATGGTGACGCACGATCCGAAGGCTGCTGATTTCGCGACGCACACGCTGCATCTCGACAAGGGCCGGTTCGTCGACGAGCCGGTGAGAACCGAAGCCTGAGCGATGACGGGCTGATGCCGTCGGAGTACCCCGATGAAATATTTCCCGCTGGTCTGGGCGATGCTGTGGCGCAAGAAGACGCGCACGACACTGACGCTTTTTTCGATCGTGATTGCGTTCCTGCTCTTTGGCATGCTGCAGGGAATCAACGCCGCGTTTCAGGAGACGATCGAGCGTTCGAACGTGAACCGGCTGATCGTTGCGAACCGTATTTCGCTGACGGAAAGCCTGCCGTATTCGTATCTTTCGCAGCTCGAGTCGATCAAGGGCGTGGCGGCGGTCTCGCACGAATCGTGGTTCGGCCCGTACTATCAGGACCCCAAAAACGTGATCGCCGCTTTTCCGGTCGAGCCTGAGCGCGAGTTTGCGGCGCATCCCGAGATCGTGGTGCCCAAAGCGCAGATCGACGCACTGGCCCATACGCGCACGGGCGCGATCATTGGCGTGGGGCTCGCGCAGAAATACGGATGGAAAATAGGCGATCGCATTCCGTTGCACTCGACAATCTGGGTCAAGGCGGCAGACGGCAATTCCGATTGGGATTTCGATGTCGTGGGCCTTTACGAGGAACCGTCGAATCGTGCCCGGGAAGACGGGTTCTTCTTCAACTACAAGTATTTCGACGAGGCCCGCAGCTTCGCCAAGGGCACCGTGGGGTGGTATGTCGTGCAGCTGAAAGACCCGGGCGAGTCCGCGCAGATCGCAGCGGAAATCGACCGCATGTTCGCGAATTCGCCCAACGAAACGAAAACGCAAACGGAAAAGGAGTTTCAGCAGGCGTTCCTGAAGCAGATTGCCGATATCAACCTGATCGTCACGTACATCCTCTTCGCGGTATTCTTCGCGCTGTTGTTCGCGGTGGGCAGTACGGCGATGCAAGCCGTGCGCGAGCAGATTCCCGAACTGGCCGTGCTCAAGACGCTTGGGTTCACCGATACGCAGGTGCTCGTGCTGGTGCTGTGCCAGGCGCTCGCGCTATGCGTGGTCGCGGCTCTCGTTGGGCTCGGCATCGCCGATCTGCTGTTCCCGCTCTTGAGGAACACGCTCGGCGTGGTCACGATGCCGTGGAGCGTCGTGATAGAGGGTGTGCTGATGGCGGCGGTGCTGGCGGCCACCACGGGCATCGTGCCGGCCTGGCGCGCCAAGCGCCTTGTCATCGTGGAGGCGTTGCGCTCATGATCAAGCAAATCGTCGCCGTCACGTTGATGAACCTGCGCAGCGTGCCGCAGCGGCTCGGCACGGCCTGGGTGATCGTGATCGGGATCGCCGTGACGGTCGCGGTCATGGTGTCGGTGCTGGCAATGGCCGAAGGCTTCACGAAAACGTTGAAGGGCACGGCGCGCCTCGATCGCGCAATCGTGTTGCGCTCGGGCTCCGAAGCCGAGCTTGCAAGCACCATTTCGCGCGAGAACACGCAGACGATCATGGACGCGCCGGGCGTGCGCAAGGATGCCGCGGGGAGGCCCATCGGTTCTGCCGAGGTCGTCGTGATCGTGGCGCTGCCGCAAAAGAAGGACGGCGTCGACGCGAACGTGACGCTGCGCGGCATCGGTGCCAATGCCAGAGCGCTGCGGCCGGAGATGCGATTGATCGAAGGTCGGATGTTCAAGCCCGCATTGCGCGAAATCGTCGTCGGGAAGTCTGCGGTGGCCCAGTTCAAGGGGCTCGAGCTCGGCAGCCGCATCGCATTTCGCGATTCCGAGTGGACCGTCGTCGGCATATTCGAAAGCGGCGGCGATGCGCACGAATCGGAACTGCAAGGCGATGTGGAGAAGGTGCTGTCGGCGTACCGGCGCAATCTCTTTCAATCGGTATCGGTGATGCTCGAATCGCCGGCCGCGTTCGATCGGTTCAAGGCCGCATTGACGACCGATCCCACGCTGAAAGTGGGCGTCGAACGCGAAACCGAGTATTACGCGGCCCAATCGCGCAACCTCTCGAAGCTGCTCAATCTGCTGGCGTATTTCGTCGGCGGGATCATGGCGCTGGGTGCCTGCTTCGGGGCGCTCAATACGATGTATACGGCCGTTTCCACGCGTACGCGCGAGATCGCGACGTTGCGCGCGATCGGGTTCAGCGGCTTGCCGATCGTCGTGTCGGTGCTCGTCGAATCGCTTTTGCTCGCGCTGGTTGGCAGTGCGATCGGGTCAGTGGCGGCGTGGGTGTTTTTCGACGGGAATACGGTCAATACGCTCGGCGCGGGATTCAGCCAGGTCGTGTTTCACCTGACCGTCACGGCTTCGCTGCTCGTCTCGGGTGTCTTCGTCGCCTGTGCAGTGGGGATGCTCGGCGGCTTGCTGCCGGCGATACGCGCAGCGCGACTGCCGATCGCCACGGCGTTGCGGGCGAATTGAGTTTCGCTCCCGCCGGAAAACGCGAGCCTTTAGAATGGCGATGGTCCAGGCATGGGCGCGGCGGATTGCCGCTCGCGCTCCCTTTCCACCGCTTCCTTTCCCCCGCTTCCCCGTACACAAGCCAAACCGAGAACTGCCATGAGCATTTCCAGCGCTCCTACCTTGCCCCCCTTTCATCTGGCTTTCCCCGTTCACAGCATCGACGCCGCGCGCCGTTTCTACGGCGAGCTGCTCGGCTGCCCCGAAGGTCGCAGTGCTCCGGATTGGGTCGATTTCAATTTCTACGGCCATCAGATCGTCGCACACCTCGCACCCGAGGAAGCGGGCCATCGGCGTACGAGCGCCGTGGATGGCGACTCGGTGCCGGTCCGTCATTTCGGCGTCGTGCTCGGGATGAAGGAATGGGAGGACATGGCGAAGCGCCTCACTGAAGCCGGCATCGAATTCATTATCGAGCCGCATGTCCGCTTCAAGGGCCAAGTGGGCGAGCAGGCCACGATGTTCTTCCTCGATCCATCGGGTAACGCACTCGAATTGAAAGCGTTTGCCGACATGTCCCGGCTTTTTGCAAAATAACGGCACGGGCGGCCGCTGACGGCCGTTCTCCATTCCTCGATTCCCTGATTCCCTGGTGGAGCGCATTGCATGTGGCAACAAAGCGAGCGGTACCCCGATCCCCGCGTTCAGATTCTCGACCCCTCGTTCGAGCGGTTCTGTTTGCCGCATGCCGCCGTCGAGCGAATCGCCACGGGCTTTCGCTGGTGTGAAGGCCCCGTGTGGTTCGGTGATGGCCGTTATCTGCTTTGGAGCGACATTCCCAACAACCGGATCATGAAGTGGGAAGAAGAGACCGGTGCGGTGAGCGTTTTCAGGAAGCCCTCGAACTTCGCAAACGGTCACACGCGCGACCGGCAAGGCCGGCTCGTGTCCTGCGAGCACGGTGGGCGGCGCGTCGCGCGTACCGAGTACGACGGCACGCAGACGGTCCTGCTCGACGGCTTCGACGGCAAGCCGCTCAATTCGCCGAACGACGTCGTGGTGAAATCGGACGGCTCGGTCTGGTTCACTGATCCGACCTTCGGCATTCTTGGCCACTACGAAGGCCATCAGGCCGAGCCCGAGTTGCCGCAAAACGTCTACCGCATCGATGGCGGCACGGGCGAGGCGACGATCGTGGCTGGCGACGTGGCCGGGCCCAACGGGCTTTGCTTTTCACCCGACGAGCGCCTGCTTTACCTCATCGAATCGCGCGGCAAGCCCACGCGAAAGATCTTCGTCTACGATGTGAGCGCCGATGGGAAAACGATCGCAAACGGCCGCGTTTTCCTCGATGCGGGCGAAGGGACGATCGACGGCATGCGTTGCGATATTCACGGCAATCTCTGGTGCGGTTGGGGCATGGGCAGCGATGAACTCGATGGCGTCATGGTGGTTTCGCCACAAGGCAAGCTGATCGGGCGGATCGCGCTGCCGGAGCGCTGCGCGAATCTGTGCTTCGGCGGGCTCAAGCGCAATCGTCTTTTCATGGCGGCATGCCAGTCGGTGTACGCGCTCTACGTCAATACGCAGGGCGTCGCGGGCGGTTGAGCGCAGGGCCGTGCATGGCGGGCGCTCCGTCCGTGCGGCTCGCCATCCGGTGAACCGTCATCTGCCCGATCCCTCGTCGGCGGCCGCGAGCCACGCCCGCAGCGTTTCGGCCACGCTCCACGCCTGCGCAATGCACCCGCGCGGATGATGGGGCGGTTCGGCATCGAAGATTTCGCTGATCGACCCGATGCCGGCCTCGCGCAAGTGCCCGGCCATCGGCTCCAGCCACTCGCGCGCCTGTGCCCGGTCGCCGCCCGTTTTCAGCCATGCATCGACGAACGGCCCGAAAAGCCAGGGCCAGACGGTGCCCTGGTGATAGGCGGCATCGCGTGCGCGCAGGTCGCCGATGTATTGCAGTCGATATCCCGGTTCCCCACGCGCAAGCGTACGCAGCCCGAAGGGCGTCAGCAGTTCGCGCCGCACGCAGTCGACCACCTGCCGCCAACGCGCGGGCGCCAGGACCGGATGATCGAGCGAGATCGCGAGCAACTGGTTCGGGCGCAGGCTCGCATCGTTGCCGCCCTCTTCGGCGTCCACCACGTCGAAGAGGCAGCCGCGCGATTCATTCCAGAAGCGCCGGTTGAAGCTCTCTTTCGCGCGCTGCGCAGCGCGCTCGTACGATGCGCCGTTCGTGCCGAAGCGGGTGGCCCAATGTGCCGTCAACGCAAGCGCGTTGTGCCAGAGGCCCTGGATTTCGACGGGTTTGCCGCGCCGCGGCGTGACAACCCAATCGCCGACCTTCGCATCCATCCACGTCAACTGATATCCGGGTGCGCCCGCGTGCAGCAAGCCATCGCCTTCGTCCATGCCGATGCCGAAGTCGGTCCCGCGCAGATGATGGGCGACGATGTCCTCGAGCACGGGGAAGAGTTCGTGCACGAGCGATTCGTCGCCAGTCGCTGTTTCATAGCGAGCCAGCGCGTGGAAAAACCACAGCGTTGCGTCGGCGGTGTGATAAAGCGCTTCGCGTTCGCCTTCGGGAAAAAGATTCGGTATCAGTCCATTGCGCACATAGCGCGAGAACGTCTTCAGAATATAGGCCGCTTCGGGTTGGCGCCCGGTGCAGAGCGTCAGTCCTTCGAGGCCGATCATCGTGTCGCGCCCCCAGTCGCCGAACCAGTGATATCCCGCAATCACGGTTCGCGCTTCGCTGCCCGTCGCGTGCGCGGCCGCCGTATCCCGCACGCGCGCCGCGGGTGCGACGATGAACTGGTCGGCGGCTGCCACGAGCGCGGCGGCGAACCCTTCCTGGGCCGCGGGAGGTGCCTTTTCGACGAGCCTGTCGATGCGTATCCGTTCGTCGTCGAACGCTGCTTGTGCGTGATGACGGAGCACAGCTGGGTCATCGGTGGTTGCGATGAACGAAGCGGATTCGCCGGCCGCCAGCGCGAGTTCGAGATGGCCGGGGCTGTAGAGCGTTTCCCGCGCATCGTAGCCGCGTGCCCGCTCGATCCGATAGACAACGTCTTCCTCGAAGCGTTCGTCGATGACGAACGGCGCGCGGCCCGGGCTGCTCGTAAAGTGGACCACGCACGCCTCGCCGTCGGCGTGCAGCGTCAGTACGCCGTTTCTCGCGCTCAGCGAATAGGATCTGCGTCGCTCGCAGGGCAGCGGCGTGTCCTGTCGTCGAAACGACGCATACGGGCGCAAGCGCAGCGAGAGCGACGGGCCGCCCAAGTGCCGATAGCGAACGAGCACGGTGTTTTGCCCCTCCGGCATGACGATCGATTGCTCGAGGCGCGATTGCCCGATTCGATAACGCCAGGTCGGCGTTTGCCGGTCTACGCTGAAATGCTCGAGGTACCGCGGCGCATCGCCGACTAAGCGGCCATCGGCGTATTCGGCGCCGCCCAGCAGCACGCAACCGTGTTCGCCCCGTACTTCTGTATCGAAGCGCGACAGCATCACGTGGCGCCCCTTCGGCGACGCAAGGTTCGCAACGAGCAGCCCGTGGTAATGGCGCGCGTTGACGCCCGCTATCGTCCCTGATGCGTAGCCACCGATACCGTTCGTGTCGAGCCATTCGCGCTCGAAGAGGGGCGTGGGGTCGTCACCGGCGTGCCATTCGATTTCAATGGGTTCCAGATTCAAAAAAGGGGCCCTCCCTGGCGGCATTCATCGGTGTTGCAGCAAGGATCGTGCGCCGTTTTCAGCGCGTGCAACGCGAGCTGTCCGCTTTGGGACTTGTCGCCAGTTCTACCCATTCCTGCCGAAGGGTGCCGAAAAAAAACAAAAAAAATCGGAAGGTTGGCGGTGAATTTGCGTCGTATGCAAGCTTTCGCCCCCGCGGTTTTCCGAAGGAGTTTTTGTGCCTTTTCGTACGAGTAACGTTATGGCGAGGCGATTTTCCAATCGTTCCAATGACCACGGAGAAAGTCATGACGTCCGTCAGCGTGGTAATTCCCACACGCAATCGTCCCGAGAAACTGCAGCGCTGCCTGGATGCGCTATCGGCCGCGCGTGGCCGGATTCCCTTCGACGTGTTCGTTTGCGACTCCACCCCCGATCGCGAACTGCAGAAGAAAGTCGTCGACGTTTGTGCGCGCTATCCCTTCGTCAAGCTGCGCTTTCATGAAGGAAAGAATGTGGCGGCGGCCCGTAATTTCTGTGCTCGGGCGGCCGATACCGATCTCATCGTCAACGTGGATGACGACATTTGCGTCGAGCCTCACGCCATCGAGCGGCTTTTCGATACCTACGAGGCACAATCGGGCGGCTATCGCGTGGTGGCGGGCAGTGTCTGCTGGGGCGACGCGTGGAGCAGTCCTGTCGTCATGCGTGCGATCGGCTATGGTCGGGCAGCCAAGCCGGGCGAATCGCCCGATTTCCTGATCGGCGCGTTCTTCATCTATGCCCGCCGGCTGGCGTTGGCGAAGCCCTGGAACGAAGGGATCCGCACTTCCGACGATCGTTTCATGGGGGCGCTGTGGCGCAGCAGCGGCGTCAAGCTGCTGTGGGAGCCGGGCGCGCGCGCCGTGCACGACCATGAGCACGTGAGCTACGGCGTGGAGCACCAGAGTTCGCACATCTACGTCAATCTGTTCGACGCGATGATCGCCAACCCGCGTCCGCTGCGGGTGCTCTCGTACGAATTCCTCGGCTTCGTATGGGGCGCGAAGAAAGCCGTGTTCTCGGGCCCGCACCTGTTCAAGTTCCTCTCGGCCTGGGGCAAGGGGCATAGCGCACTGATGCGCGACTATCGCTACCTGAGCCGCCTTGTGGCGGCTCGACTGCCCGAGCCCTGAAGTGCCCGCCCGGGCGCGGCGGCCGGCCGAACGATGCCGGTCTCGGTCCCACCCCGGATCGCTTGCGCCGGCGGTAGCCGCTACCGCCCGTGGCGGTGCGCTACAGTCCTTTCGACGTGCTGTCCGGCGTGGAGGCGCGCAGCGGCTCGGGCACGGCCGTACGCGCACTGTTCTCGGTTTGCCCGCGCACGGCCAGGTTATGCGTGATGACGTCATCGCGCAAAATGGCGCACATTACGACGAATAATCCGAGCGCAACGGCCAGAAGGGCGCAATATCCAGCGGTTTTCATGGACGTAATCCCCGACGTTCGACGATCTTTTGCACAACGAGCGCTGTGAAAGATATAGCCGAAGTGTGCGGCGGATGCAATCGTCAGATCGGGGTCGGGGCCAACTACCGGGCCAACTACCGGGCCAACTACCGCAGTTGCGTCGCGGCCAGCAGCAGCACCATGCTGCCCGTGGCACCGTCGAGGAGCCGCCAGGCGGTTGCCTTGCGAAATAGGGGCGCGAGCAGCCGTGCGCCGTAGCCGAGGCCCAGGAACCAGATCAGGCTTGCGAACATCGCACCGAGTGCGAAGGCGACGCGCGCCCCTTGCGGCTCGCGAGCGCCAGCCGTGCCTACCAGCAGCATGGCGTCGAGGTACACGTGCGGATTAAGCCAGGTGAAGGCGAGCGTCATCAGCATGACGGACCATGCGCTTTGGCCGGAGGCGGCACCATCGTGGTTGACGTCCATGACGGCATGGCCGGGCCGCAACGCGCGCCGCAGGGCGCCGATCCCGTACCACGCGAGATAGGCGAGCCCCGCATAAAGGACGAATTGGACGAAGGTGGGGTACTGCCTGGCCAGCGCCGAGGCACCGCCCACCCCGGCGCCGATGAGCACGAAATCCGAGACGATGCAAAGCAGCACGATCTTGCCGACGTGCGAGCGCAGGATACCCTGGCGCAACACGTAGGCGTTTTGCGCGCCAATGGTGACGATGAGCGAGGCGCATAGCAGGGCGCCGTGCGAGAAAGCGGTCCAATTCATGATGGAGGGCAGGCCGGAGACAGTGGACTTCAAACGAGAACAGGCGTAGTCTGCCGCCCAGCGGGCAGGTAAGAACACCTAATTTTCTTAAACTCGATTAAGCACTGCTAATGCTCGACTATTCCCTGCTCGATGCCCTGGCGGCCGTGGTGCGGCTCGGATCGTTCGATCGCGCGGCGCAGGAGCTCAACGTCACGCCGTCCGCCGTCTCGCAGCGCGTGAAGTTGCTCGAGGAGCGAATCGGCAGCATTCTCGTGAAGCGCGGGCAGCCGTGTACCGCGACGCCATCGGGCGCGCTGCTGTGTCGCCACACGGAGCGCGTGCGCCTGCTCGAGGCCGAACTCTCGGGCCGCATGCCGCTCATGCCGGGCGGGGGGGCGCTTGCCCATGCTTGGCCTACGCTACGCGTCGCCGTCAACGACGACAGCGTCGGCACCTGGTTCATCGATGCGGTGGCGGCGTACTGTGTCGAACGGCAAATATTGCTCGATCTCGTCATCGACGATCAGGACCATACGGCGCAGCGCATCCGCGATGGCAGCGTGCAGGGCGCCGTGACTACGCAGGCGGACCCGGTGCAAGGGTGCCGGTCGACGCGGCTGGGAACGATGCGCTATCTGGCCATTTGCTCACCGGCGTTCTTTGCGCGGCATTTTGCGGCGGGCGTGACGCGCGACACACTGCGGTGCGCACCGTGTGTCGTCTTCAACGCGAAGGACGCACTGCAGTCGCGCTTCATCCGGCGCATCACCCGGGCCGTGGTCGATCCGCCCGTGCACTGGGTGCCGCACGTCGGGGGGTTCCTTCGCGCGTGTATGACGGGCCTTGGATGGGGCATGTGCCCGACGCACATGATCGGCGCCGCGCTCGAGCAGGGGCAACTGGTGGAGTTGCAGCCCGGCCGGCATCTCGATGTCGACCTGTACTGGCAGAGCTGGCGTCTTTCCATCGGGCTGCTCGACGAGTTCGGCGCGGTGCTCAAGCTGCAAGCCGCGGCGTTGCTCGATTGAACGTGCGTATCGGCGGACCGACAGATGGAGCGTACGTCGAGGCGTTCGTGTATCTATGTCGCGATTTCAAGCGCCGCCGTCTTGTACCGCGGCATAGCCAAGCCGGTAGGACAGGTTGTTCGTTGCCTGGCGCAAGGTCAGCGCGAGTTCGCCATCCCAACGCGTATCGAAGCTGCCTGTTGGACCAACGAGCGTAATGGCGAGTGCGATAGTGCCGTTGAACAGGAAGACGGGCGCGGCGATGGCGTTTACGCCCGGCAAAGGATTGCCGATCGTTCGCGTCATGCCTTCTTCGCGAATTTGCTCGTAGTCCTTGAAAAGCTGAAGTTTGTCCGCGGACTTGAGATGGGCGGCCCCACTCAGTCTGATTCCTTCGTCGTCCAGTGCTTTTCGTACGAGCGATTCGGGCAGGTACGCGCCGAACAGTCGCCCCGTAGCCGTATTGACCAGCGACATGATCGTTCCGACGCGCAGCGTGAGATGCAGCGGATAGGGCGGATCTTCCTGGCGGACGACTACGGGGCCGTTCGGTCCCCACGTAGTCACGAAGACACTCTGCCCAGTCTTCGACGCCAGTGAGAGGACTTCGGCCTCCGCTTCGCGCAACGGGTTGAGTCGTTGCAGACCGTACAGACCCAGTCGTAAAGCGAGCGCACCCGGCGCATAGGCGCCGGACGGTTCGACGCGCTGTACCAACTGCAGCTTGACGAGGCTCACGAGGTAAGGAAAGACCTTCGCGGGTGACATGCCCGTGACTTTCGCGATTTCCTTGAGCGTCATGGCGGCGGCCGAGTGAGTGAGCGCACGCAGAACTTCGCTGCCTACCTCGACGGATTGAATGCCTTTTTGCGCTTTTTCGGTGCTTTCGGTATCCATGGGTTGTTTCTCGATCAGGCATCTAGCCACTTGACCCGGGCTCGGCTCGCGGCAGCAGCGAAAGCCAGTAAAATCAGCGAATCAAACCAGCACGAGCGGCAGAGGACTGCATGGTAACGAAGCGGCCGGCAAAAGAACAGGCGCCTGAAGTTCAAGCCACGAAGGCTCGCAAGGAGCAGCGGGGTATCCTGAGTATGGAGGTTGGCGGGCGGTTCCTCCAGCATCTTGCGGATGCAGGCGAGCCTGTGACGCTCGCGGAGCTCAGCACGCTGAGCGGCGTTCCTGCCAATCAGGTCTTCACCTACATGGTGAGCCTGCTGCGCACCGGACTGGTCAAGCGGGATTCCGTCACTTTGCGGTTTGAGCCCGGGCCTCTATCGCTGCGCCTGGGGTTGCACGCGTTGCAGAGAATACCTGCCGTGCGTAACGCGATGCAGCCCTGTGCCGACTTGGCAGCTCGTCTCGGTCAAAGCGTACTGTTGGCGGCGTGGGCCGATCGCGGGCCCACCGTTCTCCAAAGCATCGAGCCCGCGGCGTCATTGCATGCGGGCATCCATGTCGGCACGGTAATGTCGCTATCGCATTCGACCACCGGCCGCGTTTTTGCCGCCTATAAGCGGGTTCCGGCTCTTGCAACGCTGATCGGAGCAGATATCGGTTCGCAGACCCCGGCCGGCGAGCACCTGACGTTCGAGCAGTTCGAGCCCGTTCTCGCCGATATCCGCAAGCGGGGCCTGGCTCGCGGCGAAGGGCTGCCGATTCCGGGGATCAATAGTTTCAGCGCGCCCGTCTTCGACGCCAACGGCGAGATCGTCCTGGTTCTGACGATCTTCGGAGTCGCGGGCGCGTTCGACGTTTCCTGGAAAGGCGAACTGGCCACGAGCTTGCTCGAAACCACCAGGTCCTTGACCGAACGAAATGCCGGCTCGGCGGCATCCGCGCAGTAGCGCATTTCTCGGTTCACGGCATGCACGGGCATCGCGACGCATTACCTGAGTAGCCGGCGTCAATCCGCGCCGTTGCGGGTACGTTCGATCAGTGCCATCGCGGCTGCTGGATTGAGCACTTTATAGCCGCCGATTACATAGAGGTAGACATCGCGCTGCACGTTTTTCGAGCTGAGCGCGGGAGCGATCGTCGGCATGTTTTCAGGTGCGCCACCGTCTGCCCATTGCCTCGCCCGCGTCGACCAATCCGTCAACGCTTGCTCCGAATACCCGAGCGCCTCGGTCTCGACCGTGCCCATGATGCGAACATAGACGAAGGGCGCAGTGACGTCGGCGATCTGGGGGTGGTCGCTGTCGCCGGCCACGACGATCGCGACGCCATGCTCGCGAGCGAGCGAAACGAACTCGGGATGGCGGAAGCTTTCGTGCCGTACTTCGACGGCATGCCGCATGATGTGGCCGCCCACGCGTTTCGGTAGCAATCGCAAGAACCCGTCGAAGTCTTCCGCATCGAACCGCTTGGTCGGCGCGAACTGCCAGTTGATCGGGCCGAGCTTGTTCTTCAATGCGAGCACGCCACTCGAGAAGAAGTGCTCGACGGAATCTCCAGCTTCCGCCAGCACACGGCGATGCGTGGCGAAGCGAGGCGCCTTCAGCGCGAAGACGAAATCGTCAGGCGTCTCGTCGTGCCACTTCTCGAAGCTCGTCGCGCGTTGCGTGCCGTAGAAGGTACCGTTGATTTCGATCGAATTCAGCGCCCGGCTCGCGTATTCGAGTTCGCGTTTTTGCGTGAGGCCCTCGGGATAGAAGCGCCCCCGCCACGGCTCGTAGGTCCAGCCGCCGATACCGATGCGGATATCGGGCGCGGTATGGCGTGTCGACTTGGGCTTCATGATCGGCTCCTTTCGGCAAATGCGAGACGGCGCGCCGCACCCCGGCCCCGGTCCCGGCCCGGCAAGCCGCCGGGCTCGGGCGAGTTCGAGTTCAGTCGGTACCCAGCGCCTCGGCGCGTGCGACCGTACCGACATTGGCGAAACGACGGTGTGAATGCGACAGTCTACGCATCCATGGCAGCAACGTCATGGAGAGTAGCGCACACGCGCCGGCGATCCAGCCCAACTCGGCAAACAGCCCCGTATAGAGCGGCAAGGACTGCGCCGCGCTCAGGTTGTTCGAGGGCAACTGCGCGAGATTCGCGACCACACTGCCGAGGTACTGCGAAATGCCGGTGGCGACGAAATAGGCGCCCATCATGAAGCCGCTCATGCGCGCGGGCGTATAGCGCGCGATCATGGCCAGACCCAGCCCGCTCACGAGCAATTCCCCGAGTGCATTCAGCGCGTATCCGGCGATCATGAACCATGACGACACGCGCCCGTCGATTGCGTATCGGCTGCTCGCGGCATAGACGAAGAATCCGGCCGCAACGGCCACGAACCCCAGCGTGAATTTCGCGGCGATGCCGATATCGCTGCCTCTTTGCGCAAGCCGCGTGTAAGCGGATGCGAGCAGGGGGCTGAGCAGCATGATGAAAATGGGATTGAGCGCCTGGAATTGAGCGGGACTCCAGGTGAAAAGAGTCAGGCCGGCGAGCGTCAGCACGGGATCGACGTTGCGCAAGGCAAACAGCGTGAGCGAGGTCGACATCTGCTGATAGAAAACGAAGAAGAGAATCGTCTGTACCATCAGTACGAAGGCGGCGACGAGCCCCGCGCGTTCGTTGTGCTCGCAACGTGTCAGCATGACACCGCAGATCGCGACGACCGCGAGCGCCGCGGCATAGACGCACGCGACCGCGAGCGTTTCGTGCTGCAGCACGACCACCGTTGCGGCGGCAAGGGCCACGCTGCCCACGGCGATGGGCGCGATGCGGCGCAGTTCGACCGGCTGTTCGTCGGCTGCCGAGCCGACATGAGCCAGCGAGCGCGCGCGCACTGCGAAGTTGAGAACGCCGGCTACCATCCCCGCGCAACAGACGGCGAATGCGGCGTGCCATCCCCAGCGGTCCTTGACCCACGGTGTTGCGAGCATCGAGATCGTCGAGCCGACATTGACGGCCATGTAGTAGATCGTGAACGCGCTATCGATACGCGCGTCGTCGCCCTCGTAGATGCGGCGGACGAGATTGCCTGCATTGGCTTTGAAGAGCCCGTTGCCCACCACGATCACGCCAAGCGCCGCATAGAGAAACCCGAGCGAATCGTGAGGGACGGCGAGCGCCGCGTAGCCGCATGACAGGACGCATGCGCCGAGCATCATGGTGCGGCGCGTACCGAGTATGCGGTCGCCGATCCAGCCGCCGACGCAAGGCGCCGCATAGACGAGTGCGGTAAAAGCGCCCCATGTGAGATTGGCGCGCGCGTCGGTGAATCCCGTGCGCTCGATCATGAACAGCACGAGCAACGCTGCCATGCCGTAGTAGCCGAAGCGCTCCCACATCTCTATCAGAAAAACTGTCGTAAAGGAACGGGTCTGCGATTTAGAACTATTCATCGAATACGTCTCCGCTGTGAATGCACGGCCGGCGCACTTCATGGGCGCGCCGAACATTGCATGCGAATCGAATGAGCGCCGTAGCGCGAGCGATGGATCAAGCGCATTGCGACAGCCCAGCGGGGCGAGCCGAAGGCGCCCCGCTGTTGCAATGCCGCCGCGATTCTCTGGATGCCGGCCGCGACCGTCACTGAGGGGTTACACGGAGTAAGGCACCCCTGTTCGGGTAGATAGCTGCACACGAAAGAATCGCTGTGATCTTATCCCGCTTCGCGCGTCGACGGCGCTTGTTATTTAGTAATCCTTACTAATTTTCGCAGGGTTGCCCGCAATGGTTGGATCTTGGTTCGGTTGCGGTTTGGCCGGATTCGATCGCATGCAGGGCCGCTGCGAGCCGCGAAACAAACGAGAACGAGAACGAAATGGAGAGAGACAAATCACTGACCGTCCGCGCGGCAACGTTCATCGCCTGCGCAGGGCTATCGTGCGTGTGCGTGACGGCGGGCGCGGAACAGGCCGCTGAAACCGTGGCCAACGTGGACGTCATCGAAGCGGCGCCCGCCGACCTCGCCGTGCAATCGAGTCAGGCCAGGAGCAGGGGACTCTTCGCGGACGGCCACTTCGGCATCGAGCTGCGCAGCTACACGGACTATCTGCATAACGCGGGCACGCGTGCACGGCGGGCGTGGGTTGGCAGCACGCAGGCCCGATACGAATCCGGCTTTTCGACAGGCCTGATCGGATCAGGCTTCGACGCGGCGCTATTCGGCGCACTGAAGTTCGACGGCGGAATGGGAGCAGGCAATATGGTCCACGTCGACAAGAACGGCGGCGGGGCGAACCGGCTCGCGTGGGGCTACCCCGGTACCTACGATGTCAAGGCTCGCATCTCGGAGACGGTGGCGAAGTTCGGCCTGCACGCGGTATCGAATCCGTTCCTCGAGCCGCACGACAACCGCGCGTTGCCGCCGACCTTTCTAGGCGTCTCGCTCGCGAGCCGCGAGTGGCGCAACGTTACCTTGCAGGCTGGCAGCTTCACGAAGGTCAATGCGCGCGGGCATACGAGTCTTTCGTCGCTGAGCACGAGTTATGGCGGCGTGAATTTCGATCGGCTGAGCTATCTTGGCGGCGTGTGGGACTACTCGTCGAATGGGTCCGCGGCGCTATTCGCCGACGAAGCGGAGGACGTCTGGCGTCAGTACTATGCATCGGTACAGCAGAGCATCGGCCGCACGGAATCGGTAAAGCTGACCGGCTTCGCGAATCTGTATGCGACGCGCGATACGGGCACGGCGCGCCAGGGGCCGATCGATACGAAAACCTTCAGCGTCGCACTGACGGCGCAGCACGGCCCGCATGCATTGCTTCTCGGGTACCAGAGGGTGCTCGGCGACGAGTTTTTCGATTACGTGAACGAAACGGCGGGCGACTATCTCGCCAACTCGATGGATGTCGATTACAACGCGCCGCATGAGCAGTCGCTGCAACTGCGCTACATGTTCGACGGAAAATACGCGAACCTGCCGGGATTTTCAGCCATGCTCTGGGCGCAGCAGGGGTGGGGCGCCGACGGTTCGGCGGTTGCGCGCGATCCGGGACGCGCCGGTACGGCGGCGGGTACGCTTTATCTGCGCAACGGCCAACCCGTGCACGGACGCCACCATGAGTTCGGCGTCGTTCAGTCCTACATGGTGCAAGGCGGCCGCTTCAAGCACTTGAAATTCCAGCTGAGCGCGATGTGGCACGTGGGGTCCACCTATTATCCGGATCCGACCGGTCAAGTCTACCGGCTCGTGATGACGCTGCCGATCAGCGTGTTCTAGACCCGGCGGAACGATTTTTCGACGGCAAAAAAAAATCGCGGCGGGTTTCGCTACCCGCCGCGATGGGATGGTGACGCCGTGGCGCCGGTATGGCTATCGCGCGTGTTGCTCGCCAGGAAGTTCGGCGCCGTGCGCGCGGATGGCGGCAATCAATTCCGCCGCGGTGATTTCATAGCGCAGCTCCCGGTGGATACCGGGCTTGCGCTCGTCCACTTCGATCAGAAGAATGCTCTTGCCGTCTTCTGTTGTCTCCAGTCGCAATGAGCGTACTTCGCGTCCGCTCGCCTCGTCGATTTCGGTGAGCAGGGTCATAGCCCCGGAAGAACGGGTGGTGCGCATCGAATGTGTCCTCGAGTCGTAGGTGAAGCGATTGTACGGGCTGATCGTACGGGCCGACAGGTGCTCACGTCTGTCGGCCGGCGCGCACAGCGCACCGCCGCCGCCATGCTTGCCTGGCGGCTCGCTTTCTCGCCCATCTCATGCGAAGAGTTTAACGCGAACTCGAGAATCGTCAGCGCCTTTTTAAGGTGCCCGAACAGACAAGGTGAGGCTGCGGGCCGCGCCGTGGAACGCGCGGCCGCCCGCCGAGACCTCTGGCAATTCAGGCCGCCGAGGCAGCCTGAACGTTCGCCAGCCGTTCGTTTTCGACCAGCGCGAGCGCCATTTCCCAGGCGTCGCGCGCCACATCGACGCGGCCGCTCAACTGACGGGCGAGCGTGGCGCCGTCAAGCAGCAGCGCGCAGCGCTGTGCGAGCCGTATGGCTACCGGAGTATCGAAGCAATCTTCGAGGATGTGCTCGAGCAGGCTCACCAAGGCGCGTCGCTGCGCGGCGGAGGCGGCGAGAATCTCGTTCTCCTCGGCGTGGAATTCCGCGGCCGCGTGGATGGACATGCTGCCCATGAACGGGTCCGTGCGAAACCATGTGTCGTGCCACATGAATACCGCGTGGAGCTTGTCGATCGGCTCCGAATGGACGGCCACAGCCGCCGCGATGCCCGCCGTCAGCGCGGCGCCCTGCTCGTTCAGCACCTCGACGACGAGCCGCACCTTCGACGGAAAGTGCTTATACATCGTCATTTTCGCTACGCGCGATTCAGCGATGATGCGATCGATCCCGACTGCGTGAAAGCCGAACCGCGAGAATAGCCGCGTGGCGGTCTCGATCAGCGCTTTCTTTTTCTCACTCATTTTTGGCCCGCTTAATATATGTTGAAAGTTGTGCGTTCCGATGGCGAAACGCGTCCGCCGAGCCAATTTTTTCGGGGAAAACGTTTTTTTCCCAAAAATAGTTCTACGGCAGCCGACCCCGATCGGACGGTACGGCACCTCTCAATGCCATCTCTGATCGCAGTGATGTAATTCAAATATAAGCGCGCCGCAAAATCAAGTGCCTTGCTTTAATAATCGAGTCATGAGCCCGATTTATTTGCGCCTCGGCCGATGCGGATTGCATTGGCGGCCGCCTGGCCGCCGCGGGAAATGCGCGGCATGCTACGCTTGGACACTATTTGGGCAGCTTGGCGGATTTCATTTTTTGCGGACGAGCAATGGCGACCCTTTACGACACGCTCGGGGTGCACGAGGATGCGACGGGCGAAGAGATCAAACGAGCGTATCGGAAAGCGGCGATGCGCTCGCACCCCGATCGCAACGTCGGGCGCGAGGCGCAGGCGCGTGCGGCGTTTCAGCAAGTGAAAGAGGCCTATGCGATCCTCTCGGACCCGGAGCAGCGGCGCGTCTACGACGCGGTGTTCGCCGAGGAAATGCGGCGGTTGGCGCAACACCGCGAGGAGGCGCGTTTGCGCGAGGAGCAGGCGTTGGCACAGCGCGAGGCGGAGTATGCCGCGCTCGTGAGGACGGCGATGCGCTTCGCGGAACGTGGGCGCAATCGCGACGTGGTGTTCGGTGTGTTGCTCGGGCGCGGTTGCGAGGAAGCGCTGGCCGCTCGCATTGCCGATGGCGTCAGCGCGCTCTTCGACGAGCGCGTGGCCGGTGAGGCCGGCGCGCAAGCCGACGAGCAAGCCGACGAGCAAGAGGCCGCCGCGCGCGCGCCAGCGCAGGGTGCGCCGGCAGTGCGCAAGGGCGGCGGGCCCGACGGCGCGAAGCGCGGCGCCGCACGCTGCCCGGCGGCGGATTCGGCCGATGACTCAATGGCTTCCGATCACGCCGAGGAGCCGGTTACCGGCGCGCAGCAGTATTCCCATGCGAACTTTTTTCGCACCGTCTGGCATGGCATGTTCGGCTTGCGATCGTGAAGGATCGCCGCATGCGGCGAGGCAGCGAGGCGCACCTCGCTCGCGTACGGGTTCGAATACGGCATCGTGGTTGGATATCGCGCGTTAGGAGGGGCGTGCGTTAGGCGTGCATGAGCGAGCGGCGCGCCCAATCGGTGTTAAATGCGCCGGGTGCGACCGCCGTCACGGCGATGCCGGGGCTTTCGATTTCTTTCGCCAGACTTTCGGAAATGCCTTCCAAAGCGAACCCGCTGCCGTGATAGGCACTGAGCCGAATACGTTGACCTCGAATCGCTTGCGCCATTGCTCGAGCGTCGATTCTTCGAGAATTGCCTCGTATTCATAGCCGGCATTGTTGGCCAGAACGTCGACGGGCGACTTTGGCTTCGACGTCCGCTACGGCGTCGTATGCGCGAGGGCGGATCAGCTTGCCCACGGCGTCGGCCCCAGCTTCAACAATTCGAACTCGCCACGCGCCGCATCGTCGCGCAAGGTTCCGACAACGCGGTGGCCCTCGGCGAACGCCGCTTGCGGGAGTGCGTGGCCGACGTCCGAACTCATGCCTGTAATGAAGCGCAACCTGCCGTGCATATTTGACATGGCCAGCCTCCTGTCGAGTCGTCTGTTGCGGCGCTCGCAGTCGGTGATCCAGCATCTGGATGTCGGTGTCGGTGTCGGTGTCGGTGTCGGTGTCGGTGTCGGTGTCGGTGTCGATGCCGGCCGGCACCGGGTTCACCTCGCCAAGCGCCCATCGCGATGCTCGTTGTAATGGAATGCTTATCAAAAAGGGGCGATGGAGCTTGCGCGCTTTTGACCTGTTCAATCGACCGGTCGCTTAGGACGACGTCTCGTGTGCGATGGCCGGGCCCCCGAATCGCGTTGCAATCGTGCAATTCGTTGTGCCGGCGTACCGTGGTGCAATAACAAGACGCCGCGGCCGTGGCATACTCCGGCCATTCGAAAAAGAACGAATGGAGCTCATTCGATGAAACACATGGTGGTCTGTTGCGTTCGGAACGGTATGGCCGGCCGGCTGGTTTGCGCAGCTGTACTCTCGGCTTTGCTGGCCGGCTGCGGCAGCAGCGCTCCGCTCTTCACACGCGACGGCCGTCCGACTATACAGGTGCAATGCCCAGCGCAAGGGCCTTGGAACGCGTGCACGGAAAATGCACGCGGCATCTGCTCGGGTGATATCGACATCATCCAGCAATCGACCGATAGCGGTGCGCATAACGTGCTTTTCGCTTGCCGCAGCAAATGACATTGCACTTTTTGGCGCACCGCCGGTCCCAGCAGTAACAATTGGCAATTCAACGGAGGCAATCTTTTATGGCGACGTACAGGCAACTCACCGAACAGCTTGCGAAAGTCCAGGCGCAGATGGCGGCGGCCCGTGAGAAGGAAATGTCGGCCACCATCGAGCAAATCAAGGCGCAGATAGCGGAATACGGCATTACCGCCGAGGAGCTCGGGTTCACGGGCAAACGGACGGCTCGCAAGGCAAGCTCCGGAGGATTGCCGCCAAAGTACATGGATCCGAAGACCGGAAAGACCTGGAGTGGCCGCGGGCGCGCCCCGGCGTGGCTCGGCAAGCGCCGCGAGCGGTTCCTGATCCAGCAGTAAGGGTAGCGCGCAAGGCGGCGAGCCGCCCCGAACGAGCCTTGCATAGGGCGCATTTCGTTCGGGGCGGCTTTTCGTTTAGCATCACTGCCATATCATGAAAACGTAGGATGGAATATGGCTTTGATCGCACGGAACCTCCTTGGCGTGCTGGCGTTGCTCGCCATTGCGTTTGTTTTTTCCACCAACCGGCGCGCCATTCGCCTACGCACCGTTTTATCCGCGCTCGTCGCCCAGATCGGTATTGGCGCTTTCATCCTTTTCGTTCCGTTCGGCAAGGCCATGCTTGCCGGCATGGCTGCGGGCGTCAACCGCGTGCTCGATTATGGCAATGCCGGCATAGAGTTCCTTTTCGGCGGTCTCGTGCAATCGAAAATGTTCGAGATATTCGGCTCGGGCGGTTTCGTCTTCGCCGCGCGCGTGTTGCCAGCCATCATTTTCGTGACCGCCCTGATCTCGGTGCTGTATTACCTGGGCGTCATGCGTTGGATCGTGCTCGTGCTCGGCACGCTCTTTCAACGATTGCTCGGCGTCTCGAAGCTCGAATCGTTTTCCGCCGTCACGACTATTTTTCTCGGTCAAAGCGAGATGCCCGCGGTCGTCAAGCCCTTTGCACGCGACATGACCGGCGCGGAACTCTTCGCCGTGATGTCGAGCGGCATGGCCGCCGTGGCCGGCTCGGTGCTCGCCGGCTATGCGGGCCTGGGCGTGCGCGTCGAATATCTGCTCGCGGCGTCGTTCATGGCGGTGCCGGGTGGGCTGCTTTTCGCCAAGATCATTCATCCCACTACGGAGGCCAGCCGCGTTCAGCTCGCGCATCTGCATTTCGACGAGCGTCGCCCCGCGAATCTGATCGAGGCCGCAAGCTCGGGCGCGACGGTCGGCCTGAAAATCGCCGTCATGGTCGGTGCGATGCTGATTGCGTTCGTCGGGCTCATTGCGCTCGCGAACGGCATCGTCGGCGGGATCGGCACGTGGTTCGGGCACCCCGGCCTTTCGCTGCAATCAGTGCTCGGCATCGTCTTCGCGCCGCTCGCCTACCTCATAGGCGTGCCATGGAACGAGGCCGTGCTGGCCGGCAACTTTCTCGGCCAGAAACTTATTCTGAACGAGTTCGTGGCCTATGCTTCGCTATCGCCGTACCTGAAAGATCCCGCGAGTGTGGCGGCGGCCGGCCTGCAGGTGCTCGATGCGCGCACGCTCGCGATTCTTTCGTTCGCGCTTTGCGGGTTCGCCAATTTTGCTTCGATCGCCGTGCTGACCGGCGGCTTCAGTGCCGTCGCGCCGGAGCGGCGTGCGGAGGTGGCACGCTACGGCGTGCGAGTCGTGCTCGCCGCCACGCTGTCGAACTTGATGAGCGCGACGATCGCGGGCATGTTCGTCACTATTCGCTGAGGAAAACCGGCATGGACAAGGAAGCACTGCTCTCGCGCGCGTCGGCGGCGCGCGAACGCGCCTATGCGCCCTATTCGAAATTCAAGGTCGGGGCTGCGCTGCTTACGCGCGACGGCAAGGTGTTCGACGGGTGCAACGTCGAGAATGCGTCGTATGGGCTTTGCAATTGTGCGGAACGTACGGCATTTTTCAGCGCCGTTGCAGCCGGTTATCGGCGCGGCGATTTTGCCGCGCTCGCCGTGATCGGCGACACCGATGGGCCGATCGCGCCGTGTGGCGCCTGCCGTCAGGTCATCATCGAACTCGGCGGCCCCGATCTCGAGGTCCGCCTCGGCAATTTGAAAGGGACCTGGCGCGATACGACCGCACGCGAACAACTGCCGGATGCGTTCTACCTATGAATCAGCACAAGGTCATCTACGATACGGACCCCGGCGTCGACGATGCCATGGCGTTCGTATTCCAGGCGCTCGATCCCGAGATCGAATTGCTCGGCGTGACGAGCGTATTCGGCAATGCGGCAATCGATGTGACAACGCGCAATGCGCTGTATCTGGCGGCGCGCTTCGCGCCGGCAGTGCCGGTTGCGCGCGGGGCCGCCGCGCCGCTCTCGGGATCGGCGCCGGTTCCGCTGCCGGCCATCCACGGCGAGGACGGGCTCGGCAATACGCGGCTGGCCGTGTCGGCCGCGGCGAATGCAGATCCGCGCGCCGCATCGAGGTTCATCGTCGATACCGTCCGTGAGTATCCCGGCGAAGTGACGCTACTCGCCGTCGGTCCGCTCACGAATCTCGCACTCGCGCTCGACGAAGGTCCCGACATCGCGAGGCTCGTGAAGCGCGTCGTCGTAATGGGCGGCGCATTCGGATTTGGCGGCATCGGCGGCAATGTTTCGCCTGCCGCGGAAGCCAACATGTTCGCCGATCCGCTCGCAGCCGATATCGTGTTCGGTGCCGACTGGCCCATCGCGATCGTCGGGCTCGACGTGACGCAACGCGTCATCATGACCACGCAGTACCTGGAGAGCCTGGGCGAGCGTGGCGGCGAAGCGGGCCGTTTCGTTCGAGACATTTCGCTGCACTACGAAGCTTTCCACTTCAACAGCGAAAGCCTGCGCGGCATCTACGTGCACGACGCGTCGGCCGCGATTTACGTCGTGGCGCCGGAGTACTTTACGACGCGCAGCGGCCCCGTTCGCGTCCTGACCGACGGCATCGCAGCCGGTCATACGATCCAGAAGCCGGGAGGCATGCCCGCGCCGGCACCAGCATGGGACCATCGCCCCGCATGCGGCGTATGCGTTGGCGTGGACGCCGACGCGGTGCTCGCGCGCTACGAGCGCACGATTTGCGGAGTGCGCTGAGGCGCGCATCGAATACCCCCCAACGAGCGAAACGGCAGGCGACGTACGTCGTCCGCCGTCGATCCCGAATACTCTCACCTTTGAAGCCCTCTGCCGCCTTATACGGGCGGGCGCTCGAGTCGTCTTCCCGAAAACGCTCACCTTTGCCGCGCGTGGCGGGCCGATAGCGCGTGCGTCGTCGGCACCTCGTGTCGCTCGAGGCACGAATAGTCGCAGCTATCAGACCGCTTAGGTTGTGGATGCCTCGCGAGCCCCATAGAGTGGCCTGCGTCGACAGATCCGAAGGCCGGCCGAATGCAACGCAACCATCGAAGGAGACGACGATCATGAGGCGTTTAGCATCGGCCCTGTGCGGCGGATTGATTTCGCTCGCATCGGCATTGTTTTCATTGCATTCACATGCGGCTGTTTTTCAAATGGCATACACGTCCGCCGATATCGCCACGGGCGCCTCGGATACAGTGGCCGCCGGGCCGGCCCCCATGCCGCGCAAGCCGTCGCAACTACCGCTGTCGCCGGAGGAATGGCGGTACGACCTTGCGCCATCGGAACGGCTGCGACCGGACTTGATTCCGCATTCGACGCCCCGGGAATGGCGCGATCACATCATGTCCTCGGTGAGCGCGGCGGCGGACTGCCCTTCGATCGATGCGCTCGGGCGATATCACGGCGCCACGCTCGCGGCCCGTATCGCCGAGCTTTCGGACCCGACTTGCACGTACGCGTTGTTTCCGCTCGCCCACGCACAGGCGGGGCACATTTTCAGCGCTGAAAACATCGGCGCGGTGAGCACGCGGTTCGTAGCGGAGGCGGCGGCCTACCGTCCCGGCAACCGTGCGCTGCTCAGCCTCGCGCTCTTTCTCCGAGCCGCTTACTTCGCGGAGGGCGAAGGGCGGCTTGCGGCGATCTCGCCCGAGGTACGGGCCACCTTGCGGCCCGCGCTCATGGCGCTGTTGAACGGCAGCATGCTCTTCACGCCCAACCGCGCGGCGCCTGCCACGGCGGGCGAAGTCGTGACGCTCATCGTCAACATGAACGACGAGGCACCCTATCTCGACGTGATGAAGCAATGGGTCGAGCGATTCACGAATCGCGCGGCGGCGCCGAATGTGGCGAAGGCGCTGCGCGATCCGACCATCGGCTATGGTTTCACAGCGATCCTGAAAGTCTTTTATTTCTCGCATTACCGCGCGGACGCACTGGCGCGCGTCGAATCCGATCCGTCGTTCGCAATGACCCTTTATGCCTTCGTGAAGGCAAACAAGCAAAGCCTCGCGGGCGATAAGCAGGCCGGCTATCAACTGCAGCAGGCGGCGAACGAGGCGTTCCGGTTCGCGATGCATCCGGCGTTGCGGCCGACGGTCGGCACGCTGCTGCAGGACGCACTTGCGAACTCGTCGATGGCGGGAGCGGACCGGCTGGTCTGGCTGGCGGCGGCGCAGGCGATCAAGACCTACGACAATGCCAATTGCAGTGCCTATCGAACCTGCGACTTCGAAAAGGCACTGGCCGACGCACTGCTTTCGAAACGCTATGCCTGCGCGAATGGGGCGATCGTCTTGCGTACCGCCTCACTGAACCCCGGGCAGGCAGGGCAGGCCTGCTCGACGCTGGCCAGGCTCGCGCCTCGCTTTCACACGATGCTCGACACCCGGCGCGTGCCGGTGGCCGACGATTACAACGCCCGGTTGGAGGTGGTCGTCTTTTCCGACAGGACGGAATACCAGACCTATTCGAGTGCGCTTTTCGGCAACGATACGAACAACGGCGGCATGTACCTCGAAGGCGATCCGCGCAGGCCGGACAATCTGCCGCGGTTCATCGCGTTCGTCGCAACGTGGCTGCAGCCGCACTTCGAGATATGGAACCTCGAACATGAGTTCGTGCATTACCTCGATGGGCGGTACGACATGTACGGCGATTTCGACGAATCCTCGCGCATGCCCGCGGTCTGGTACATCGAGGGCCTGGCGGAGTACCTTTCGCGCGGCAACGACAATCCGGAATCGATCGCCGCGGCCAGAACGGGACGCTACAGGCTCAGCGACATCCTTCGCAACACCTATGCGATGGACGACTATGTCAACCGCGCTTACCGCTGGGGTTATATGGCGGTGCGATTCATGTTCGAGCGCCATCCGGAGGTGATGGCGACGATCCTGCCGATGTTCCGCAGTGGCGACTATGTCGACTACTGGGCCTACGTGAAGCGTTTGCCGAAGCAGTTCGATGCGGAGTTCGCCGACTGGGCGCAGACGGCGCAGACGAGCGGCTCGCCAGTCCCGCCATGGCGCGGCAACTGACGGAGGCGAAGCACGTGCGGCGTCGAATCGGCAAGCGCGTATGCGCGCTCACGCCGATGGCTGTGCCGCATGCGTATACATCCATTCGAGCGTTTGCCGAAGCGGGGTATTCGGCGCGTGCCCGATCGCGCGCCGCAGCTTGAGATTGGAGCCGACGAGCCGGTGTACTTCGTTGGCGCGCAAAAAGCGCGGATCGACGAAGACATCGATCCGGTAGCCCGCGATATCCTCGAGCATTCGGAGCACGTCCATGAGCGAATGGGATACGCCCGAGCAGATGTTGAACGTTTCGCCGGCTGGCGCGGCTTCGACAAGCCGCGCATACACCTCCACCACATCGCGCACGTCGGAGAAATCACGGCTGACGTGAAGATTGCCGAGTGAGATCCTGGGCGCCCGGCGCGCATGATGGCCGACGATCTTCGGCAGCAGAAAGTCCTCGCGTTGCCCCACGCCCGTGTAGTTGAACGGGCGCGCGATGCAAATCGGCAGGCGATCCATCCAGAGGCGCGCGGCATGCTCCATTGCGAACTTGCTGACCGCATAATCGTTCGCCGGCTGCGGCACCACATTCTCGTCGATCACTTCGAGCGTTGCGTTGCCGTACACGTTCCCGCTGCTCGCGAGCAACACGCAGCGCGGCCGCTCGTCGAGCGAGGCCAGCGCGGCGAGCAGGTTGCGCGTGCCGACGATGTTGGTCACGTAGGTATCGGTGGGTGTGCCCTGCGTCACATGCGAGGCCGCGGCAAGATGCACGACGACGTCGGGCCGTGCATCGCTCGCGAGCGCGTGCAGGCCGTCGGGATCGAGCAGATCGATCGGCGCCACCTCTCGAGCGGCGATTTGCGGCGCGGCAACGCCAGGACTGACGGCGGCCCAGACGTCGTAGCCGCGTTCGCTCATCGTGGCCGCGAGGTGCCGGCCGGTGAATCCGGCAGCGCCGGTGACGAGCGCGCGAGGCGCGCGCTGCCCGTTGCCCGCCGTCATGCCGCACCAACGCGAGCGAGATCTGCCTCGACCATCATCTTGCAGAGCCCCTCGAGGGTGGTTTGCGGCTGCCAGCCGAGCTTGTCGCGCGCCTTGTCGGCGCAGCCGATCAGCAGATCGACTTCGGCGGGCCGGTAAAAGCGCGGGTTCACCTCGACGAGCACCTTGCCGGTGGCCACGTCGATGCCGCGCTCGTTTTCCGCCTTGCCGCTCCATTCGAGCTGGTAGCCGGCTGCCTCGAACGCCATGCGCACGAAATCGCGTACCGTTTCCGTGCGTTGCGTCGCGAGCACATAAGTGTCCGCTTCGTCGGCCTGGAGCATTCGCCACATGCCGTCGACATATTCGCGCGCGAAGCCCCAGTCCCGCTTTGCGTCGAGATTGCCCAGCTCGAGCTTCTCGAGCTTGCCCGCTTTGATGCGCGCAACCGAATCGGTGATCTTTCTCGTCACGAACTCGATGCCGCGCAGCGGCGATTCGTGATTGAAGAGGATGCCGCAGGCGCCGAAGATGTCGTATGACTCGCGATAGTTGATGGTCGTCCAATGCGCAAAGAGCTTGGCGACGCCGTACGGGCTGCGCGGATAGAACGGCGTGCTCTCCACTTGCGGAATGGCCTGTACCTTGCCGAACATTTCGGAAGTCGACGCCTGATAGTAGCGAATGCTTTTGTCGAGGGTGCGAATCGCCTCGAGGAGGTTCAGCGCGCCGACGCCCGTCACCTCGGCCGTCGTGACGGGCTGATCGAACGACACGCCGACGAAGCTTTGCGCCGCGAGGTTATAGAGTTCGCTCGGCTGCGCCCTCTCGAGCAGGCGCAGTGTGGAGCCGAGGTCGGTCAGGTCGTGCTCGACGAGTGTGAGGTTGGGGTGCTGCTCGATGCCGAGCTCGGCGATGCGCCAGAAATTGACCGAGCTCGTGCGCCGATAGGTGCCGACGACGGCGTAGCCCTTGTCCAACAGCAATTGCGCGAGATAGGCGCCATCCTGTCCCGTGATGCCGGTGACGATGGCTTTGCGTGCAGGCTTCGTCGCGTTCATGGAATTTTCCTTTTAATGTGGTTCGTAGAATCGGCTTTGGAATGGACAGGGGCGTGGCGCTCGATCGTCAATCGCGCGCGAGCGCGACGGAAAGCGGTGAGCGCCGGGTGCCGCCGCGCACGAGCCGCTTTTCGATCCAGAACCAGCTGAGCGTTGCATAGACGATCGTCAGCGCGAGTGCTGAGAGCGCGCTCGCATAGCGCCCCATGTCGAGCCGCCACATGAGTCCGATGAAGGTCACGTGCACGAGATAGAACGTGTAGCTGATCGTGCCGATATAGACGAGCAGTGGATTCGACAGCACGCGCGTGACGATGCCGCGGCTGCGCAGCGCCAATACGATCGCCGAGGTGGACAGCACGAGGGTCACGCTGTAGAGGCCGGCATTCGAGAGCGGCTGATTGGAATCGCGGATCAACGGGTAATGCACATGCAGCCACCCGAGCGTGGCCAGCGCGCCGAAGAGGCCGGCCCAGGCGACCCACTTCATCCGCTCGGGCAGATCGGGCTGGCGTCGCACCAGGATGCACAGCAGCGCACCGGCGCACAGCAGATCCATGCGAAACGGCGTGAGGAAGTAGATCGGCCAGAATTCGCTGAAAAACGGCGTGGCCACGGCGCGCAGCACGGGCGCGAGGATCACGCCGGCAGCGGCCACGAAACCGAGCGTGCGCTCGGAGACGAACAATACGACGATCGGCCACACCAGGTAGAACTGCTCTTCGACGGCGAGCGACCAGAGCGGCCCAAAGCCGGGATTGCCCGATACGCCGAGCGACTGTCCGATGTTCGTGGCGAAGAAGGCGTACCACCACCACTGGCTCATCCAGCCCGTGCCGAAGAGCAGCGTCGACAGTACGAGCAGCATCAGATAGGGCGGCAGAATACGCCGCGCGCGGCGCGCGTAAAAATAGCCGAAATACGATTGATTGCGCGATTTTCGATCGAGAAGAATGCCCGTGATCAGAAAGCCGCTGAGCACGAAAAAGAGATCGACACCCATCCATAGCGATATGCCGAGGGCGTGATTGAGAAACACGGCGAGCACGGCCACGGCGCGTACGCCGTCGAGCTGCACGATGCGGCGCGACGGATGCACGACCTCGGATTCCTGCAACGCTGGAGCAATCAATTCAGACATACGTGTCCTTGCAATTTCCCTTCGCCGGCGGGTCCACCCGGCAGTAGCTGAAAAGGCGAACCCATTGTGCGGAAAAAGAAATTGACGAAAAACCCGCTGTCTCCGGCTGAAATCGGTGCCGCATGGGCGATGGTGCGCCGAGAATTTTTTGGAATTATTTGTGGCTTTCGCCCTAATAGTTTGACCGTAGGCTTATCGCGATAGATTTCGGATACAAGGAGCCATCTTGTTGCGTCCCCTGTCTCGCCCGGTGCTCGTTGCCGCTGCTATCGGGATCGGCGCCGCCCTGGCGGGCGTGGCCGCGCGCGCCGACGACAACCTGTTGCCTGCGACGACATCGTGGATCGGAAATACTTTCGGCTTTGGCCACGGCACATGGACCCAGATCGACATTACCGCCATCGCGGTATCGACCGACGGGAAGGTCTACACGAATTCGCCGTGGGATGAAAGCGGCGCCGAGGCGAGCGTTTATCAGGATGGCAGGCAACTGACGTTCGCGGGCGGCACGCATGGATGGGGGCGTACTGGCGGCGATGCCGTTGCGGTGAATGCGCGCTATGTGTTCGTGGCATCGTCGGTCAACAACGAGCGCGGCAAGCTCGTGAGCGATGGCGTCTGGCCGCCGAAAGGGGAGTCGTGGTACGGCATTTCGCGCCGTGCGATCGGCGATGTGAAAAAGACGGTCCCATTCCGCGCGGCCGCGCGGGCCGACGTACATGGGCAGCTTGCGGCCAGCTTCCTGCCCGTGAACCGCGTGCAGGCCGGCGCGAAAGCGCCGATTTACGGCCTTGCGGCGAGCGATTCGACCGTGTATGCGGCGAATACGACGCGTGACGAAATCGCGGTGATCGACGCCGATTCGATGCAGCAAAAGAGCGCATGGAAGGTGCACGAACCGGGACGCATCGCGCTCGCTCCCGACGGCACGCTGTGGGTGCTGACCGATACGCGCAGCGCGCCGGGCGCGCATCTCGTGCACTACACGGCGGATGGCAAGCCGCTGCCCGACAAGGTGGCCATACCCGAAGATGCCGATCCCGTGGATATCGCGATCGACAAAAAGGGGCGCCTCTACGTGGCCGACAACGGTTGGCGCCAGCAAGTGCTCATTTTTACCGCGTCGCGCCCAGGGCAGTATGAACTTACCGATACATTCGGCGAGCGATATGGCATCTGGGCCGGCAAGCCGAGCGAGCGGGGCCGTCCCGGCCCGTTGCGCTTCAACGGTCTGACCGGCGTCGGCGTCGACGCGGGCGGAAACATTTACGTGTCCATGAACGGGGTGGGCCCGCAATTGGGTTCGACCGGCGCGGGACTCGGCGCGTCGCTGCAAAGCTACACGGCCGAAGGGAAGCTGCGCTGGCAGGTGGATGGGCTGCTCTTCGTCGACGGCGCATGCATCGACCCGGGCCGGCCCAATAGCGTCTTTACGGGCAACAAGCGGTTCGAGCTCGATTGGTCCAAGCCGCCCGGGCGCGAATGGACCTATGTCGGTTTCCTCTCGAACCGGTTCAAGTATCCCGAGGACACCGTCTTTCACATGGACCAGTGGCCGGGCACGCCCATCGCGCGGCGGCTGAACGGGCGCACGTTCCTCTATCTGACCGACATGTACGCCGATCACCTCAAGATTTACCGGTTCGATCAGGCACGCGACGGCGAAACGGCGATTCCTTCGGGTTTCATCGCCGGCCGGCCCGGGCCCGTGCACTCCGTGACGACAGCACCGCCGGGCGGCGAGTGGATCTGGCGCAACGCGAACGGCGACGGCAAGTTCAATCCGACCGAATTCGAGCGCAACGAGTCGGGCGAGCATCTCGCGGGCGGCTGGGGCTGGTGGGTCGACGCGAAGGGCGACATCTGGCGCGCGAACGATACGCGCATTCACCGGCTGCGCTTCGGCGGCCTCGATCGCGCCGGCAATCCGAGCTACTCGTACGAGAAGATGACGACGTACCCGTTGCCCGAGCCGTTTCGCTACGTGAAGCGCGCGATCTATGACGCCAAGACCGATTCGCTTTATCTGACCGGCTATACCGACGACGAGATGCCGGAAAGCAAGGACGTGCCGAAGGAAATCGGCCGCGTGCTGGCTCGCTACGACGCGTGGTCGACCGGCAAGCCCGTGTTGCGCTATAAGCGTTCGCTGCTGTGGCAGCCGGCGGGCAACCCGCGCCGCACGCTCGTGAGCGTGACACAGGAGGGCGATTACGTGTTCGCCGTCGAATTCATCGGCACCGTGCACGTATTCGATCGCAACACGGGCGAGGAGGTCGGGCTCATTCAGCCGGGCCCCGAGGTCGGCAAGGCGTCGGGTCACGTGGACGTCGCGAACGCGATCAGCGCTTACCGGCGCGAGAACGGCGAGTACGTCGTTTTCGTCGAAGAGGACGCACGCGGCAAGGTGATCATGTACCGGTGGACGCCTTCCGCGGCCGGCAAGGGCGACAACGGCACCGGCAAAGGCGAGGGCCACCGGCCGCCGAAAGGACAAGGCACCGAGGCAGGCGCGGACCGCCTTTCCGTCGACAAGGCGAACGGATGACGGAGTCGCAATCGATGGATAAAGGCATGCTGAAGAACGTCGCGATCAACTTTTTCGGGTTGATCCTGCCGACGTTCGTCTCGCTCGTAACGGTACCGACCTACATCAAGCTGCTCGGCGTGGAGCGGTATGGCGTCGTGAGTCTGGTATGGACGTTCATCGGCTATTTCGGGGTGCTCGACCTCGGCATGAGCATGGCCGCGCAGAACCATATCTCGAAGGCGCGCGCGGCCAACGATCCCGAGCAAAGCGCCATCGTTTTCTGGAGTGCGTTCTGGCTGAACCTCGCGACCGGGATCGCGGGCGGGATCATCGTCTATATCGGCGGGTATCTCTACACGGCCTATTTCACGCATGTCGAGCCGGCGATGCGCAGCGAGGTCTATCACGCGCTGCCGTGGCTCGCGCTGGCCATTCCGATCGCCAATATTTCGTGGGTGTGTGCCGGCGCGATCAACGGCGCCGAACGGTTCGGTGTCTACAACACGAATCAGACGCTCGGCACGTTTCTGTTTCAGCTGTTGCCGCTCGGTGCGGCGTGGATGATCGCGCCCACGCTGCCCAATGTGCTCGCGGCGGCTGTGCTCGCGCGCGGCATAGCCGCGGTGCTGCTCGCGCGCGCGAGCATGCGCGTGCTCGAGATCGACCGCATCCGGATGCCGCAGTTTCGCGTGGCCAAGGACCTGTTCCGTTTCGGCGGCTGGATGTTGGCGGCGAGCATGGCGATCATGGTGGGCGACACGCTCGATCGCGTGCTGCTCGGCGCCGGCCTCGGCGCGCGCTTCGTGACCTACTACACGGTCCCGCAAAATCTCGTCACGCGGCTCAACATGCTGCCGAATGCGCTCGTGCGCACGCTCTTTCCGCGTCTATCGGCCATCGAGCGCGATCACGCGGACGTGCTCGTCAGGCAGGCATTGGAGTTTCTCAACGGCGTATTCACGCCGATCATGATCGTGGCGATGCTCGCGCTCGGGCCGTTCCTGAACCTGTGGGTCGGCAGCGAACTGGCGAACGCGTCCGTCAACGTCGGCCGTGTGCTGATCATCAGCGTCTGGCTCGTCGGGCAGGCCGGCGTCACACGGCTTTTGATCCAATCGCAAATCGATCCGGCGCGGGCGGCGTGGATCGGCATTATCGAGCTGCCGTTGTTCGCGGCCATCCTGATGTTCGGCATCAGCCATTTTGGCCTGACGGGCGCGGCGACCATCGTCGTCATGCGCTCGCTCGTCGATTATGCGGTTCTGCTTTATCTGTCCAAGATCCATGCGCGGCCGATCGTGCTCGACATGATCGGGCACCTGGCCTTTCTCGGCCTGGCCGGCTATCTCGCGCATGCGGTCACGAATCTGGCGGCGCTGGCCGCGCTGGCCGCCGGGCTCGCCGGTACGAACCTCGCCTGGTCGGTCTCGACGTCCCCCTCGTTGCGCGGCATGGCCCGCGCGCTGGTGCTGCGTGTCAATGCAAGGAGAAGCGCATGAGCGATGAAACCCTTGCCGCAACCGGGGCGGCGGAACTCGTTCCGGCTCTTCGGCCGCGACGTCTCGCACCCACCGTGGCGCAAACCCGCGCGCCGCGCATCGCGGTCGTTCACGACTGGCTCGTCACTTACGCGGGTGCCGAGCGCGTGCTCGAGCAGATACTCGCCTGCTTTCCCGATGCGGACTTGTTCAGCCTCGTCGATTTCCTCGACGATCGTACGTTCCTGCGCGGCAAGCGCGCCACGACTTCGTTCATTCAACGCATGCCGCTCGCGCGCAAGCGGTATCGCGCGTATTTGCCGCTGATGCCGCTTGCGATCGAGCAACTGGATCTGAGCGCCTACGACCTCGTGATCTCGAGCAGCCATGCCGTGGCGAAGGGCGTGCTCACGGGCCCGGATCAAGTGCACATCAGCTACGTGCATTCGCCGATCCGCTATGCGTGGGATTTGCAGCATCAGTATCTCGAGCAATCGCATCTGACGCATGGCGTACGTTCGGCATTCGCGCGCATGATTCTGCATTACATTCGCAACTGGGATATCCGCACCTCGAATTCGGTCGACCATTTCGTCGCCAATTCGCAGTTCATTGCGCGGCGTATCAAGAAGGTCTATCAGCGCGATGCCCAGGTCATCTTTCCGCCCGTCGACGTCGATTCGTTCGGCCTCAACGAGCGCAAGGAGGACTTTTATCTCACCGCTTCGCGCCTCGTGCCTTACAAGAAGATCGATCTGATCGTCGAAGCATTTTCCCACATGCCCGACAAGACACTCGTCGTCATCGGCGACGGCCCCGAGATGGCGGCGGTTCGCGCGAAAGCCTCGCCCAACGTCGTGATCATGGGCTATCAGCCGTTTGCCGTGCTGCATGACCATATGCGCCGGGCGAAGGCGTTCGTGTTCGCCGCGGAGGAGGATTTCG
This sequence comes from Trinickia caryophylli, assembly GCF_034424545.1. NCBI lineage: Bacteria > Pseudomonadati > Pseudomonadota > Betaproteobacteria > Burkholderiales > Burkholderiaceae > Trinickia > Trinickia caryophylli. The sequence continues at coordinate 1,381,332 of NZ_CP139971.1, read as the reverse complement.
GCATTGCTCCGGTTGAAGCGCAGGCCTGCGGCACGCCTGTGATCGCCTATGGAAAGGGCGGGGTGCTCGAGACGGTGCGCGATCTGTCGCAGAACCGTCCCACGGGCCTCTTTTTTCACGAGCAGAACGCGGCGGCCATTGCGGGTGCCGTCGAGGCGTTCGAGCGCGATGCGCACCTCTTCTCCGCCCGCGACTGCCGCGCCAACGCCGAACGTTTTTCCGTGCAGCATTTTCGCGAGCGGTTCGTCGCCTGCGTCGAAAGTCTCTGCCCTGGTGCTTCGCAGCGTACGGCCACCGTTGCCGCCGCGGGTTCGCCGGCAGCCGAGCCGGTGGCGGCCGCCGATGCCCCGTCGGGCGGCGCGGAGCTGCCCATGCGCGTGCTCGCCGTCGATCAAAGCGGCGTGCTCGGCGGTGCCGAGCTGTCTTTGCTCGAGGTTGCGCGCAATTTCAAGGCTTCGATCGACGTCGTGCTCTTCGATGACGGCCCGTTCAGGCTCGCGCTCGAAAACGCCGGCGTGCGCGTGGAGGTGCTCGCGAGCGGCGCGCTCGGCGGCGTGTCGAAGCAGGCGCGCATGCCGATTCTGCGCACGCTCGCGGGTGTGGTGTCGCTTGTGCGCAGAACCGTCCGGCGCGCACGTTACGCCGATCTCATCTACGCGAACACGCAACGCGCGATGGTCATCGGTGCGTTGGCCGGCATGCTCACGCGCAAACCGGTGGTCTGGCATCTGCGCGACATCGTCAGCGAGGAGCATTTCGGCAGGCTGCAGCGTGCGCTCATCAAGTGGTGCGGCCAGCACGCGCTCGACCACGTGATCGCCAATTCAGGTGCCTCGGCCGCTGCGTTCGCCGAGCTCTCCGGCGTGCCGGACGAGCGCATCGACGTCGTGTTCAACGGTATTTCCGAGGCGCCGTTCCGACGGCAGGACGATATCCCTCAGGCGGCGTTGCGCGCGCGCCTCGGCTTGCCGGCCGATGCGTTCATCGTTGGCTGCTTCAGCCGTCTCGCGCATTGGAAGGGCCAGCACGTGCTGCTCGATGCGGCGCGGCTCGATCCGCAAATGCACGTTGCATTGGTCGGAGCGGCGTTCTTCGGCGAAGACGACTATGAGCTGTCGCTGAAGGCGTTCGTCGAGAAGCACGGCCTGCGCTCGCGCGTGCACTTCCTCGGCTTTCGAGACGACGTGCCGGCCTGCATGCGCGCCATGGATGCGATCGCGCACACGTCGATCGCACCGGAGCCGTTCGGCCGTGTGATCGTAGAGGGCATGCTTGCCCGGCGCCCCGTTGTCGCCATGCGGGCCGGTGGCGTTACCGAGATCGTCGACGACGGAATCAATGGCCTGCTGTGCGAGCCGGGCGAAGCGACGGCGCTCGCGGCGGCGCTGACGCGGCTGCGCACCGATGCGCAATTGCGTGCCCGGCTTGTCGAAAAGGGCTATGACGTCGCGCGCCAGCGCTTCGGCTCGCGCGCCTATCTCGACGGCGTGCGGCGCGTGTTGTCGCGTGTGGGTGCGCAACGGGCGCGGCGCAAGGCCCCCTGATCACTCACTCCGCGCGAACGGCGCTCATTTACCGAACCGCCGGTGCCGTTATTGCGGTGCCGCGGGCAGCGGATCGCCCCGCGCCTCAGGCGCGGATGTACAGAGCGGGCCGCTCAACGCGCCCGCTCGGTTCTCGCAAGCCGTTCGCTGCCTCACTACCTCACTGCCGAAGCCGCCGCGCAACCGAAGCCGTTGCGTTCTGCCAAGGATGACTCGCACAGCCGGCCTGGGCGTCCTGTATCGGCTCTGTATCGGCCGCTTACGCATACCTGCATCCGCAGTCGGTTTCACCGCTTGCATGCGCCGACGGAGGGGCAGCTCGAGGCGTGGCGCGTTCGTTCGCCCGCACGCCGCACGGGGCGGATGGCCTTTCGTCAAACCGCGGACGGCCGCTGCGCGGCCGGCTTGCGCCGCCTGATGCTCGAGGACCAGCGCATGGCCGGCAACTCGATGCATCGGTAGAAGACGTAGGCGGCCGCGATGGCGACGGGGAAGAATGCGAACGAGGGCCAAATCGATACCTGCAGCTCGGAGCGAAAGAAGATCGCGGTCAGGCAGATGAAGATCGGCAGATGAATGACATAGAGGGAATAGCTGAACGCCCCGCAGTGCACGAGCAGGCGCGTAAAGAGTCCCTCGCGGGTGGGTTCGTCGTCGCGCTTGAGAGTGGTGCGCAGCCAGAATGCGAAGCCGAGCGCCCACAGCTGGAAGCCGATGTACTGGCCGATGTAGAAGCTGTAATTGAAGGCGGCGCAGCCGAGCGCGGCAGTTACCAGGGCGACGATCCGCCATTTGAGGATCTGCCCCCTCGTGAGCGAAAAGGCACCCGGCGTCGCACGAATTTCGGCGACGTAGGCGCCAAGTGTCCAAGAGAACCAGTAGGACGTGAAGAAATAGATCCAGACGGGCTCGAGCAGATAGCCCGAGACCACGTTGATGGCCGCGATGACGACCATTACGCGCGACAGGCCGAAGCGGCGTCGTGCCGCGAAAAGCAGCGGGTACATCAGATAGAACTGCACTTCGATCGCAAGCGTCCACAGCGCGCCGTTCGAGCCATATGGATGGGCGAGCACGCCTTGCATCGAAAAGAGACTGATCAAAAAGGCCTTGGGGCCGATGTCGAGAATCTTGTGATTGACCGGGGGGAGGCTGAGGCTGATCGAATCGAGCGCGAGTGTGACGAGCAGTGCCGCAAAGAGCACGGGATAGATGCGGGCGAAACGCCGTGCCCAGAAGATCGGGGTATCGAGCCGGTACGTCGGGTCGGCCGCGAGCCGGGCAGCCGGATTGCGATGGATGCAATAGCCGCTGATCACGAAGAAGATCGATACGCCCGCGGAGCCCCACATGACTGGCAGCGTCAGGTAACCCAGCAAGACGCTCGGATTCAGCGAAAAACCGACGACTTCGTGAAAGCGGTGCACACCTACCCACACCACCTGGCGGCAGTGAAAATAGGCCACGATCAAAGCGGCTACACCGCGCATCGCGTCGATGAAAGTATCTTTGGATACGGTGGCGGTGGAGACTGCCTCGAGGCGGCCGGCCGCCGGTGCGGGCCCCTGTGTCGCCGAGGTCCTGCCGGATACGGGAAATGCTGTCCAATCGCTCATGCGCGGTCCTGTCCGAACGCTCGGAAATAATGACTTGATCCTGCGGGTCGGTATAAAAAGTGCCGATTCCGCGCCTTATCGTAGGCCGAAAAAAATCGGCGAAAACGTTGAATTAACAAACGCCCTGTTCGATCTGATAGGCGCATTTGAAATGCGGCCAGGAAAAAATGGACTGCACGGCGCCGGAGATTATTGTTCCGTTTTTTCGTGATAGCTTGCATTCGACGACAGATTGCTAACGGAGCCGTGTCATGGACTTGCACTGGATAGCCGGCGTTGCGGTGCTATTGATTCTCGTTGCCGTATCAGCTTACCGGGAAGCGCTGGAAAGCGACGCAACCATGCGTGCAGCGGGGCTTCGGCGCGATGGCGCCGATAGTCGCGATGTCGACCGAAGCATGGAGCGCGCGTAGTTCCCGCGGTCGGGCGATCCGGCGAGTGTAGTTCTATTTTGGAGCGTTGATAACGACTTCCCAGAAGGGGATGAATGATGTTGAAAGTCACCAAAGCGGTATTTCCGGTGGCGGGGCTTGGAACCCGATTCCTGCCCGCCACGAAGGCGAGCCCCAAGGAGATGCTGCCCATAGTCGACAAGCCGCTCATTCAATATGCGGTGGAGGAGGCAGTTGCAGCAGGTATCACCGAGTTGATCTTCGTGACGGGCCGTGGCAAACGGGCCATCGAAGATCACTTCGATACCTCGTATGAGATAGAGGCCGAACTCGAGGCGCGCGGCAAGGACAAGCTGCTCGATCTCGTGCGTAACATCAAGCCGAGCCACGTGGATTGCTTCTACGTGCGTCAGCCGGCGGCGCGCGGTCTCGGCCACGCGGTGCTCTGCGCGGAGAAGCTCGTGGCGGACAGCCCGTTCGCCGTGATATTGGCCGACGACCTGCTTTATGGCGAACAGCCCGTCATGAAGCAGATGATCGACGTGTTCAACCACTATCACAGCTCGATCGTGGGCGTGGAAGCCATCGCACGCGAGGACAGCCGTTCCTACGGCGTGGTCGAGGGCCGCGAATGGGAGGAGGATATCTTCAAGCTGTCGGGCATCGTCGAGAAACCCGCTCCCGATGCCGCGCCGTCGAATCTCGGCGTGGTCGGGCGCTACGTGCTGATGCCGAGCATCTTCTCGCATCTGCGCAAGCTCGAGGCCGGCGTGCTGGGCGAACTTCAGCTCACGGACGCGCTTCATTCGTTGCTGGCCGAGGAGCAGGTGCTGGCCTATCGCTACTACGGCACGCGTTTCGATTGCGGCAGCAAGCTCGGCTATCTGAAAGCCACGGTCGAGTTCGCGCTGCGGCATCCCGAGATCGGCGAGCAGTTCGATACTTATCTGCGCGATTGCATCGCGCACATGACCGCTTCCTGAGCAGTCGCTGCATTATTGCCCGCGCTTATCGCCCGCCCCCCGGCGGGCGATAAGCGCGCCGAATCCCCGCGCCTTCCTGCGTGCGGTGCCGCTGCACGTTTGCGCGCATCGATGCGCCGCCACTTCCCCCTCCTGTTACCGTCTGCTCGTAGTTCCCGCCGCATGCGAGTTTTACCCGCATTTCCCGCCGTTCCCCATCCCGAATTTTTCTTCTAATGCAATCGTGCCGCCATTGAGCGATGCGGGCGATTGATCCATAACGTTCTTCATCAATCAGACACGATTCGTTTCTATCTTGTGCGCCATTCGAATGCTTTTTGCATGAGTGAACACAAGGAAGAAAACAGCCGACGGCTGGCCGGCGATTGCGGAGGAAACGCGCGTATGAAAACGCGGACAAGACGCACTGCGACGCTGCGTCGGCTTGCACTCGTGCTGCTCGGCGCGGCGATGGCCGCGGGCGGTGCGGGATGCGGCGGTCGCGACGAAGGCAGCGGCGGCGCGGCGGCATCGAATCCGGAGCGGGTACCGATGCTTCCGGGCGCGGGCGCGGCGCCACGCGATACCGATACGCCCGGCGGCAGCAGCCGGCCATTGGCGCAACGATTTGCTGTTCCGCGCGACGAGCCGTCAATGCCGGCATCGGGCGCATTGCTGCCGCCGGTGATGCATACGGCCGAGTGAGCGGCACGCGGCGGGCTCGCCCCCGCTGCGGCGTGCCGCCATCGCCGAGAAATGAGTTGTCCCGTTGTTCGCTTCGCGTTGTTGGTTTTCGAAATAGCCGTCGACGGTGCCGCGAGCGCGTCGCCGTCCCATTCGCATTTAGCCGATCCTCTTTTAGCCGATACGAATCCAAAATGACCTCGACAAGCCGCCGTGATTTTATGCGCGCCGCCGCTCAGGCGGCAGGCGCCGCCGCCGCAATGGGTGCGTTGCCTGCCGGCATTCGCCAGGCGCTCGCGATCCCCGCGAACGATGCGACGCGCAGCATCAACGACATCGAGCACATCGTGATCCTGATGCAGGAGAACCGCTCGTTCGATCATTACTTCGGCACGCTGCGCGGCGTGCGCGGATATGGCGACCGCCGCGCGATCGAGTTGCCGAACGGCAAGCCCGTCTGGTATCAGCCGCTGGCGGCCGGCCTGGGCCACGTGTTGCCTTTCCGCCCGAGCGCCCCCGATCTCGGCCTGCAATTCCTGCAGGATCTGCCGCACGACTGGACGACGACGCAAGCGGCCTGGAACGGCGGCCGCTACGATCAGTGGGTGCCGGCGAAGGGCACGACGACGATGGCCTATCTCACGCGCGAGGACATCCCGTTCCACTACCAACTGGCCGACGCGTTTACGATCTGCGATGCCTATCACTGTTCGGGCATGACGCCGACCGATCCGAACCGCTACTACATGTGGACGGGCTGGGTCGGCAACGACGGCAGCGGCGGCGGCCCCGTCATCGACAACGCCGAGGCGGGCTATTCGTGGTCGACCTATCCGGAGATGCTGCAGGCAGCGGGCATTACGTGGAAGATCTATCAGGATATCGGCACGGGGCTCGATGCGAACGGCTCCTGGGGCTGGACGCAGGACGCCTTCATCGGCAACTATGGCGATAACTCGCTGCTCTACTTCGACCAATATCGTAACGCGCAGCCGGGCAGCCCGCTCTACGACAACGCGCGCACGGGCACGAACGTGGCGGTGAGCGGCGGGTATTTCGACGTTCTGAAGGCCGACGTGGCCAATGGCACGCTGCCGCAGGTGTCGTGGATCGTGGCGCCCGAAGCCTATACGGAGCACCCGAACTGGCCGGCCAATTACGGCGCATGGTATGTCGATCAGGTGTTGCAGGTGCTCACGTCGAATCCGACGCTGTGGAGCAAGACCGCGCTGCTGATCACCTACGACGAGAACGACGGCTTCTTCGATCACATCGCGCCGCCGTATGCGCCGTGGTCCGATACGGCGGGCCGTTCGACCGTCGATACGGCGAACGAATACTACCCCGGCAAAGGCACGAACCCGGCGGGCCCCTATGGACTTGGCCCGCGCGTGCCGATGCTCGTCGTCTCGCCCTGGTCGAAGGGCGGATGGGTCTGCTCGGAGACTTTCGATCATACGTCGATCATCCGCTTTATCGAAAAGCGTTTCGGCCATGGGCGCAATCTGTTGTCGCCGAACGTCACGCCGTGGCGCCGGACGATATGCGGCGATCTGACGAGCGCGTTCGACTTCCGGCATCCGAATGCGGCGTTTCCGGCGCTGCCCGGGACGAGCGGCTACGTGCCTGCCGACAAACAGCGCCATCCGGATTACGTGCCGCTGCCGCCGCTCGTGCAGTCGAAGCCGAGCCAGGAGCCGGGCGTGCGGCTCGCGCGTGCATTGCCTTACGAGCTGTTTGTGCGTGCGCATACGCATGCGCATGGCGGCAAGCTGCACGTCGAATTCGTCAATACGGGCGACGCCGGTGCTGCGTTCCAGCTCTACCACCGGCATACGCTCGACGCGCCGCGCGCGTATACGGTCGAGGCGGGCAAGCGCCTCGCCGACGACGTCTCGCTAGGTCTCGACGGCGGCTATGACTACGTCGTGCACGGTCCGAACGGATTCATGCGCCGCTTCGCCGGCAAGGCTGTGGCGACGCATTGGTGGAGTGCCCGCGCGGCCGTGCCTGAGGTGCGGGAGTCCTACGACGTTGCGAACGGCAACGTTTCGCTGCGCCTCAAGAACGAAGGCACCGCGGCTTGCCGTTTCACGGTGCTCAATGTCTACGATGGCCATAAGACGACGCGGCGCGTGCGCGGCGGCGAAGCCGTGGACCTGTACATCGATCTGCGCGCGTGGCACGGCTGGTACGATCTCGTCGTCAGCGTCGATACCGACGCTTCGTTCGTGCGGGCACTGGCCGGCCACGTCGAGACGGGCCGCAACAGCATGAGCGATCCCGCCTTGGGCGAGGCCTGATCGGAAAGGGGGGGCGGCGCGATCGCAACGATCGCGTGCGTCGCTCGACGCGTACGCCCCCCGATCCGCGCAATGCCTGTCGCACGGGTCCCCACGGACACGCTGCGTGCAACCCGCTGCATGACGAAGTCGCTGCGCAACGTTTTCGCTGTTCCCTCTCTCGATCCTCTTTTCTAACGCGCCGGTTTTCGTTTGCGATGGGCCCTTCCGTGGTCCATAACGTCGTCTATCTCTTTATTCGACGGCCCAGGCGTCGCAACGCTGTTTCGGCGCGGGCCGCCGGTTTCAACGACGCCACCGGACATAGATCGAAAATGACCTCGAGAAGCCGCCGCGATTTTTTTCGTGCCGCTGCGCAGGCAGCAGGCGTCATCGCTTCGATGGGCGTCGTGCCCGCCGGAATTCGACGCGCGCTCGCGATTCCCGCGAACGATGCGACGCGCAGCATCGATGACATCGAGCACATCGTGATCCTGATGCAGGAGAATCGCTCGTTCGATCATTACTTCGGCACGCTGCGCGGCGTGCGTGGATACGGCGACCGCCATGCAATCGAATTGCCGAACGGCAAGCCCGTCTGGTATCAGCCGATCGTCGCCGGCATGGGCCACGTCCTGCCTTTTCGCCCCGACGCCGCCGAACTCGGCATGCAATACATGCAGGGCTTGCTGCATGACTGGGCGACGACGCAGCTGGCCTGGCACGGCGGACGTTACGACCGCTGGATCATGGCGAAGGGGCCCTTGACGATGGCCCACCTCACGCGCGGCGACATCCCATTCCACTACCAACTGGCCGATGCGTTCACGATCTGCGATGGCTACCACTGCTCGGGCATGATGCCGACCGATCCGAACCGCTACTACATGTGGACGGGGTCGATCGGCAACGACGGTGTGGGTGGCGGCCCCGTCATCGATAATGCGGAAGCGGGCTATTCGTGGTCGACGTGCCCGGAGATGCTGCAGGCAGCGGGCATTACGTGGAAGATCTATCAGGACGTCGGCCTTGGCCTCGATGCGAGCGGATCGTGGGGCTGGACGCGCGATCCGTTCGTCGGCAACTACGGCGACAACTCGCTGCTCTACTTCGATCAGTTCCGCAATGCGCAGCCGGGCAGCCCGCTCTACGACAACGCGCGCACGGGTACGAACGTGGCCGCGAGCGGCGGGTATTTCGACATCCTGAAGGCCGACGTGCAAGGTGGCACGCTGCCGCAGGTGTCATGGATCGTGGCGCCCGAAGCCTACTCGGAGCATCCGAACTGGCCACCGAACTACGGTGCATGGTACGTCGATCAGGTGCTGCAGGCATTGACGTCGAACGCCGCCGTCTGGAGCAAGACGGCACTCATCCTCACCTACGACGAGAACGACGGTTTCTTCGATCACGTGCCCCCGCCTTTCGCGCCGTGGTCCGACGCGACGGGCCGCTCCACCGTCGATACCACCAACGAATACTTCGGCGGTGCGCCCGGCAAAGCGGCCGGCCCCTACGGACTCGGGCCGCGCGTACCGACGCTGATCGTCTCGCCCTGGACGAAAGGTGGATGGGTCTGTTCGGAGACGTTCGATCATACGTCGATCATCCGCTTCATCGAAAGGCGCTTCGGCCGCGGGCGCAATTCGTTGTCGGCGAACATCACGGCCTGGCGCAAGGCGGTTTGCGGCGATCTGACGAGCGCATTCGATTTTGCGAACCCGAATGCGCAATGGCCGACGACGCTGCCGGGTACGAGTGCATACGTGCCCGTCGATAGGAAGCGGCATTTCAGCTACATTCCGCTGCCGCCGCTCAGCCAGTCGAAGCCCGTGCAGGAACCGGGGGTCCGGCCGGCGCGCGCGTTGCCTTACGAGCTCTTCGTGCTCGGCAAGCCGAACGGCGCGAAAGGGACCTTCGGCCTGGAGTTCGTCAGCCGCGGCACGAGCGGAGCGGCGTTTCACCTTTATTCGCTTGGCGGGACGATGCCGCCGCGTGCCTATGCCGTGGAAGCGCATAAGCGCCTGGCGGACGAGTTCCTGCTCGATGCGCAAGGACGCTATGCGTGGGCCGTTCATGGGCCGAACGGATTTTACCGGCGCTTCAAGGGTATTGCCGTCGACACGCGGCAAGCGGGCGGGGCGACAGCGGTGCCGGAAGTGGCCGAAGCGTACGACGTGGCCAACGGCAACCTCGGCCTGCGGCTCAGGAATCTCGGCACAGCCGCCTGCGAATTCTCGGTCGCCAACGACTATGACGGCAAAACGACGCGCTACACGGTAACGGGAGGCGACGCCGCGAACATCTACCTCGACTTGCGCGCGTTTCACGGCTGGTACGATTTCGCCGTGACCGTTACCGGCGATCCCGAATTCGAGCGTGTTTTGGCGGGACATGTGGAGACCGGGCGCAGCAGCATGAGCGATCCCGGGTTCGGGATGTCATGATGCGTACGGATTTACCCGATGCGGAGTCGGACGTTTTCGCGGGGGGCGTCGGGCGTTTGCGAGACGACACGTCGTTTTTGCCCCGTAAAACAAGGGCGTTGCGATACTCGACAGTCTGCCGCGCGCAACATTCGAGGCCGTCAAAGGGCCTGGGGCGCATAAAAGTAATGCATGAAATCGCGCAGCGCTTGTAGAATCCGGCGTTGAAGCGGCGCATATGCGTCGGCTTCGTGCGTTCAACGACCAACAGGTAGGAGAAACATGTCGACTTCCGCAAAGAAGGTTGCGAAAAAGGCTGCCGCCGCACCGGCGAAGAAAGCAGCTGTGAAGAAGGTACCCGCGAAGAAAGTCGCGGCTAAGAAGGTCGCCGTGAAGGCGTCCGGCGCTGCGTCGCCGATCAAGGACACCTTCACGAAGGCCTCGCTGGCTGCTCACCTCGCGGAGCGTTCGGCTGTCGAGCCGAAGTCGGTCAAGGCGGTTCTGGCTGCCCTCGAAGACACGATCCTCGGTTCGGTGCACAAGAAGGGTGCCGGCGAGTTCACGCTGTCGGGCCTGCTGAAGATCGTCGTGCAAGCCGTGCCGGCGAAAAAGCGGCGCTTCGGCAAGGATCCGTTCACGGGCGAGGAGCGCTGGTTCCCGGCGAAGCCGGCTTCGGTGCGCATCAAGGCCCGCGCGCTGAAGAAGCTGAAGGACGCTGCCGCAGGCTAAGACGCCCTCGAAGCATCAAGGCATCAAGACATCGAGGCATCACGCTTTGCTGCAAGTGCAAGCCCCGCGAATCTTCGGAATTCGCGGGGCTTTTTCGTTGAACGGCGCGGGGCACCGGTCGTTCAACGCTTGTCCGACGCGGGCCGATAGCCGTCGGTCAGCGTGTGGAGGAAGGCCACGAGATCGGCGATATCGGCTTCGGTCATCGCGAGCGGGTCGCCGGGCTTGCGGTCGAACGGTGCGTCCGCCTTGTCGATGTTCCCGTGGTATCGGGCCGGCAGATCGTCGTATTGCTCGACCTTGCCCCGGGCATCGCGCGGGTAGATCTTGCCCGGTGCGAGATCGCGCTCGTTGTAGAACGCGATGACCTGCTCGAGCGTGCCGTACACGCCGTTGTGAAAAAATGCCTTACGCGTGGCGGCGTTGCGCAGCGACGGCGTGAGGAACATCCCGCAATACTGCGTCTGCGAGGCCAGATCGGTGCGATACGGGCCGCACAATCCCATGTCGTAATAGCCGGAGTTGCGATTGACGCTCAGGTGCCGGTTGCGCGGTACCCCGAGTGCCTCGTATTCGAAATCGGTAAACATCGGCGGCTGCCCGTCCTTGCTCGGCTGAGAAAGATGGCACCCCGCGCAGTTCGCCTTTTGAGGGTCGTTGAAGATACGCAGGCCGCGTATTTCCGCCCGCGTCAAATGTGCCTTTCCTTCGAGCCAGTAGTCGTACTTGCTCGAATAAGGATGGAACGACGGGTCTTCGACCTGATAGCGCGCTACCGCGAACATGGCCTCGGACAGCAAAAGACGTTTGTCGTTGAAGACGTTCGCCCCGAAAAGCCGCGCGAAATCGTCGCGGTAGGCGCTCTTCGCGATCTTTTCAGCCGCGGCATCCTCGCTCGCATTGGCCATCTCGACCGGGTTGAGCAATGGGCCGAACGCCTGCGCCTGCAGCGTATCGGCGCGCCCGTCCCAGAACATGCCGCCTTGCGGCACCATCTCGGCCGCTGCCGGAGCCGCTCCCGCCTGTTTCTGCGATCGGGCCGCACCGGATGCCTGCTGTGCCGCCTGCGCCACGTTTGCGGGCTCGTCGGCATCGGCCTGCGAAGGCCCGATGCTGAAATTCGGCTGACGGTAAAGATACATCAGCGATGGCGGCGGGCGAACGCCTTGCAGCGTCATCGACGCGCCGCCGAATTGCACGGGCAGCGCGTTCGGCGGTCCGTAGGCATGCTCGGGGCTGTGGCACGAGGCACACGATAGCCGGCCCGATGCCGAGAGTGTCGGATCGAAGAAGATGCGCTTGCCGAGCATCGCCATCGCACTGAGCGGTGCCGTTTGCGGCCGCCGCAGGGAAACCGGATGCGGATTCGCGCCCGTCAGCGTTTCGACGAGATCGCCGACGGCGGGCGGGGCGTACTGCGGATAGGCGAACGCGAGCGCGGCGGCGCAGGCAAGGACCGATGCCGCCGTCAAGGCGGCAAATACGGCGAATACCGCGATGCGGGTGCGCGGGCGTTGCCTGGACGCGGCGGCTGTGTGCTCGGTCGGGACAGTGGTGGGCGTTTGCATCGGAGAACGAAACTCGACTCTTTCACGAGGAAAAAGCCACAGCCCTTTGCGAAGGACTGTGGCACCGCGTGGGCAGCGCTATGTGTGGCGCGCCCGTAATGCGTGCGGATCAGGTTTGCGGCGGCGTGGCGACGACGGTGCCGAGGTTCGGATCGACATAGACGGGCGTCGTGTTCGGCGTGGACTTGAAGTCGAAGAGGTCGCTGATGTCGCCCGCGGTGGCGTCGAACGAGCCGCCGCCGATGCGCTGGCCGGCGAGCCAGTTGTCCTCGATGAAGCGCACGATCGAAGCCTGCGAAATCAGCGCATGCGAAACGTAGTTCTTCTTCGCATACGGCGAGATCACGACAAACGGAATGCGCGTGCCGGGGCCGCAGCGGCCGTTGACCGGTTTGCCGTTCAGACCGTTCGGCGCCGTGCCGGTGCCGCAGATCCCCGAGCCGTTCACCTGATCCGCGACCGAGTCGAACGACGCGCTCGTGGGCGCGGTGTAGGCATGGTCATACCATCCGTCGGAGTCGTCCCAGGTCACGATCACGGCCGTGTTTTTCCAGTCGGGCTGCTGCTGGAGGAAGTTGACGACCTTCGCCGTGAATGCCTGCTCGTCGAGCGGATCGGAGTAGCCGGCATGGCCATCCTGGTAAGCGGGGGCTTTGACGAAGCTGACGGACGGGAAGTTGCCCGCTTTGACAGCGGCAAAGAAATCGTCGCTGTCGTATTGGTGGTTGGCCGGGTCGGCGGTCTTGCCGTCCGCTTGCAGCGTGTAGCCGACAGCCGCCGTCGAGCTCGGGCGCAAGTGCTGCGGGTTGGCCGTCGACGTGTAGTACTGGAACCAGTTGTGATGCGGGATGTAGTCGGCCGTGGATGCATTGACGATGCTCGAAAGCGTGCTGCGGCTGCAGTTCGTCGTGCCGTTGGCATTCGTCGTCGAGAGGTTGAAGCCGCCCATGAAGCCGCCCCACGTGATGCTCTTCGCGTTGAGCAGATCGCCGATGTTCTTGCCCGCCATCAATGCGGTATCCGTTGTGCTCGAACAGATATCGTTGGCCGGATCGACGTCGTTGATCATCGTGAATCCGCCCTGGCCGTCGTTGACGTAATAGGACGTCCTCGACGATTTGACGATCTGCATGCCGTTCGTCTGCCCCGAGATCGCCTCGAGCGCACCCGGCGTCGACGGGCCGTAGGTGTCCGTGTAGGCGTTGTCGCTCATGGCGTAGTTCTGCGCGTAGTTCCAGAGCGCGGTCACGGTATTGCCGTCGTAGTAGCCCATGACCTGACCCGTCGTGCCGAATGCGCCGGCGCCGCCGCTCGTGCCTTTGCCCGTGTACTTGGGGAAGAGGTCGGCAAGGCCGTTGTCGTAGGCCTGCTGCTCGGCCGTATACGCGTGGTTCTGGTCGGCCGTGGCGGCCTGCGTGCGGTCGAGGCGGAACGGGTTGGCCGCGCCCGTGCCGTTAGCCGTATTCGTGAAGTTGGGATTGTTCGTGAGCAGCGTGCCCGACAGACCATTGACGGTCGGCGTATTGGCGGCCGCGGCGAATGCCGGCTCACCGGTGGGGTTCGTCGCGTTCGGGTAGGTGGCGAAGTAATGATCGAACGAGACGTTTTCGTTATAGATCACGACAACGTGCTTGATCGGCGTGGAGGTGGCGAGCGCGTCCTGAGCGCTCAGCGTGCTCGTTTGGGACGGCGACGAGTCGTTGCTGCTGCCGCACGCGGCAATCGCGAGCAGCGATACGGCCGCCAGCGCGGCGGGCAGAACTTTCCGGCGAAACATGAAGGCTCCTGGTCTGGGCGTGGGTGCGCGCGGCGCTACGCGACGGCTGTCGTCGCCTTTCTCCGCTGCGACGATATGCGCAGCGCCGGGCACGAGTCGGTTTTTTGGGGACCGGGCGCATTGGACCATGCGCGGATGAAGCGCCCGAGGCAGGTTGCTTTCGGGAAGGGCGCGGCGAGCTTTCTGATTCGTTTCGCCAGACGGTTCTGTGCGATGACGCTGTAATGCGCGCGGAAAGAAAAAAGCCGGCGGAGCGTGTGCTCGGCCGGCTTTGAGGTATGTCGGCTACCGAGGGAACTCGGCAGCCGCGGTTCGGGCGATGCCCGATTGGAGCTATTAGAAGCGGTGACGCAGACCAGCCGCGACGACGGCCTGGTTGCTCGTGCCAGCGTAGCCGTACGAACCGACCGAAGCCTGGGCGCTGACGATCGCACCGGTTGACGCGCTGCGCTGGTCGCCGCTTGCGTGCTGCCATGCGCCAACCAGGTAGACGTCCGTGCGCTTCGACAGCGAGTAGTCGGCGCCGAGCGAGATCTGGTGGTACTTGGCCGACGTGTCGCCGCTCGACTTCGTGTAGCTGTAGCCGAGGCCAGCCAGCAGAGCCGGCGTGACCTGGTAGTTTACGAAGCCGCGGCCCGTGTTGTACTTCTCCGTGCCGAATGCCGAGTGGCCATCAGCCTTGTACTGCGAGTTGCTGTAACCCGCGCCGAACGTGACGGGGCCAATCGAGTACTGAGCTGCGACCTGCGCGATGCCGATCGACTTCGCCGTTTGATATGCGAAGTTGATCGGGCCGTCGAACGTGCCATCCGACGTGCTCGACCAGCCGGTGCCGTTGTTGGCGTCGACGACGCGCGCGCCGTTGCTGTTGTCAGCGTGGAAATAGCCGCCGGCGATACCGAGCGGGCCATTGTTGTAAGCAACAGCCGCTGCCCACGTTTGGCCCGCACCCGTCTTGCCTGCTACGCCACCCAGCGAGTACATGCCTTCGAACTGGAAGCCTGCGTAGTTCGGCGACAGGTACTTGATGGAGTTGCTCGTACGGGAGCTGTTGTCGTTGTTGTCGACGTCGCCCGGCGTGGCGAACACGCTGCCGAAGTAGTTGTCGCCCGTGAGCGGCTGAACGAGGTCGACGACCGGGTCATACTGGCGGCCGAGCGTTACCGTACCGAACTGGTTGCTCTGGAGGCCAACGAAGGCTTGACGACCGAACATGCGCGAACCTTGGCCGAGTTGGCCGTTCGCCGAGTTAAAGCCGTTTTCCAATTGGAAAATCGCAGCCAGACCGTTGCCCAGATCTTCCTGGCCCTTCAGGCCCCAGCGGCTGCCCGACAGGTTGCCGCTGCCCATGTTCCAACCGTTGTCCGAGCCGGACTGATGGCGGACATAGGTGATCGACGTATCGATGACACCATACAGGGTCACGCTGTTTTGCGCTTGGGCGGCGCCGGCTGCACCCAGCAGGGCGAGCGAGAGCGTCGACAATGCGATTTTTTTCATCATTTCTCCACGCGAATGATTTATGGAAACTGTTGCGCAACGGAGAATATCGCAATGTCCTCGCCGCCACGAACGAAAAAAAACAAAAGTGTCTCCAAAACGAAACACCAGCGGCAGCAGGCCGCTTCGGGGGCGAGCGCGCGCATTGCGGCATACGAAATGCCGCCCGGATTATCTAACGATTCATTTCCAATGCTTGATTGGTACTCGGAATTGAATCAGCGCGAGCGCGCAATTGGATTGGCGTTCCGTGAAAAGGTTCAATACGGCGTAACTTTGTCCGACGGACCGCTGCCGCCGTGCCGCGTTCACCGCCCGGCGCGCGCAATACCGGCTGCGGCGGCGGCTTCGGTCTGACGCAAACGCCGTTGCCGGCCGCGCGCGGCGGCAAATTCGGCGCCGAGCAGCAAAACGGCCGCCGAGAAATAAAGCCACATGAGCAGGGCGGCGAGCGATCCGGCCGCGCCGAACGCATTGGCCATCCCGGCATGGGCGAGATAGAGCGCGAATACCTTTTTCCCACCGGAAAACAGCAGCGCGGCGACAATGCCGCCCGTTACCGCGTCGCGCCATGGCACGTGCGCGTCGGGCAGGAACTTCAGCAAGGCGGCGAAAGAAAGCGCGAGCACGGCCAGCCCGAAGCTCAACTGCAGCAGATCGCCGGCAACGGCGTAAGGCGTCCCGCCCCAGAGCCATTCGCCGACGAACGTGATGACCGTGTCGAGCACGAGCGAAACGATGGAAAGAAAGGCGACGCCCAGCACGAGCCCGAACGAGATGAGCCGCACCTTGACGAGTGCGACGACGCTCGTCAAGGTGCGGCTGACGGCGGGCACGGGCCACACGATGGACAGCGCGCTGTTGAGCGCGGCAAAGGTGGCCGACGCCCCCAGCGCCAGCGCCACGAACGAGACGAGCGCCGCGAAGCCGCCCGTGCCGCTGTGCGTGCGCGCATTGGCGACGATCATCTGAACGGCCTGCGCCGCGTCGTCGCCGATCAACTGATGAACGTCGTCGAAGATTTCACCGCGAATCGCGTTCGCGCCGAAGAACCAGCCGGCCACGGCGATCACCATGACGAGCATCGGCGCGAGCGAAAAGGCACTGTAAAACGCGATGCCGGCCGCCATCGTCGTACAGCGGTGCTCGCTGAAATGCGTGACCGCATCGAGCGCGCAAGCGCCCTCCCGCCGGGCGAGTTCGCGCGAAATTCGCAGCTGGGATGTCACCATCGACCGCCTCCGCTATCAGTGCGACTAGCCATCGAACCGCCATGCAGAAGCCGTGCCCGTTTTTGTTGCTGCGTCGCAGCATCGCGGGATTCGCCTATGCGCGCGGGAGCGCCTAGACTTTAAGCACTCCCAAAAACGAAAACATTCGAAAGCGCAAGGAGTGAAAACATGCTGCAGATTTCACGACGTCAGTTCCTGAAGCTGACGGGCGCATCGCTGGCGGGCTCGAGCGTGGCCCTGCTCGGGTTTTCGCCTGGGCCGGCGCTGGCCGAAGTCAGGCAATACAAGCTCTCGCGCATGATCGAGACCCGCAATACGTGCCCGTACTGCTCGGTCGGCTGCGGAATCCTCATGTACGGTCTTGGCGACGGTGCGAAGAACGCGGTGCCGAGTATCGTGCACGTCGAGGGCGACCCCGACCATCCGGTCAATCGCGGCACGCTTTGCCCGAAGGGCGCGAGCCTCGTCGATTTCATCCACAGCCCGAGCCGGCTCCGTTATCCGGAATATCGGGCGGCCGGCAGCGACCGCTGGCAGCGCATCTCCTGGGACGATGCGCTCGACCGGATCGCGCGGCTGATGAAGGACGATCGCGATGCCAATTTCGTCGAAACCACCGACGACGGACTCAAGGTCAATCGCTGGCTGACCACCGGCATGCTGGCGGCGTCGGCCAGCAGCAACGAGGTCGGCTATCTGACGCACAAGGCGGTTCGCAGCTTCGGGCTGTTGGCGTTCGACAATCAGGCGCGTGTCTGACACGGCCCGACGGTGGCAGGTCTTGCCCCGACGTTTGGCCGCGGTGCGATGACGAACCATTGGGTCGACATCAAGAATGCGGACGTGATTCTGGCGATGGGCGGCAATTCGGCCGAGGCGCACCCCTGCGGGTTCAAATGGGTCACCGAGGCGAAGGCGCACAGGAAGGCGCGCTTGATCGTCGTCGACCCGCGCTTCACGCGCACGGCCTCCGTGGCCGATCTCTACGTGCCGATACGAACCGGCACCGACATCGTTTTTCTCGGCGGCGTCATCAACTATCTGCTTTCGCACGACAAGATCCAGCACGACTACGTGCGCGAGTACACGGACATGTCGTTCCTCGTGCGCGAGGACTTCGCTTTCAACGACGGCCTTTATTCGGGCTACGACGCAGGCAAGCACGGCTATGCGGACAAATCCACGTGGGACTACGAGCGCGGCGACGACGGTTTCGTGAAGACCGATCCCACGCTGCAGCACCCGCGCTGCGTCTACAACCTGATGAAAGCGCACTATGCGCGCTACACGCCGGAAGTCGTGGAAAAGGCTTGCGGCACGCCGCGCGACAAGTTCACGCAAGTCTGCGAAATATTGGCGACGACAGCCGCGCCGAACCGGGCCGCGACGATTCTCTACGCGCTGGGCTGGACGCACCACTCCGTCGGCGCGCAGATGATCCGCACGGGGGCGATGGTGCAGTTGCTGCTCGGCAACATCGGCATTGCCGGCGGCGGCATGAATGCGCTGCGCGGCCATTCGAACATCCAGGGGCTGACCGATCTCGGATTGATGTCCAATCTGCTGACGGGCTACATGACGCTGCCGGCGCAGGCCGAGCAGGACTTCGAGGCGTACGTCGACAAGCGCGCGCTCAAGCCGCTGCGGCCGAACCAGCTCAGCTACTGGAAGAACTACCGCGCGTTTTTCGTGAGCCTGATGAAGTCATGGTGGGGCGATGCGGCCACGGCCGAAAACAACTGGGCCTATGACTATCTGCCGAAGCTCGATAAATCGTACGACCTGATGCAGGGCCTCGAGCTGATGTACCAGGGCAAGATGAACGGCTATATCGCGCAGGGCTTCAACCCGCTCGCGGCGGCCCCGAGCAAGGGCAAGACGGCCGCCGCGCTCGCCAGGCTCAAATGGCTCGTGGTGATGGACCCGCTGGCCACGGAGACGTCCGAATTCTGGAAGCATTACGGCGAGTACAACGACGTCGATCCCGCGAAGATCAAGACGGAGGTGTTTCGCCTGCCTACGACCTGCTTCGCCGAGGAAAACGGCTCGCTTGTCAGCTCGGGGCGCGTG
Organism: Trinickia caryophylli; assembly: GCF_034424545.1. Classification (NCBI taxonomy): domain Bacteria; kingdom Pseudomonadati; phylum Pseudomonadota; class Betaproteobacteria; order Burkholderiales; family Burkholderiaceae; genus Trinickia; species Trinickia caryophylli. The sequence goes on along the minus strand of NZ_CP139971.1, from coordinate 1,362,550 downwards.
CTGCAGTGGCATTGGCAGGGTGCGGCGCCGCCCGGGGACGCCCGCAGCGACCTGGAAATCATGGGCGGGCTTTTCGTGCGTATGCGCGCGCTTTATCGCAAGGAGGGCGGCAAATTCCCCGACCCGATCGTCAATCTTTCGTGGCCGTATGCGAACCCGGAGAGCCCGACACCGGAGGAGCTCGCGAAGGAATACAACGGCCGCGCGCTGGCGGATCTGCCCGATCCGAAAGATGCGACGAAAGTGCTCGTCAAGAAGGGCGATCAGCTCTCGACATTCGCGCAGTTGAAGGACGACGGCACGACCGCGAGCGGCTGCTGGATCTTCTGCGGCGCATGGACGCAGGCCGGCAATCAGATGGCGCGGCGCGACAACGCGGACCCCACCGGCATCGGCCAGACGCTGGGCTGGGCATGGGCGTGGCCGGCCAACCGCCGCATTCTCTATAACCGCGCCTCGTGCGACGCGAGCGGCAAGCCGTTCGACGCGTCGCGCAAGCTGATTGCCTGGAACGGCACGGCCTGGGGCGGTGCCGACGTGCCCGACTTCAAGCTCGACGAGCCGCCCGAAAACGGTATGGGGCCGTTCATCATGCTTGCGGAAGGCGCGGCGCGCTTTTTCGTACGCGATGCCATGGTGGAAGGGCCGTTTCCCGAGCACTACGAGCCTTTCGAAAACCCGCTCGGCTACAACCCGCTCAATCCGCGCAATGCGCAGGCGGTCAGCAACCCGGCCGCCCGCGTCTTCGCCGACGACCGGGCCGCTTTCGGCACGGTGGCCGATTTCCCGCACGTGGCGACAACCTACCGCCTGACCGAGCACTTTCACTATTGGACGAAGCATGTGCGGCTCAACGCCATTCTTCAGCCGCAGCAGTTCGTCGAAATCGGCGAGGATCTCGCGCGCTCGCTCGGCGTGGCGGCTGGGGATCGCGTGAAAGTGTCGTCCAAGCGCGGCTATATCGTTGCAGTTGCGGTCGTGACGAAACGCATCAAGCCGCTCGTGATCGAAGGCAAGCAGGTGCAGACCGTAGGCATTCCGCTGCATTGGGGGTTTACGGGGCTCGCCAAGCCCGGGTATCTCGCGAATACGCTTACGCCGTCGGTTGGCGACGGCAATTCGCAGACACCCGAATTCAAGTCTTTCCTTGTGAAAGTGGAAAAGGCTTGAGAGGAGCGACGTCATGGCCTTGCAATCCCTCGATATCAAACGGCGCTCGGCCACCACCGTGCAGCCGCCGTCCGTGCGCGAGCCGGCGACGGGCGCGGTCGCCAAGCTGATCGATGTCACGAAGTGCATCGGCTGCAAGGCCTGTCAGGCCGCCTGCATGGAATGGAACGACCTGCGCGACGAGATCGGCACGAATCAGGGCGTCTACGACAACCCGGCGGACCTGACCGAGCATTCGTGGACCGTCATGCGGTTCGCCGAGTACGAGAACCCCTCGGGCAACCTCGAGTGGCTGATCCGCAAGGACGGCTGCATGCATTGCGAGGACCCGGGGTGCCTGAAAGCATGCCCCGCGCCGGGTGCGATCGTGCAGTACACGAACGGAATCGTCGATTTTCATGAGGAAAACTGCATCGGCTGCGGCTATTGCGTGACCGGATGCCCGTTCGACATTCCGCGCATTTCGAAGAAAGACCACCGCGCGTACAAATGCACGCTCTGCTCGGATCGCGTTGCCGTGGGGCAGGAGCCGGCCTGCGTGAAGACCTGCCCGACCGGCGCCATCATGTTCGGCACGAAGGACGACATGCGCCAGCAGGCAGCCGATCGCATCGTCGATCTCAAGGAGCGCGGATTCGAGAAAGCGGGGCTTTACGATCCGCAGGGCGTGGGCGGCACGCATGTGATGTATGTCCTGCATCACGCGGATCAGCCTTCGCTGTACCACGGCCTGCCCGACGATCCGCATATCAGCCCGCTCGTTTCGCTGTGGAAGGGCTTGTCCAAGCCGCTGGCGCTCGGCGCCATGGCGCTGGCGGTGCTGGCCGGGTTCTTTCATTACACGCGTGTGGGCCCCGACGAAACCTCGCAGGCGGACGAGGACGAAGCGGCCGAGGAAGCGCAGCGTATCCGCGAGCAACGCAAGGAGCGGCCATGAGAATGCGAGAACCGGAGACGATCGAGCGCTATTCGCCGGGCGAGCGCGCCTTTCACTGGATAACCGCCATTGCGTTCGTCCTGCTGGCGCTTTCGGGCCTCGCCCTGTTTCACCCGGCGATGTTCTGGCTCAGCGCGCTTTTCGGCGGCGGGCAGTGGGCGCGGATACTGCATCCCTTCATCGGCCTCGTGATGGCCGTCTCGTTTCTTGCATTGGCCGTGCGCGTCGCGCGCCATAACCTGCTGGATCGCGACGACGTACGCTGGCTCAGGCAGTTCGACGACGTGCTGACGGGCCGCACCGAACAGTTGCCGCCGGTCGGGCGCTACAACGCGGGGCAGAAGGTCATTTTCTTCGTGATGGCCGTATGCCTTGTGCTGCTGCTCGTCAGCGGCATCGCAATCTGGCGGCGGTATTTCGGCGATGCCTTGTCGGTCGGCGCCATTCGCGCGGCGTCGGTGGTTCACGCTGCCGTCGCGTTCGTGCTCATCGTCGGCATCATCGTGCACGTGTACGCCGCGATATGGGTGAAGGGCTCCGTCTCGGCGATGGCGCGAGGCAGAGTCACGCTCGGCTGGGCGCGCAAGCACCATCCCAAGTGGTTCAGGGAGAGCATCAAGTAGGAGGTGAAGCCGCTCGATTGGATGCATCGGGCGTCCGAAACGCGGCGCGCCCGCTGCGCTCACTCGCGTTCCGCTTCACGGTCACGGTTTGGCCACGTCCCTCTCGTACGAGCAATCGCGGCATCGTTCGGCATGCCCGCCCTCGCTCGTGCGGCGCGCATGCCGCGGCGCCGCTCCGGACAACCTGGAAAGGAGAGCCACCGTGCCTACGAGCAATGTCCCCGGCCAGAGCCATCTCAGCTTCCCCGGCAGCACGCTGCGTCATTTCAGCATCCGTATCCGGCGCCTCAATCCGTTCGGGGCGGCCAATTTCGTCGTCTACGAGACCCATAACAAGAACAACATCCGCAGCGCGGGAAGCTGCCCGGCGCTGTCCGCCGTGCCGAACTACATCGAGGTGATCATCCCGCAGAACGTGCCCTACACCGTGCAGGCGCTCGACGGCGATCTCACGGTGGAGGAGCCCGCCAATATCTGAGCGTTGGCAGCGGGCGCGAGGTCGGTTTCAGTTGCCTGCGGCCGATCTCACGTCGCTTTCCCGCGCGATTTCGCGCAGAGCGGCACGCATATACGCGACGAAGCGGGCCGTTACCGCGTCGTCCGTGCCGGCGCGCCACGCCAGCCCGACGCTCCATTTGGCATCGCGGCCCGGCAACGGCAGCACGGTGGCGTCTCGCAGCAGATGCTCGGCGCGCGAAGGAATGAAAGCGACGCCCACGCCAGCGGCTACCGAGGTCAGCAACGACTGGATGTCCTGCGCGTGCTGAGTCACTTGCGGCACGAAGTTGCGCCGGTTGCACCAATGGTCGATCTGGGTGGAGAGCCCGGGGCCGCGCCCGCGTGCGAGCGAAATGAATCCGAGCGCATTGAGGCTCGCGAGATCGCGTGGCAAACGCTCCAGGCCCGCGTGTGCCGGTGCCGCGAGTGCGAGCGTTTCTTCCACCACGCGCACCGAGGCGAGCCCCTCCGCCGCGGGGAGCCGCATGAAACCGACATCGAGCTTGCCGGCTGCGATGCGCCGGCTCTGCTCCGCCGACGAAAGATCGTAAAGCGCGATGCCGACGTGCGGATGCAGCCGGCGAAATTCGGCGATGAGCTTCGGCACCACGGTCAGCACCGAGATGCAGATGCCGATGCGCAACTGGCCGCGCCGCCCGCCGGCGGCCTCTCTTGCCCGGGCGAGGATGTCGTCGGCGTCGCGTACGAGTGCTTGCGCATCGGCGAGGAACGCTTCGCCAAAGGCGGTCAGTTCGGCGCCATGCCGGCCGCGCTCGAAGAGCCTGCCGCCCAGGCTCGCCTCGAGCGCGCCAATTTGCTTGCTCAACGCGGGCTGGGTGACATGGAGCGCATCCGCAGCCCGGCTGAAATGCCGCAGTTCGGCCGCAGTCAGAAACGCCTTGAGCAGCTTGATATCCATTCCGTCCAGTAATTTTATCGATCGAAACATTCATTTTACTTATGAATGCGCGCACCGTTTAATGAGGGCAACGAAGTTTCCGGTCAGCAACCGCACCATGTCCTCTTTGCCCTCTGCCGATTTTCGCGTTGCCGCCATGCCATTCGTGTGCGACGACGCCCGCCTTGCCACTCCGGGCGGCCTGTCGTTCATCGCCGACCGTTTGGCCGACGCACGACGGCAGGGCGTTCGACTCGCCGTGTTCCCGGAAATGTGCCTCGCACCGGCGTCGTTATTGATCGAAGAGGCGTCCGTGCGCCGCCGCCATATCGCTTCGATGGCCGAGCCGATCGACGGCGCGATGCTTCGCGGGGTCTGCTCGGTCGTGGAGCGTACCGGCGTAGCGGCCGGCGTCGGATGGCTCGAAGGCGCGGAGGACGGGCGGCTCTTCAACAGCTACCTCGTCTGCCTGCCCGGAGGGCTTCGCTTCCGCCACCGCAAGCTTTTCGTCGCGGGGCATCGGCATCTGAGCGGCGGCGACCGATATACGGTTTTTGCAACGCCGTGGGGCGTGCGTGCAGGCATCCTGATCGGTAGCGACAACTACCTGGTCGAGAACGCGCGTGCCGTAGCGCTGCTGGGCGCGACGCTGCTGATCGCACCGCACCGGCCCGATCGCTCGGAAATCGCGGGTGGGGGCATGGGGCGGGATTGGTTCGTGCAATCGCTGCCGGCGCGCGCGGCCGACAACGGAACGTTTGTGATTTTCAGCAGTGGGGGTGGCGCTTCCGGCCGCGACGCGAAGGGGCCGCCCGACCTTGGTGATTCGTTCATCGCCGATCCGGCGGGCTGTGTGCTCGCGAGAGGGGCGGGACGCTGCGGTGCCGTCGCCGAGGCAGCCATCGATGGGCGCCTTGCCGAATCGAGCGTGGCCCGGCGCTGGATGACTGCGCGCCAGCCGGATCTTTACGACGTACTGAGTGCGGTGGAGGGCCCGACCTCGAGCGTCGAGCGGTACGCCGGCGCGGCCACGGCGGGCGGCAGCATTGCGCTGAGCTTTGCCGTGGTCGGCCGCAACCCGAGGCGCGGGTGAGCCTGGCGATTCGATTGCGCGGACGGCAAGGGGAGCGTACCGGCAGGTGCGTGTCGCTCCGTTCGCCATCTTTTCGTTCGCTGGTGCGTTGTCGTGCGTACGCATGGTGCAAGATGCACCTGCGTTTCCAACCGGAGCGCCATTTCTCATTTTCGCCGTAACCGAAACTCCGTTCGCCGTCCTTTGCTGGCCGGCGCAGCGGATGGTCATGACCGATGTCCTGCGCGTTTCGCCGCAGCCCCGGGTCTTGGGCATGCATCACGCATGCCGCGACGAACATGGGCAATGCGGGCGAGCACAATCCGGCAAAGCAGGGCTATGGCATGGAATCCTTCAAATACGGCAACGCCGTAGATCACACGCGGTCTATCGAGGCAGATGCGCGCCTCGCGCGCCCGGTCAATCACCGCCGGGGACGACCGCACGCTGAAGAGCGTCGAAGGCAGGGTGAACTCGAAGTCGAGTCTCATCCGCGATCTCATGGAGCACGGTACGCCGGCAACGGCACATCCGGGCTAGCGCACCTCGAGCTATTCGGGCGCGCTCCAATATCCCGAACCATACGCCCCTGCATCGGCGGGTTTCGTGCACACCAGCGCGTGGCCCCGCTGCCGGGTTTGCATCGCGACCAGGGAATTCGAAATCAAGACAGGAGAGTATTATGAGCGGCAGAATTGGCCGAACGGGTTCGCCCGACTATTCGGAAATCCGTTCCGAGGAACCCGAAACAGAAAGCGTATCCTCGCATGCGAGCAGCAGCCGATCGAGTGCGCGTAGCGGCGAAGTACTACGCTGGTTGAGAGACTTGCCGGATGGACCACCGCAGCCGGGCAACCCCAACAACTGGGCGTGGCGTGGCGACGACGCCAGAAGTCGTGCGAGCACAGTGCGCGCCCTCTCCGAGTTTTCCGAACGTTCGAGCGGATCGCGAACGACGCGCCGCTCGGCAGCCGGCCGGCAGGAATCGGACCGGTCGTCGACGGTTTCGGGCGTCGGCGGTGCGGCCTCCAGCCTGAGCGGCGCCTCCAGCAACAGGACGACGCGCACGCGTCGCACCACTCAGCATGGCCATGGGCTCGGCCTCGGTTCGCATCTTGCGGAGTTGGGCCGCTCGCCGTCGGCCTCATCGTCGGTCGCAGCGCATACTTCGTCGAGGCGCTGGGAGGTTAGGATCGACGACACCCACCAGCAGGTCGAGTATGAGCCATCGGAGGCGAGCAGTTCTCTCTCCCGCGATGAAGACTCGTTGCGCGTCGGTTATTCGGACATTCGTCGTCAATCCGCCATCAACAGGAGTGCGGAAAAGATGTATGCGAACCTCGGGGACGAGCTGCCTGACTTGGTAAGATCGCAGGTGCTGTCCGGCAGGGGGCCATACTTGCCGAGAGATAACAAGAACCCGGAGACCGGTCGAGCGGTACTCGCGGTGTACGAGAGTATGGTCGAGGAGGGACATCGGAAGCTGGGCCCCGAGGATTGGAGGCGAAGGGAGCGCCTGTGGGAGATCGCCGAGGAGGCCCGACAGGCCGCACCGGCTGCACACATGGCCGGGCTCGATATCTCGGAGGATTCCTTCGAAGAGGATTGATCGAGCACGTTTGACCGGACTACTTTACTGCGCGGGATGCTCCTCACGATGGCCGAAGACGCGTTGCGCGGCCGCCATATCGGGGGCGTTCCGGCGGCCGCGCGATCGGTCGTCGGACGGTTATCCATCCGTCGTTGCGTCAAGCATGTCGATTTACGTCCGAACGGATTTGGCCTAAAACATCGTTTGTAGTCTGTTATGCGCCGTCCGGCGAGGGAAGCGCACCCTTCGTCGGCGGCAATGACTCATTCTTTGGGGCACGACATGACTCAGCGAATCCTGCAGCCGGGCGAGATCGAATCGCTGGATCGGACGGCCATTCCGCGTATTCGCTTGCCCGAGCAGAGCGGCGTCTTTGCCGCTCGCGCGACGCGGCTTTCCGAACTTGCCCATGGGCACCGGCTGTCCGGCTACTTGCAGCTCATGGCCGTGCTCGTTGCGGCGCAGGAGCGAGCTTTCTCGGGAATTTCGGCGCGTATGCCGAGCGATGCGGCGATGGCCGAAGCTCAGGCCCACTCGATGCCCATAGCCAATGCATTGACGCCCGGGCGCGATCCCGTATGGCGCGACGTGCTGCGCCAACTCGTGGAGCGTGTCGATGCGGCCGGCGCCGTGACGCCCGCGCTCGCGGCGCTGCTCGAACGGCTGCGCTGCGCCGCCGATGTCGAACTGGCCAGCGCGGCCGATGCCGTCCTGGCATTACGGTTCGCCGAAATCGACCCCGCAGCTGCCCCGTTTTTGATGGCGGCGCTGCAGGTGGTTTGGACCCAGGTGGCGAGCCGCCTCGATCCGCGTGCCGTTCCGTATCTGGAGGCCCCGGGGCTGTGCCCCGTTTGCGGCTCGCTTCCGGTGGCGAGCATAGTACGCATCGGCGGCGCTTTTCATGGTTATCGCTATTTGCAATGCAGTCTATGCGCGACCGAATGGCATATGGTGCGCGTCAAATGCTCGCATTGCGACTCGACAAGGGGCATCGCCTATCACGGCGTGGAAGGCGGCAACGAGGCCTTGAAAGCCGAGTCGTGCGACGAATGCCGCTGTTATCGAAAGATCGGCTATCAGGAGAAAGACCATGCCTTCGAGCCGCTTGCCGACGATCTGGCGAGCATCACGCTCGATGTGCTGATGGGCGAGGCAGGCTACCAGCGCGCGTCGCCGAATCCGCTGCTGTGGCCGCTCGTGACGGACGGTGCCGAATGAGCGGCTCCGCGCCCCTCAACCGTCAAGCGAGCGGCGAAAGCGGCGAACATCGACATTCGCCCGACCTCAATGAAAGGCTGGCCCGACTGCCATCGGTCGATCGCATCGTGTCTTCGCGCGCGGCCGCTCGGCTCATCGAACGGTACGGGCGGACACAAGTGCTCGCCGCGGCACGCAACGTCCTCGAGGAATTGCGCCGTTTGGGCCGCGCGCCCGGGAAGCCGCCCGTTGCCATGCCCACCGTCGAGGCGATCGCCGAGGCGATGTCGCGTCTGCTCGAAGCGAACGCCCAGCCGCGCCTGCGGCCCGTATTCAATCTGACGGGCACCGTATTGCACACGAACCTGGGCCGCGCATTGCTGCCGGCCGAAGCGGTACAGGCCGTCGTGACGGCACTCTCGCAACCGGTCAACCTCGAATTCGATCTTGCCTCGGGCGGGCGCGGCGAGCGCGATACGCTCGTCGAGGGCCTGCTCGTCGAATTGACGGGGGCGCAGGCGGCCACGGTCGTCAACAACAACGCGGCAGCCGTAATGCTGATGCTTTCCGCCCTCGCTTCCCGGCGCGAAGTCATCGTTTCGCGCGGCGAACTCGTCGAGATCGGCGGCGCATTTCGGATTCCCGACATCATGCGTTCGGCAGGCGCGAAGCTGTGCGAGGTCGGTACGACCAACCGCACGCATCTGGCCGATTACGAGGCGGCCGTGGGGGCGCGCACGGCCCTTGCGATGAAGGTCCATTGCAGCAACTACGCGATCAGCGGTTTCACGAAATCGGTCGAGTTGCCCGAACTCGTTCCGGCCATGCGCGCGCGCGAAGTGCCGGTGGCGGTCGATCTGGGCAGCGGCACGCTCGTCGATCTCGCGGCGTGGGGGCTGCCGAAGGAGCCGACCGTCCGGGAAACGATCGAAGCCGGCGCCGATCTCGTGACCTTCAGCGGCGACAAACTGCTCGGTGGGCCGCAGGCAGGCGTGATCGTCGGCCGTGCCGATCTCGTGGCGAAGATCCGGCGGCATCCGCTCAAGCGCGCGCTGCGCGTGGGCAAGCTCACACTCGCCGCGCTGGAGCCGGTTTTGCGTCTTTACCGTTCGCCCGAGCATCTGGACGGCGCGTTGCCCACATTGCGTCTGCTGACGCGCCCGCTCGACGATATTCAGGCCTGCGCGCAACGCGTGCGGCCCGTGCTGCAACGTGCGCTCGGCGGCGCCTATGAAGTTGCGGTCTCGCCGATGTCGAGCCAGATCGGCAGCGGCGCGTTGCCTGTCGACCGCTTGCCGAGCTTCGGGCTTGCGGTGCGTCCCGCGTTGGACAAGCACAGCGGGCGGGCGCTGTCGCGGCTCGAAGCGGCGATGCGTGCGTGGGCGCGGCCCGTGATCGGCCGGATTGCCGACGATGCGCTGCTGCTCGACCTGCGCTGCCTGGAGCTGCGCGACGAAGCGGTGTTCGTCGCGCAATGCGATTCGATCGTTCCGAGGCCGGCCGCATGATCGTCGGCACCGCCGGGCACATCGACCATGGCAAAACCACCCTCGTGCGGGCACTGACGGGCGTCGATACCGACCGGCTCAAGGAAGAGAAAACGCGCGGCATATCGATCGAACTCGGCTATGCCTACGCGCCGTTGCCGAATGGGGAGGTATTGGGCTTCATCGACGTACCCGGCCACGAACGGCTCGTGCATACGATGACGGCGGGTGCGTGCGGGATCGATTTCGTGCTGCTCGTGATCGCCGCGGACGACGGCATCATGCCGCAAACGCGCGAGCATCTTGCTATCGTCGAGCTACTCGGCATTTCCGAGGGTGCGGTCGCGTTGACGAAGGTCGATCGCGTAGACGCCGAACGCCTGCACGCCGTGCGCAGCGAGGTGAGCGGGTGGCTCGAAGGCTCAGCGTTCGCCGGCTGCCCGATCGTCGACACTCGGTCGCTGTGCGAAGACGACGCCGGTGTCGCGGCCTTGAAGCGGTATCTGGCGGAGCGAGCCGCCGTCAGGCCGGCGCGGCGGACCGACGGCTTTTTTCGGCTGGCGGTCGACCGCGTGTTTACGCTGGCCGGCGTCGGAACCGTGGTGACGGGGACGGTGTTCGCCGGAACCGTGAGCGCAGGCGATTCGCTGTGCGTGGCGCCGCGGGGCGTCGCCGTACGCGTGCGCGGCATTCACGCACAAAACCAGCCGGCCGAGCGAGGCTTCGCCGGGCAGCGCTGCGCGCTGAACCTCGCAGGCATCGCGCGCGATGAGGTCGCACGCGGCGATTGGATCGTAGACGAGCGGCTGGCTGCGGGCTCCGAGCGCCTCGACGTGGAGCTCGTATGGCTGCGCGATGCCGGCATCGCATTGAAGCATGGCATGCCGCTTCATGTGCATCTCGCCACGACGCACCGAATGGCGCACGTGGTGATGCTCGAAGAGCGCGAACGCGGCGCGCGTGTCCAACTCGTATTCGATGCACCCGTGTGCGCCCTGGCGGGCGATCGCTTCATCCTCCGCAACGCGCAGGCCACACATACCGTCGGAGGTGGGCGTGTGCTCGATCCATTTGGCCCGGCGCGAAAGCGGGCCACGTCGCAGCGGCGCGCATTGCTCGACGCGCTGGCGCAGTGGCTCGATTCGGGACGTATCGACGAAGTGCTGAAACATGTGCCCTCGGGTATGACGCGGCCGGCGCTCGAACGTTTGATCGGCTGTGACGCGAATGCGATCGCGCTGCCGGGCGAGGCCGTTGCCGTAAGCACGAAACATCGAGGAGGAGCCGACGAATACTTCGTGCATCGGAACGAGTGGAGGGCGATGGGCGAACGGGCGTTGTCCGCACTGCGCGAGTTTCACGCCAGGGCGCCCGACGAGCAAGGGCCGGAGATGGGGCGCTTGCGCCGTATCGCTGCGCCGCTCGTCGACGAGGGGCTATGGAATGCGCGGATCGAGGCGCTGCTCGTTGACGGCACACTCGTGCGAGTCGGCCCATGGCTGCATTTACCCGAGCATCGCGCCCATTTGAGCGAGCAAGAGGACGGGCTTGCGCAGCGGATGCTGCGGCTCCTGGACGAGCAACCCTATGAGCCGCAGTGGGTGCGCGATCTGGCGTCGGAGCTGGGCGAACCCGAGGACGTCGTTCGCCGGCTGGTTCGGGTGCTTGCGCGTCGGGCGGAGGCCTATCAGGTGGTGCCCGACCTCGTGTATAGCCGCAATGCGGTACGAGCGGTTGCGCAACTGATCGTCGCGCTGATCGAGCAAGGCGAGTGCGGGCTTGCGGCGGCAACGTTTCGCGATGCATCGGGGCTCGGAAGAAAACGCGCCATCCAGGTGCTCGAATTCTACGATCGTATCGGGCTCACGCGCTTTCAGCGCGGCGTGCGCTTGCTGCGGCCCGACAACCGGTTGCTGGATTCGTTGTAGCCCGCATCGTCCTCGCGCTGCCTGCCCGATCGGACGATTTCGCGCGGTGTCGCACCGAGCAGCCGGTTCATCCATTGCGCCATGTGGCTTTGATGCGAGAAGCCCGTTTCGAGGGCGATCTGGCTTGCTTGCAGCTTGCCTTGCAACAACAGGTCGCGTGCGCGCTCGACGCGGCGCTGCACGACGTATCGGTGTACCGGCATGCCCATCGTCTCGCGAAAGAGCGCTTTGAAATGCGGCACGCTGAGTTCGACGAGAGCTGCGAGCGTGGCGAGGCTCAGGCGCTCGTCAAGATGGCTTTCGATGAAGTCGACGACTCGGGCGGCGGCGCGCGGCGAAAGCGTGTGCCTGCGCCGGGCGTCGGCCGGCGGCGCGCCGGCCAGGCGCACGATCATGGCCGTGCACAGGCTCTCCGCGTAGAGCGGATCGGAGGGAGTCTGCGCTTCGAGTTCGGCGCGCAGACCCCATGCGAGGTATTGCAGGCGCGGATCGCGCAATTGGAACTGAGGGTGAATGAGCGCTTGCGAGGCCTTGAGGCCCAACTGGTCGAACGTGGTTCGCGCGAAGTGCTCGCCGATCCAGATACGCAGAATGGTGCTGTCCGTTTCGTCGATCCATTCGCCTTCGAGCCCGGCCGGGACGACATCGGCGTCGCCATGCGTTTGAACGCGCACGCAACGGCTTTCGTCGCAACGGCAGCGTGCCTTGACGGGCGGGCCGACATGAAAGGCGACGCGATGCGCACGGCTTGCCGGCACCTGATAGACCCCTGCCGGGAACGCGAGCAATTCGGCGCCGAAACCTTCCCAGCCCAGGCCGACGCTCGAACGCAGCGCGTGGCGGGATGTCGGCGTTGGAATCGTGGCTTGTGCAATCGTGCTCATGACGCGTGTTCCGCTGAGTAGGTGGGCGGTCGAACCGCCCCGGCGAAGGAGGACGCTCGAATGCCCCGATTGTGCAGGCTTTTCGCACATTTTGCTGGCTTCGCCTTGCGCCGGTTTCGGGTGGCCGGTCCATCATCCGTTTTTGTGAATTTGCATCCGTTCGTGAGCGCCGGTGTCTTCGCTCGTCGCTAGCATGGGGGCCATTCAATCGAGCGTTTGCGAGGTAACGGACCGTGTATGTGATCTTTGGTGCATCGGGCAACGTGGGCCGCGCAACGGTCGAGGCGCTGCGGCGCGCGGGAGTGCCTGTTCGAGCGGTGTTGCGCGACGAGCGGTGCGCGCGGCCGTTCGAGCGGCTCGGTTGCGAGGTCGCTTATGCGGACATGAGCCGCAGCGTGGAGATTGCGCGCGCAATGGCTGGGGCGCGGGCGGTGCAGATCTTGTGTCCGGTCCCGCGCGATGATCCGCAGCCCGAGGAGACGATGCGGCGGACCATCGATGCGGTTTCGGCGGCGCTGCGGGCCGCGCCACCGCCAGTCCTGCTGGCGCTTTCGGATTACGGCGCCGAAGTGCCGAGCGGGACGGGAATCACGACGCTCTTCCACGAGATGGAAGAACAGTGGCGCGATCTTGCATCCCGCTCGTCCATGCTACGTTCGGCGGAACACATGCATAACTGGGCGCGAGTGATACCCGCTGCATTGGCGACCGGAACGCTGCCGAGCTTTCACCATCCGGTGAGCAAGCACTTCCCGACCGTGGCGGCGAGCGACGTCGGGGGCGTGGCCGCGGCGCTCCTGCTCGACAGCGAGAGCGGGTCGCAAAGGCGAATCGTGAGTGTGGAAGGCGAGCGGCGCATTGACGTATGCGAGGTGGCGCAGGCACTGAGCCGCGCGAGCGGTCGCGATATCGAGGCGATCGAATTGCCGCGAGGCGAGTGGGAGCGGACACTTCTGAGCGCCGGGATGAGTCCTGCCTATGTCCGGCTCATCGTCGAGCTTTATGACGCTCATAACGCCGGGAGAATCGATGTGGAGCCGGGCTTGAGCGAGCGACGGTTCGGCGAGACGACGATCGACACGGTATTTGCCGGGCTCGTGCCGAGCGGCGCGGCAGCGCGGATTGTGCCTCCTGGACATGACGAAGGAGCGCGGCGATGACCCCGACCGATGCGCGCCGTGCCGTATGCCGAGGCGCTGGGCGACACGTGGGCGTGCAGGCGAGTCCGAGGCGCCGGGGAACCACGCGCGGTTTCGCGGTACGCCGGCCGATCGGGGGCGTTGTCGGCGGATGCCTTCATGTAATGGAGCGATTGTTGCCGTTCCTCGCGGCCATCCCCGAGCGCAATGAGGATTTCACGCTGTATTGAGCGGCCTGGCTCGGCTGCGTGCGACGGGTATAGCCCGATGCGTTGGGCTGCCGATGCCGGTTGCGGTCGCGCGTGCGCCCGCTATACTCGATCGCACGGCGCCGCATCGCGGATGCCGTGCTCGAAGGAAGGCATCCGCATCCGGTGGTGCGGCCGGGCTTCAAACCCGGTTGGGGGCGCCAGCCGCTCCCGGGTCGGTTCGACTCCGGCTGCCTTCCGCCACACAAGGCTTGCCGGGCATTCCGCTATCTTTGTGGAAGAGACCACAGATCGCCATTGTGGAAAAGCGTCTTCAGGAAAAGGTCGCGTCAAACACGCACTACGCTCTTCTGACCACGGTGCCCGGCATCGGCCAGACGCTTGCCACCGTGATCGTGCTGGAAACCGGGGGCATCCAACGTTTCGCCAGCGGTTTCGCCAGCGCGGGCAACGTCGCCTCCTGCGCGCGGTGCGTGGACCCGCCCGTGCGTTCGGTCCTTGGCGGCAGTGCTTCGTCGCGGTGACGATCGTTTGCCTGGGTAATCGTTCCAGAAATTCGATGACCCAGGTGAGCCGATTAACAAGTTTGACTTTACAACCACACAGAAAAGATCGTTTGTGGCCGAAATGTTCCGAAGCCAAAGTCGGACGATGCGCGGTGGCTGACGGGAGAGCACATCGTCGCGAGCGGAGGTATGCGGTAATCCACCACGCGCCCAAAAAAATAGCGCCGCAGGCATTCGACCTGCGGCGCTATTCATGGCGCGGACAGCTACGACGCAAACGACCCGCCGTAGTCCGACAGCACGCTTACATCGTCACCGTGTCGGCCACTTCCTTGAAGTCTGCGATCTGGTCGAAGTTCATGTACTTGTAGATCTTGTCGCCGTTGGCATTGATCACGCCGATGTCGGCCATGTACTCCTCCTTGGTCGGGATCTTGCCCAGACGCGAGCAGATCGCAGCCAATTCCGCCGAACCGAGGTACACGTTCGTGTTCTTGCCCAGGCGGTTCGGGAAGTTGCGGGTCGAGGTCGACATGACGGTTGCGCCTTCGCGCACCTGGGCCTGATTGCCCATGCACAGCGAGCAGCCCGGCATTTCGGTGCGGGCGCCGGCCGTGCCGAACACGCCGTAGTGCCCTTCTTCCGTGAGTTGCTTCTGGTCCATCTTGGTCGGCGGGGCCACCCACAGCTTGACGGGGATGTCGCGCTTGCCTTCGAGCAGCTTCGATGCGGCACGGAAGTGGCCGATGTTCGTCATGCACGAGCCGATGAACACTTCGTCGATCTTGGCGCCCGCCACGTCCGACAGCGTTTTCACGTCGTCCGGATCATTCGGGCAGGCCACGATCGGCTCATGGACGTCGGCCAGATCGATCTCGATGACGGCGGCGTAATCGGCGTCGGCATCCGGCGAGAGCAATTTCGGGTCGGCCAGCCACTGCTCCATCGCCGCGATGCGACGCTGCAGGCTGCGCGGATCCTGGTAGCCCTGGGCGATCATCCACTTCAGCAGCGTGACGTTGCTGTTGAGATATTCGATGATCGGCTCCTTGTTCAGGCGCACCGTGCAGCCGGCGGCCGAGCGCTCGGCGGAGGCATCCGACAGTTCGAACGCTTGCTCGACCTTCAGATCGGGCAGGCCTTCGATTTCGAGAATGCGGCCCGAAAAGACGTTCTTCTTGCCTTGTTTGGCAACCGTCAGCAAGCCTTGCTTGATCGCGTACAGCGGAATCGCGTTGACGAGGTCGCGCAGCGTCACGCCGGGTTGCATCTTTCCCTTGAAGCGCACGAGCACCGATTCCGGCATGTCCAGCGGCATCGTGCCGGTGGCGGCCGCAAAGGCGACGAGGCCCGAGCCGGCGGGGAAGCTGATGCCGATCGGGAAGCGGGTGTGCGAATCGCCGCCCGTGCCCACGGTGTCGGGCAGCAGCATGCGGTTCAGCCACGAGTGGATCACGCCGTCGCCCGGGCGCAGCGCGATGCCGCCGCGCGTGCTGATGAAGTTCGGTAGCGTCTGGTGGGTCTTCACGTCCACGGGCTTCGGATAAGCGGCCGTGTGGCAGAACGACTGCATGACGAGGTCGGCCGAGAAGCCCAGGCACGCCAGATCCTTCAGTTCGTCGCGGGTCATCGGGCCCGTGGTGTCCTGCGAGCCCACCGAGGTCATCTTCGGTTCGCAGTACGTGCCCGGCCGCACGCCTTGGCCTTCCGGCAGACCGCAGGCGCGGCCGACCATCTTCTGGGCCAGCGAGAAACCCTTGCCGCTATCGGCCGGCTGATGCGGCAGGCGGAACAGCGTCGACGGCGGCAGGCCCAGCGCTTCGCGCGCCTTGGCGGTCAACCCGCGGCCGATGATCAGCGGAATGCGGCCGCCGGCGCGCACTTCGTCGAACAGCACCTCGGACTTGACCTGGAACTCGGCAATCACTTCGCCGTTCTTGAAGGCCTTGCCTTCGTAGGGGCGCAGTTCGACCACATCCCCCATTTCCATCTTCGATACGTCGAGTTCGATCGGCAGCGCGCCGGCGTCTTCCATCGTGTTGTAGAAGATCGGGGCGATCTTGCCGCCCAGGCACACGCCGCCGAAGCGCTTGTTCGGAACGTAAGGGATGTCTTCGCCCGTGAACCACAGCACCGAATTGGTGGCCGATTTGCGCGAGGAGCCGGTGCCGACCACGTCGCCCACGTAGGCGACCAGATGGCCCTTTTCCTTCAGCGACTCGATGAACTTGACCGGGCCGCGCTTGCCGTCCTCTTCCGGAACGATACCGGGGCGGGCGTTCTTCAGCATCGCCAATGCGTGCATCGGAATATCCGGGCGGGTGGTGGCGTCCGGCGCCGGCGAGAGATCGTCGGTGTTCGTTTCGCCCGTCACCTTGAAGACGGTGACAGTCAGGCTTTGCGGCACTTCCGGGCGGCTCGTGAACCATTCGGCGTCGGCCCAGCTTTGCATCACGGCCTTGGCGTGTGCGTTGCCCTTCTCGGCCAGTTCCTTGACGTCATGGAACTGGTCGAACATGAGGAGCGTCTTTTTGAGCGCGTCCGCAGCCACCGCGCCCACTTGAGCGTCGGACAGCAGTTCGATCAGCGGCTGGATGTTGTAGCCGCCCAGCATCGTGCCGAGCAGCTCGGTGGCACGCTCGCGCGAGATCAGCGCGCAAGCCGTCTCGCCTTTCGCCACGGCGGCCAGGAAACCCGCCTTCACGCGGGCGGCTTCGTCCACGCCGGCAGGCACGCGGTGAGTAATCAGATCGACCAGGGTCTGCTCTTCGCCGGCAGGCGGGTTCACCAGCAGTTCAACCAGCTCGGCGGTTTGCTGGGCCGTCAGCGGCAGGGGGGGAATACCGAGTGCGGCGCGTTCGGCCGCGTGAGCACGAAATTTTTCAAGCATGGGGGACCTGCTGATTTGGCGTTTCAGGGGAAGACTTTTTCAAGCGTCTCCGAGGCGCTTCCTGGGCACTGCTTCGTTCGCGATTCTAATCGCAGCGGCGCCTAACGTCAAATGTCTTATATCTTATATAAGAGTTGGATAGTGAAACCTGCGAAACGCTTCGTGCGACGCGCGTGCGTCTGTAAGGTGCGTCGCATATGATGAGGGCCCGCGCCTCGCTAGTTTCCGCACTCAATACCGATGTTCGACGTCGATTCAGGCCCGACCGCGCTGCGCGTATTCGATTCCGTGAGAGCGCTCGCGTTCATCGGGGATCTCAGCATGGGGCAGCCCACCGACCATTCGTTGCGCACCGGATGGCTGGCTGCGCGTCTCGCGCATGCGGCGGGGCTCGATGCAGAGGCTCGCGATACGGTTCGCGAGGTGTCGCTGCTGCGCTGGTCCGGCTGCACCGCGAACGCCGAGGGTTTCGCGCAGGTGTTTGGCGACGACATCGCGGTCCGTGTGGCGATGCTCGAAGGCCGGCCAGGCTGGGCCGAGCCGCTGGAAGCGTTGGGCGGTACCGGCGCCGTCATGAGACCGCTCGCGCAAATCCATTGCGAGGTGTCGGGCGAGGTCGCGCGCATGCTCGGCCTTTCGACCGTTACCGAAATCGCGCTGCGCCACATTTTCGAAACGTGGGACGGTACGGGCCTGCCCGCGCGCGTTGCGCGCGACAAGGTGCCGATGCCTGTATTCGTCGTTGCGCTTGCGGGCGACCTGGAGATTTTCAGCCGCGCGTATGGCGTCGAGGGCGCGCTCGCGCTGATCGGGCAACGTGCAGGCGTGCGATACCCGGCGCCGCTCGTCGAGGCCGCCACCCACCATGCAGCGGGCTGGCTCGCGGATCTCGAGCGGGTCTCGCTTGCGGATTTCGATGCCGCGCTGACCACGCCGGATATGCGCGGCACCACCTCGGCCGAATTGATAGCCGACGTGATCGATCTGAAATTGCCGTGGATGACGGGCTTTTCGCGCAACGTTGCCGCAACGGCTGCCGCGTGCTGCGCACGGCTCGCGGCCGATGAGGCGGCGCAAGCGCGCGTTTATCGAGCCGGATTGATCCACGGCATCGGCCGTGCCGCCGTGCCGAACGATGTATGGAACCTGCCCACCCCGCTGCCTGCCAGCGCCTGGGAGAAGGTGCGGCTTGCGCCGTATTGGGCGGCGCGGGCAGGCAGGCAGACGGGCGCGCTCGGAGAGGCAGCCGAACTGGCGTCGTATGCCTACGAACGGCAAGACGGTTCGGGATATTTCCGCGGCGCGGACGCTCGGGCGTTGACGCTGGAAGCGCGCGTGCTCGCCGCATCGGTGGCATGGATCGCGTTGCGCTCGCCGCGGCCTTGGCGCGCGGCGCTATCCGCCGGCGCTGCCGCACAAACCCTGCGCTCGGAGGCGGCGGACGGCAGGCTGAGCGTGGAGGCGGTCGAGGCGCTGCTCGTGGAGGAGGCGCCCGTCGCCAGGCGGGCGGTCAAGCGCGCGCCGCAAGGTCCGCACCTGTCGGCACGCGAGATCGACGTGCTGCGCGTCATCTCGCGCGGTGCGAGCAACAAGGAGGCCGCGCGGCAGTTGGCGCTGAGTCCGAGCACGGTGCGCACGCATGTCGAGAGCGTGTTCCGCAAGCTCGAATGCACCACGCGGGCGGCGGCGACGCTCAAGGCGTCGTCGATGGGGCTGCTTTGAGCGTCAACGCCCCGGATTTCCCGCTGCCGCCATGATCCACGTTTTGAATGCGATGACCGCGTCGTCGTCCGCGCGATCGGTATTCACAACCAGCGTGTAATCGGGGGCGTGCCACGCCGGCTCGGACAGGGGGCATACGAGACGTCCTGTTGCGATCTCGCGTTCGATCAACGGCAGCGATGCCAACGTCACGCCGAGGCCCTCGGCCGCCGCGCCCAATTGGAGAAAGACGTGATCGAAGTCGAGGTGGCGGGCGCCTTGCAGTCTTGGCGCACCGGCCTCCCGCAGCCAATCCGACCATGCTGTGCGCGTGCTCGTGGAGTGAAGGAGCGTGTGATCTCGCAAATCGGCGACGGTCCTGATCGGGTGGCTCAGCAGCAAGGCCGGACTGCAGGCGGGCAGGCGCAAGTCGGGCATCAGCGTCGTCGACGCGAGGCCCGCCGCGTTCTCGGGCCCCGAGCGCACGCCCACGTCGAATGCCTCTCCGACGTAGCGCAGCTTGCGCGAGGTCGTGGAGAGCCGCACGTCGATGTCGGGGTAACGAGCGTGGAAATCGGACAGACGCGGTATCAGCCAGCACAAAGCGAAGCTCGCCAGTGCATTCACGCGCACGACGCCTGTAATGCGACGGGCAACGGACTCGTGCCGCAGACGGGTGGCCGAACTGCTCAGCCGCGAAAATGCACCTTTGACGTCATCGAGCAGGGCCGCGCCTTCGTCGGTAGGGACGACGCCGCGTGAGCGCCGCTCGAAGAGCGGAACGCCGAACCAGTCTTCGAGCAATCGGATTTGTTTGCCGACGGCCCAGTGCGTGACGTGCAGATCACTCGCCGCGGCCGCGAAACTGCCCAGGCGGGCGACGGCCTCGAAGTGCCGCAGCGCGTTTAATGGCGGCAACCTTTCCGCGTCCTTGCCTGTGCGTTTGCCCGCGGTGTTCGTGGTGTCCATGGTCATGGGTGACTTTTTCTCACGTCTCGCTCGATTTTACGTCGGTTGTAACACGTTCGGGACGAACCTAGACTACGGGCATCCCGCAACGAACGCTCGAGCTGTCGCCAAGCCCCGCGCTTGTGCGATTCGGCCTGATCATGAGACTTTTTTCCTTCTCCTCGCCAACGACGCGCGCGGACGGCAGGCCGGATCGGCTGGCCTCCGTTTCACGCAGGCGCGTATTGTGGCTTTCATGCATCGCGCACGCGCTGCACGACGGGTACACCGACATGATCTACGCCTTGCTTCCTGTTTGGCAGGCGGATTTCGGACTCGATTTCGGTGCCCTGGCTGTGTTGCGCGGAGTGTATGCGGGCACGATGGCAACGCTGCAGATGCCTGCCGGGCGCCTCGCCCACCGATGGGGCACGCGTGCGACGCTCGCGTTCGGCACGTTCCTGGCCGCGCTGGGCTATGTCGTCGCGGGTATGTCGGGGACCCTGCTGGGCCTGGGCGCCGGGCTCGCCATTTCCGGGTGCGGTTCAAGCACGCAACATCCGCTGGCTTCAGGCGCCGTCGCGCGCGCGTATGGGCGCGAGGCCCGGGGGCCGCTCGGCATCTACAACTTCGCGGGCGACCTCGGAAAATCCGTGTTTCCGGCGGCGCTCTCGCTGCTGATGATCGTGATGGCGTGGCGCCATGCGCTCTGGGCCGTGTCGGCCGCGGGCGTCGTGGTCGCGGCGGTGATTGCACTTTTTCTCCCATCGGTATCGAGAGACGCGCCGTCCGTCGAGGAGCGATCGAGCCGGCCCGCGCGCGGCTCGCGAGCGGGATTCTCGCTGCTGTTTACGATCGGCGTGCTCGACACGGCTGTGCGTATGGGGTTGTTGACCTTCCTGCCATTTCTGTTGAAGACGAAAGGGATCTCGCAACCGATGATGGGCACGGCGCTCGCGCTCGTCTTCATCGGCGGCGCCGCCGGCAAGTTCGTTTGTGGTTGGCTCGGTACGCGCGCGGGCGTGACGGGAACCGTGCTCGCAACGGAAGGCGGCACGGCGGCGTTGATTTTTGCCGTGATGTACCTGCCCCTGGCGCCCGCTGTGATCGTGCTGCCGTTGCTCGGCCTCATGCTCAACGGTACGTCGTCCGTTCTCTACGGAACGGTGCCCGAGCTGACTTCCGTCGAGCGTACGGAGCGGGCATTTGCGCTCTTCTATACGGGCACCATCGCTTCGGGTGCACTGTCTCCGGTTGCTTACGGGATCCTGGGGGATGGAATCGGCGTACTCGGCGCCACGATGGCAACCGCGTTCACCGCGCTCGCCATCTTTCCCCTGGCGCTCGCGCTTCGTCCGCATCTGCGTCCCGCCTGAGGCTTGTCCCCGGGCGGGCACCCATCGGCATTGGGCCGGCCCGGAAGTCCGAGCGGCCATATCGACTACGCGGCGCCGGAGGCTGCCGTCGATCCGCTTTCCTCGAGTCGGCAATCTCGAGGTGCCGACTCGATATCCCGAATTTACATCGGCGGCGCAACGCCGTCTTTTTCGACCACGACGAGTCGGCCGTCATAGGTGCCGGGAGCCTTCGGTGTTGCCACGACGAACACCTTCTTGCCCGCGGTCAATTCGGCGCGGGTTGCTGGAACAAGCGTGACGACCGGAGCGCCGGCCGGCACCATGATGCTGTTGCTGCCGCCCTTGTACGAAAGTTTGAGATCGCGCCCGCTCGTGCTTTGCACGACCGTATCCACGTCGGCATTCGTCATCGTGCTGTTCGCGCCCAGATCCCACGCATAGTGGCCTTCGCCCGTACCGCGAGCGGCTTCCGGAAATACCACC
Source organism: Trinickia caryophylli (assembly GCF_034424545.1). NCBI lineage: Bacteria > Pseudomonadati > Pseudomonadota > Betaproteobacteria > Burkholderiales > Burkholderiaceae > Trinickia > Trinickia caryophylli. Next base: position 1,341,031 of record NZ_CP139971.1, on the reverse strand, counting down.
ACTTCCTTTGCGGTCAGCTTGCCGTCGGGGCCGGGCATGGCCGCCGCGCCGACATACGAGCCCGGTTTGATATCGGACAGCTGGATCGCCTTCACGGCGTTGATACCGGATGACTCCTTCATGTCGATCGTCACGGTGTCGCCGCTGCGCCGATGCACTTTCAGCGTGCTGCCGGCGAACGACACGATTTCGCCACGAATGCGCTGGGGCTTCTCCGCGGGAGATTGAGCGAATGCTGTGCCGGCGAGGGCGAGCGCGACAAAGGAGGCCGCGAGCTTGAAACGTTGGGACATTATTGCTCCATCGAATGAGTGGATTAATTGAAATGACAGCCGTGCGCGGCTTGCGGTTCAGGACCCGCCGAACCAGTTGTAACCCTGGTTTTCCCAATAGCCGCCGGGAAATTCGTTGGTGACGGTGATGGCGACGATATGCTTCGGGTTTTTGTAGCCGAGCTTCGTGGGAATGCGAAGTTTCATGGGGAAACCGTACTTCGCGGGCAGGATATGGCCGTCATAGGTCAGCGTGAGCAGTGTCTGCGCATGCAATGCAGTCGGCATGTCGATGCTCGTCCAGTAGTTGTCGGCGCAGTGCAGCGCGACGTATTTTGCGGTGGTGTCGGCGCCGGCCCGCAGTAGAAGGTCGGAGAACCGAACGCCGCCCCACTTGCCGATCGCGCTCCAACCCTCGATGCAGATATGCCGCGTCACCTGGCTGCGCTGCGGCATCGCCCGCAGCTCGTCAAGTGTCCAAACGCGCTTGCCTTTGATCAGACCGCCGAGTTCGAGACGATAAGTTCGCGCGTCGACGTCCGGCACTTCGTCAATGTCATAAAAGGCATTGAACGGGAATGGACGAGTGATCATCGATTCCGGATAGGTTGGCGCCAGATTGCGCGGATCGAACATCAGGGCTTGCGCCGCATCGTTGAGCGAAGACATTTTTCGCAGTGCGGCGTTGACCGATCTGTCGTTCGTCAAATCGCAGCCCGACAACAGCGCCAGTCCTCCCAGCGTCAGAATTCGTTTGCCGAACAAGCGGCGAGCGGACGACGGCAGCTCTTTTTGCGCATCCCGGATGAGCGAGGCGGCATCGAGCGGGTGTTCGGATTTTTTCGAAGTCATGTCGATCAACGGCCCCGGATCATGGTGAGTAGCGATCGCGGCACCAGGGCAACCATTGCGACGTGTATCGCGAGAAAGGCGACGAGGACGCTCATCGCAGCAAAGTGAATAATGCGGGCGGTGTCGAAGCCCCCCATCAGCATTCGCAGGAGCGGGAGCTGAACCGGCTTCCAGATCGCCAGGCCTGACAGCACCGCGAGCACGATGTCGGCGATCACGGCGAGGTAAGCCAGCTTCTGCGCCGCGTTGTATTGGCCCGGATCGCCGTGGGCGAGCCTGCCGCGCAGCGCGGCCGCGAGGTCGGTGGCAATCGCGCGAATGCCGATGGGAAAGAGTCGCGTGCGCAGGCGTCCCGTGAAAATGCCGAGGGCAAGGTAGACGACGAAGTTCGCGGCCAATATCCACATGACCGCGAAATGCCAAAGCAGTGCGCCACCGAGCCAGCCACCCAGCGTGATGGAGGCCGGAAACCGGATGGCCTGAAAAATCGGCGACGCTTCGTACACCTGCCAACCGCTCAGGCACATGAGCACGATCGAAGCCGCATTGATCCAGTGGCTGACACGCACCCACAGGGGATGTATCGGTGCTTGATGCAAGGCAACCTCGCTGTTGACGGTGGCGAAAAGGGTTTGGCCTGACTGCGGGCGGCGCGCAAACCCGGCGCGCCCGCGGCTGACGGCCGCCCGCATCGAACGATGGTCCGTGGCCGACCGTTCCAACCGTTACGTGCCGCGATCCTGGACCGGGAACCAGAGTCGCATGCAGGGCGACGCGGCGGTATCGGTTAAATGACCGACCCGGCACATCGCCAGCGCGCGCCGATTGAGAAGGGGGAGTCGCACCGTTGGCCATGCAGCGCTGTGGACTGTCGCCGGCGTCGTCGAGTCTCGGCATTCGGTGGCAGGTGATCGCGATGTACGCGCCGGGATTCGTCGCCGGCCGATTGGTGGCTTGCAGTTGAGCCTGTTCGGCCGATGTCTGAGCGCGGGCGCCGCGGCTGCCGCACCACGGTGCAACATCGGCCCTTGCACCTGCTACGGCCAGCGATGTAGGGAAATCCTTACAAAATATTCGCGGACGGAGGATAATGCCGGCGCCAAGGGGTTAATAACGATAGAGCGGGCACAAATGAATAAGAACGGGGTCACTGCGGCAATCTCACGCCGCACATTAGGGCTATTTTTTGCGTTTTCCTTGATCTTTGTCATCCCGAAGTCTTTTTTGGTCGATTACACGACCGGGATGGCAAGCAATTCGGAGCGGTGGGCTTATATCGTCATCGCAGATGCGATACCTGCCAGCCTTGTCGCTGTCTGGGTATGGTGCTATGCGGGGCGTGTTTCAGTCCGCCACGCCCTTGCATCGGCTGGGCCGGATCCTCTGCTGAGCCTGCGATTCATTGCCTGCATGGTGGTGATGTTCGGGCATTATTTTGGCGTCGTGTTCGCTCCGCCGTCGGGGCCTGCGGTGCATCCGCATTTCATCGAGCGGCTGCTGATGTCAGCGCCGTGGGCCGGCGTTTGGATGTTCTTCGTGCTCTCAGGGTACTTGATGGGCAAAGGATTCTTCTCGGGGCGGTATGCGCTCGATGAATTCGGCGTGGCTGATTTTCTCTGGAATCGGGCGCTTCGAATCTGGCCCGTTTACGCGTTCGCGTTGTTCGTCGTAATGGTCTTTGTGTATCCCCAGACCTTTCAGCGTGCCAATTTGTGGATGCCGGCCCAGGTGCTGCTGATGGACTATAGCGGCCACATGCCGATCAACATTATTGGGGCGCTCTGGTCTGTCAGCACGGAGTTCCAGTTCTACCTGCTCGCGCCGCTGATTGCATTGGCGATCAACTGGGTCGATCGAAAGTGGGGGGCGCGATATTGGATGCTCGCACTCGTGATCGCAATCGGTTCTGTGGTTAACATTTGGCTGGCGCGCAGAATGGATTGGGATCTGCTGCGGATGCTGAAGTACATCTACAATCCGATCGGCGCGAATCTGTTTCTGTTCGTGGCAGGAATGTTCTTCGCCAAACTGCGGATGAACACGGGCAAAAGGGCGCCGGGAATGCTCTCCGCCGGCTCGATGGTGCTTGGCTTGATGCTGCTCGCGCAAACGCTGCTGGCCTCCTACATGGCGTTTTACGGAACGCGGTTTGCACGGTACCTCGTGTATGTGCCACCACTGGTTGTCGCGGGGACGCTCCTCACCATCGGATTGTGGGAGTCCTGCAAGGTCGAGGGGCGCATGGCATGGTTCGTTCGCTGGACGCAACTCGGCGGTACGCTGACGTACTGCATCTACGTCCTTCACTCCGATGTCATGTTGGCGCTCCGCAAGATCGCGCCGCCGGTAATTGGCCTGACGCAACAGGCAGCGTATGCGCCGCTCGTGTTCGGTTTGACCTTCCTCTTCAGCTATGCGATGTATCGGGGCGTCGAAAAACCGGTCGCAGGCTTGAAGCGCTGAGCCGCAGAGGCATGCGGCATGGTCGAATTCGGCGGCGCGCGTCAGCGCCGCGCCGCCATGCGCTGTTGGATGCGCATGCGCCCGGGTGGCTCGAAATATGTGCCGAACCGGACGAGCCCGGCTTTCTTGAGATGACACGTCATCTCGAAGCTGACAAGCACGCCCGGATTGTCGTTTTCGAGAATCTCGACGTCGATGGCCCGGATGCGCGGTTCGTATTTCAACAGCGTGGCTTCCATTTGCTGCTTCAATATGTGGGCGGATGAGGGCAGGGCCTTATAGATGTTCGTCAAATCGGGCAGGCCGTAATCGGGAAGATGCTTGAGCGAACCGGCTCGCGTGTCGAGGATGCGTTGGACATTGCGCCGAATGCTCATGCATTCGAGTGTCCCGTCGTCGTAGTTGGCGAGCGGCTCGCCGTCTATATGGCCTAGCAGCATGTCGTAAAGGGAGGGGCCTGCCTGCACGGTACGTCTCCCCTCAGGCTGTGGCCGGCGCCGAGGCGATTCGGCCGGCGTCCCCTTCGTTGCGATCGACGAAATCGAGTACGAGGCTGCCCTCCGCCGTGCTCGAAAGCGCGATCTCCGCCGGCGCGGCACCCGCTGCCATGCGTGCCAACAGTTCTCGCGACACGGTTGGCAGGATGCGCTGATCGAGAAACGCATCGACGTTGCGAGCGCCCGATTCCCGCGCGAGGCAAAGCTCGGCCATGGCCTCGATCAAGGACTCCTCGCACGTCAGCGCGATATCGTGCTGACGTCGCAGGCGATCCGCAATTTTCGACAGTTTCAGGCGCACGATGGCGCCGAGCGCAGGCACGTCGAGCGGCCGGTAGACGAGGGTCTGAAAGCGGGCGAGCAGTGCTGGCTGGAAATGGGCGACCAGCTGCGGATGAATGGCTTCGAGCAGTTCAGCGTGTGAAACCTCCGGGTGGGCGGCCGTTGCGTCGTCGATCTGTGCGCTACCCAGGTTCGCCGTCATGAGGATGACGCAATGGCGGAAATCGATCTCGCGGCCCTCCCCGTCGCGCATCGTGCCACGGTCGAATACCTGATAGAACATGTCGAGCACGTCACGGTGGGCTTTTTCCACTTCGTCGAGCAGCACCACGCTATAAGGCCGCTGGCGTACCGCCTCGGTCAGAATGCCGCCGCGCCCATATCCCACGTAGCCCGGGGGCGAGCCCTTCAACTGCGATACCGAGTGTGCCTCCTGGTACTCCGACATATTGATCGTGGTAAGCGCCGCATTGCCGCCGAACAGAATATCGGCCAGTGCGAGTGCCGTCTCGGTCTTGCCGACGCCGGACGGTCCCGCGAGCAGAAAGACGCCGAGCGGCGCATGCTCGCTCCGGAGCCCCGCCTTCGCGGTGCGCAGGCCTTGCGCCAGCGCCCCCAATGCATCGTCCTGCGCCACCACGCGCTGCGCGAGCTGAACCTCCAGCGTCAGCAAGCGCTGAAGCTCGTCGTCGACGAGGTTGCCGGCGGGCACACCGGTCCACTCGGCCACCACGCGGGCGATCGCCTGTGCGTCGACGTCGGCGAACACGAGCGGAGCCTTACCCTGGGCGCTGGCGAGTGCCTTTCGCGCCTGGTCGAACAATGCGTCGTCTCGTTCGTTCGGTGGTGCCTCGCGTCGTTCGTGCAGCGTTCGAACCAGATCGAGCTCTCTCGCATAGCGCTCATCGAGTGCCGCCCGCTCCGCTCGCGCGTTGGCAAGCGCGGCGTCGAGCGCGTCGCGGCGCGCAGGTGTGCCCTCGATGCCTGCTTGCGCATCGTCGGCAAGCGTGGCGAGCTCGAGCTCCAGGGCACTGACGGTTGCCCGTGCCCGCTGCAGCTCGGCGGGTGGAGACTCGAGTCCGATGCGCACGCGCGCGGCGGCCGTGTCGATGAGATCCACTGCCTTGTCCGGGAGCTGCCGCGCGGGGATATAGCGGCGCGAAAGCTTCACGGCGGCGACGATCGCCTCGTCGAGGATATGCACCCGGTGATACGCCGCATAGCGTGTCTTGAGGCCGCGCAGCATCAGACAGGCGGCCTCGTCGTCAGGCTCGTCGACCTTGATGATCTGAAAGCGCCGCTCGAGTGCGGCATCGCGCTCGAAGAACTCCTTGTACTCGGACCATGTCGTGGCGGCGATCGTGCGCAGTTCGCCGCGCGCGAGCGCCGGCTTGAGCAGGTTCGCGGCATCCGCGCCGCCGGCGGCGTTGCCCGCGCCGATGAGCGTGTGCGCTTCGTCGATAAAAAGCAGGATGGGCACCGGTGAGGCTTGCACTTCGTCAATGACGTTCTTGAGCCGTTGCTCGAATTCCCCCTTCACGCCAGCGCCCGCCTGCAGCAAGCCGAGATCAAGCGTGAGGATGCGCACGTCGCGAATCGCGTTCGGTACGCTGCCTTCCGCCACGCGCAGGGCCAGGCCTTCCACGAGTGCGGTCTTGCCGACCCCGGGCTCGCCAACGAGGATCGGGTTGTTCTTGCGCCGGCGTGCGAGGACGTCGATGACCTGCTGAATCTCCCTGTCGCGGCCGAACACGGGATCGATGCGGCCTTCGTGCGCCTTGCCGGTCAGGTCGATGGCAAAACGTGCGAGGGCATCGCCGTCGGCCGTGCGCTCGCGCCGTGGCGGCTCGCCCGTTGCCGTGTCGCGCCCGATCGCGTTGCTCGCTGCCGCGCCTGGGGCTTCGCCGGTGCCCGCATTGGGGGCGCCGCCGCTCTTACGCGCATCGGGCTCGCTGGCCTCCTCATCAAGTGCGTTTTCGCACGATCGCGGACCGAGCCGCGGGAGGAGCCGCTGAATCTGTGCACCGCTGATCGACAGCAGCGGCCAGGCGTCGCGCGCGCGCAGTACGTAGGGGGCGCCGACGATTGCCTGTAGCAAATTACCGGAACGGATCGGTGCATCGTCGCTTTCGGAGGTGGCATGAAGCCATGCGTCCCGTAACACCGTGGCGAGCTGCGGCGAGAGCGCGGGCTTGCCGCGCAGTGTGCGAGGCGCCTGCGCGATCGAGGCGAGCAGGGCCTCCCACACGGCATCGATATCGATCCCGTAGTGCCGGAGGATGGCAGGAATATCGCCGTCGCCGGCCTCGATCAGCTTTATCAGCCAGTGCTCGACGGTAATCTCGTCCGCGAGCCGGGCCTGACACAGGCCCGCGGACGCTTCGAGCGCCTTTGCGCAATAGGGGTTGAGCTGGCGGAGCAGATCGGGCGTGTCTCGGGGTGTCATGGCGATCGATCACGAAAGGGCGCAGCCGGCGATCGGCGATGCGGCGCGCCCGGAGTAGAAGGACCAGCCCGCTGGCGGGCTGGCGAAGCGGTCAGTGGCGGCAGGCCGATCTCACCGCGCGTGCGGGTCGCTTACGAACGCTCGTTCCACGTATCCTTGTGGATGATGTTGCCGTCCTTGTATGACCATGTGATCGTCTCGTAACGCAGCTCGACGTCTTCGAGATGGTTGTGCCGCTCGTATTCGGGATTCTTGATGTCGAGCATCTTCGGGCGGACGGCGACAACCTTGACGTTGTCGAGTTTGGTGTTGAAGTACTCTTTTTCCTTGCCGGCGTCGTCGATCTTGTACCACTTGATCTCGACCGATTTCAGCGTCTGGCCGCTCGTCACGGCCTTGTAAAGGTACGGCGTGGACGCGTCCGTTTCCTTCGTCAAGGTGATCGGCTGGTGCACGCGCGTGCCGGTCAATTTGCCGGTGTTGCCGTCGGTCGGAATGTGTACGCCGTGATCGAATGCGACCAATTCGACACTACCTTCGCGATCCTGGACCGTCACCGAACCTTTGATGTCGGCGCCGCCATCGTCCTTGAGCCACATATAGGCCGGAATTGCCATGTTTCACTCCATTTTCGTGCTGCGACAATTGCCCGGAGCCACCCCCGGGCGTAACGATCCCGAAGCGCCTGCTTCGGGGCTGAACGTGATATCTAATGCGCGATGCGCTCGGATGGGGCGTTTTCGCGCGACGAATCCGTTTCGACCGGCAAACGATTGTTCGCTTCGTCGGGGATCAGCGTGATCTCCACGCGCCGGTTTCTCGCCCGTCCGTCCGCGGTCTCATTGCCGGCGATCGGCCGTGTGTCGCCATATCCCTGAATCGCGAACTGAGTGGCCGGAATGCCCGATGCGTCGATGAGCCAATCGCGTATGGCACCGGCGCGGGCGATGGAGAGTTTCAGGTTGTTCTCGGGCGTGCCGGCGTTATCCGTGTGCCCCGCGACGAGAATTCGCTTTTCGGGGTGTGCCTTGATCATTTCGAGCGCCTCCACCATGGCGCGGGTCGAGCCGGGTTTGAGTTTCGCTTTGCCGCTGTCGAAAAGCGACATGCTGTCGAGCGTCACGACGGCCGGGGGCGCGGGAGGCGGCGCATACGATGCGATCGCATGGTCGAGCACGGGCATCAGTTGCGCGCCGCGGTACATGCCGAAGGACAGGCGCGTGGGAACACCGGTTCGTGCATAGCGGTCGAGAAGATCCCGGTCGGCCATCAGCGTCTTCAGTGCGTCGCGGCGTGCGGTGTCCCGCGCCGCTGGAATCGCGAAATAGCGCATGAGATCGGTGGCGATGCCATCCACGAGCGTTCGGTTGTTGCGTGCCGCACCCCAGAAGGCCGTCGCGCTGGCCAACGCGACGAATATCAGGGCATGGGCGAGGGCGGCGATGCGCGGCGAGATCCAGCGGCGAACAGGCATCGCCTCGATCAGCGGCTGCGGCAGCGGCCAGGGCAGTGGGGAGGCGCCTGCATTCGCGCGCATGACCTCCGTTTGCATTTCGACATCGCGCTGCCACGGATTATTCGCGCCGCTCGCCGGGCCGCAGTCGATCCAGGCGGCACCGAACAGCGGCCACGCCGGGGCGGGTTGCGGGTGGTCGGTGAGCGCACCGATAACGACGCGTTGCGTCCATCCGACGACCGAAGCCAGTGCGGCTGCGCGGACAGCTGCGAGGCGCTCGCCGGTTGCGCGTTGAACTTCGTTCTCGGCGGCCTGAATCGCCCATTCGAAGCGCCCGGTGTCCGCGATGCGGGTAGCCGACGACACGCCGTACCACTGAGGCGTCGAGAGCGCTGCCGGACCCGCCGTGAGCCGTTGATATACCGCCACGTACGCCGGCAGTTTCGCGCCGAGTCTGCTCGAGGCATCGGCGGCCGCCTGCCGTGCGATACGCAGCGACTGCGAGAGCGCGTCCGCGCTCGTGTGCAACGCGGGCGCGACCGACAGGACGATGCCGTCCGGCGCGCGGCCGTCGCGCCACTGCTCGATCGCCAGGGCCAGCCGTGGCAGATCCTCGGGACGATCGACGCGCAGCCATATCGCGCCTTCGCCGACATGTGCGTACCGCGTTTCGCCGTCGCGATCGAACAGTGCGCCGAGGCCGTCCCCCGTTACGAGGACGAGCGGCATGCGCGTGCGCAGGTTGACGGGAATATCCGCGGTTGCCGGCCCCAGTGCGGCAAATATCTTCGCATTGCTGTTTCGAGCATGCGCCAGTTGACGCATGTGCCACCCTGCCAGCGCGAGGCCGACGAGCGCGATGCCCGCCGTAAGAATCCATGCCGCGGTGCGCGCGAGCGGCAACACGGCCCAGATCAGCACGAATGCCAGCAAGGCCGCGAACGCGAGCATCGACTTGAATGGATAGCCGAGGCTCGCGTGGGTGTCGTCGAGCGATGTCACAGGCGTGGCCGGCACGGCGGTCAGCTCCGATTTCACGGCCGGACGCCCGTGGTCAGCGCCAAATGCGCAACCTGTGCGTCGAGCGCCGTGGCCCACACGACCCAGAGCACACCCGCCGCGATGCACGCGAGGCCCGCGATGGCCCATGGAGAGAGACGATGGAGCCAATCGGAGAAGCGCCGCCCAGGTCGATCGACGACGAACGCCTGCGCGGCCGATGAACGGCGTGTTTCGAGCTGTGCGTTCAGTGAAGCGATCAGCGCAGTGCGTTTCGATTCTCCGTCTCGCGCATATCGGCCGACGAATCCCATGCCGAGAATCGCCGAATAGCCTTCGAGCAGATCCACGGAAGAGGAGGCGTCCCGCATTCTGGCTTCGAGCTGCTCGATCACACGCTCGCCCGCGTCGTGCAGGTTGAATCGTTCGACTTGCAATGGCTTGCGTTCCCAGTCGGCCCGCAACGCCGGATCCAAGGACCGGAGCGCCGTTTCATCGAGGAGCCCGCACTGTGCGATGACCGCTTCGCGACGTACGTCGTCGGGATAGCCGCGCTGCTCGAGCGCCTGTGAGAACTGTTCGATCAGGTCTCGGCAGCGACTGCGCAGCGCTTGTCCGTCACCGGGTGCGCCGCCCGTTGCGAGCGAGGTGACGAGCAATGCCGTATCGCGCAGCAGCGCACGCATGCCCGGGCTCGATGCGCGAGCGCCCCCCGCCTCGAGCAGGGCGGTTTCATGCCGATGAGAGGTCAGGGCGTTCATGCGCGAAGCACCGCGTAGAGTTCGAGCGAGGCGTCAGGCACCGACGCCGGCAGATAGATCTGGCAGGCCCGCGCCGCAAGCATTCTTGCGTGGGGCGCGCTCGTCGAATCGAGCGCGAAGTACTGATTGTCCAGACGCACGGGGATGGCGGCGGGCACGCGCGCAACCGCTTTGAGCGGGATGCCGAGCAGGGCCGAGTTGACGATGTGTTCGATATCGTCCGGCGCGCCGATCTTGCACAGCCGGGGGAACTGCTCCACGAGTTCGAGCGCCGGCACGGGCGCATTGACCGATAGATACCAGTCGGCGGTATCCGATACGATGCGTTCGTCGGCGAATTGACCGGCCCACGTCGTCGCACTTTTGCGCGTGAGCCCGATCGAGACGACGCGAGACGGGATGATCGCGTCGAGCAGGTCGCGAATCATCGATTCCAGCTTGGCGAATACCTCGTCGGCGCGTGCATGATCGTAGCCGGGAAGATCCGTCAATTGCGACTGGGTCGAGAACGTCATCAGCGCGCTTGCAAGTTGGGCGAGCGTTTCATACAAGCATTCGGGCGAGCGGCTCGGATGATCGGCGTAGAGGCGAAGTTGCGGCCACGCCGCGTGAATGCAGTGAAGCAGCCAGAAGAGCTGCACGTCGGCCACGCCGTATTCCGCGACCTGCTCGATGCGCTCGCTGCGGCGCGCGCCGAGAGCAAGGCTTTTGGCCTGCAGGATGTCCGCGAGCCGGCCGATGCGATCGACGTGCAGCGAGTGTGCACCGAGCGTCAGGCAAGGCGGTACGAACCGATGATCGACCTGAAACTGCCCGCTGGTGCCGCGCGTGAGGCGCGCGATCGCGCAGACCGTGTCATCGGCATGCGGCTCGAAGTCGAACAGCAGCCGGACCGCGTAGCGCTCGGCGGCGATCTCGGTTTCGCCCGTCCCGTTCAAGTCCGTGACCTTGACGAATTCGCGGTAGGCACGGCGCGGCCGCGCGAGCGCGGCTTCGTCGAAACGGCAGTTGTTGCCGTTTGCATCGGATAGCGCCAGCGCGGCCACGACCACGACGCTTTGCCGATCGGCCGGCAGGTCTTGCGTCAGATTGCGCGTGGGCGGCAAGGCGTCGGCCACCGTCGTGTCGAACGGCGTGCCGTCGGGAAAGCGCAGCTTCAAGCGCGTCAGCTTCAGGCGCCCTGTTGCGAGGGCCTCCTCGTCGATCTCGACGGCAAGCGTCCCCCACGGCGCAGCGAGCGTGGACGTCGCGAGCTGCTGCATCGCGAACCCCATCCATCGATCCTGCTGCTGAAAGTGCTGCTGCGCGAGGATCAGTCCCTCGTGCCATAGCGGTTTATCGATCCGCATAGGTTGGTCTGCGTCTTTTTATCGGTCATTGGAGCCGCGATTGTAATTGCGCGATTAGTGGAGCGTATACCCCCCCGCGTTTCGGTTCTCATTCGAGATGGTGATGGTCGGGCAACGGTCTAATTCCATGCGTGGCGCGCCTCGCCTTGATCGAGGCGCGCAATGCGTTTTACAGAGTGGGGCAAAAAAAGTTTTGTAACTGGATGTAAATTGGCGTCTTGAAAATCCGCCAAAGCCTTTATGGGCGGTGGTTTGAGGCGACCGCTCGGCGATGATCAATCCGACATTCACAATGCTGCGTAACATTGTCCGATAATTTTGACATTTAACATTGGTTGACAATTTGTTGGTGTATTGCGATATCTCATAGCCTTTGACGATGATCGGGTAAACATGTTTAATACGCGCTGTAGTCGATCAATTGAATGTAGGACACGCCAGCGGATGCCGCCGATCATTCCGCTTGTATTGCTTTGTGCGCGGGAAGCGCGCAGGAATCGCGCAGGAAGCGGAATGGCATCGAAACGGGCGGGTTCTGCGGGAACCCTCCTCCTGATTTGACAAGGAACACTAATGGACAGCTTCCAGCGCGAAATTCCGAAGAGTCGCGTCTCGATTACGTTGGATTTGCATACGGGCGGCGCCCAGAAGAAGGTCGAGTTGCCGCTCAAGCTGCTCGTCGCGGGCGATTTCAGCGCGGGCCGCGAACAGGCGCCGCTTGCCGAGCGCAAGAAGGTGAACATCGACAAGAACAACTTCGACGCGGTGCTGGCCGACTACGCGCCGGATCTGAAGCTGGAGACGGAGAACACGCTGGCGGGTGACGGTTCCGAGCTGCCGGTAAGCCTGTCGTTCCGTTCGATGAAAGACTTCGAGCCGGAGCACGTTGCCCGGCAGATCCCGGAGCTGCAAGCGGCGTTGGCAATGCGCAATCTGTTGCGCGACCTCAAGTCGAACCTGTTGGACAACGGCACTTTCCGCCGGGAGTTCGAAAAAATTCTGAAAGACAAGCGGCTTTCGGAGAAGCTGCGGGGCGAGCTCGCGCAGATTGCAACGGCGGCTACGCAGCCGGAAGGACATGCCTGAGGGTGGCGGGAACCGGAGCTGAGCATTGAAGCGTCCGCTCCTTCCGAAGCGAGGACGGCCCAAGATGGCCGTGACCGCTTTCCGCAACCAGGTAGCCACACGAACCGAGACCGAGAGAAACATGAAACAGAACGAATCCCGGCGCAGCGCCAGCGAGAGCGCTGTGCTCGAAACTTCCGCGCAGCCGACCATGGGCGAGAGCGACAGCGTTTACGCTTCGTTGTGCGACAAGATCAATCTGAAGGCGGTTGCCGAAGCGCGGCCGCTTGAGGCCTTCAGAGACAACGACACGTTATCCGAGGCTTCGGCCGATGAACGGGTGGCGCGCGGCATGGACGCGCTGCTGAACCTGATCGCGCAGGAGAGCCGGCCGGTGGACCGGCTCGACAAGTCGCTGCTGGACTTCTACATCGGGCAATTGGACCGGCAAATCAGCCGCCAGCTCGACGCGGTGATGCATACGCCCGAATTCCAGGCGCTCGAGGGCCGTTGGCGCGGGCTGAAGATGCTCGTGTCGCGCACGGACTTCCGCAAGAACGCCAGAATCGAGGTGCTCGACGTTTCGAAGGATGCGTTGCAGCGCGATTTCGAGGACACGCCGGAACTCATCCAGAGCGGTCTTTATCGCCTGACCTACGTCGAAGAGTACGACACGCCCGGCGGGCAGCCCATTAGCGCGATGGTCAGCGACTTCGAGTTCGCGAATTCGCCGATGGATGTGGCGCTGCTGCGCAACATCTCGAAGGTTGCGGCGGCGGCCCACATGCCGTTCATCGGTTCGGTGGGCGCCGCGTTCTTCGGCAAGAAATCGATGGAAGAAGTGGCGGCTATCCAGGATATCGGCAACTACTTCGACCGTGCCGAGTACATCAAGTGGAAGAGCTTCCGTGAGACGGACGATGCGCGCTATGTCGGCCTGACGATGCCGCGGGTGCTCGGGCGCCTGCCATACGGCAAGGATACGACGCCGGTGCGCGCCTTCAATTACGAAGAGGCCGTGAAGGGCCCCGATCACGACAAGTATCTGTGGGTCAATGCGTCGTTCGCGTTCGCGGCCAACATGGTGCGCAGCTTCGTGAACAACGGCTGGTGCGTGCAGATTCGCGGCCCGCAGGCAGGCGGCAAGGTGGAGGATCTGCCGGTTCACCTGTACGACCTTGGCACCGGTGTGCAGCCGAAGATCCCGACGGAAGTGCTGATTCCCGAGACGCGCGAATTCGAGTTCGCCAATCTGGGCTTCATTCCGCTGTCGTTCTACAAGAATCACGACTTTGCGTGCTTCTTCTCGGCCAGCTCGACGCAGAAGCCCGCGCTGTACGAGACGAAGGAGGCGACGGCCAACAGCCGCATCAACGCGCGCTTGCCGTACATCTTCCTGCTCTCGCGCATCGCGCACTACCTGAAGCTGATCCAGCGCGAGAACATCGGCACGACCAAGGACCGCCGTCTGCTCGAGCTGGAGTTGAACAGCTGGATCAAGGGGCTCGTGACCGAGATGAAGGACCCGGGTGACGAGCTGCAGGCGTCGCACCCGCTGCGAGAAGCGAAGGTGACAGTCGAGGATATCGAGGACAACCCGGGCTTTTTCCGCATCAAGCTCTTCATCATTCCGCACTTCCAGGTGGAGGGTATGGATATCGGGCTGTCGCTGGTTTCGCAGATGCCCAAGGCCAAGAGCTGATCCACACGCACCTTGTGTTCACCGCCGGAGCCCTCGCTGCTCCGGCGGTGCGGTTCATATCTTCCGCCCGCACCCCGGAGTTTTCGCATGTCGTCGATCCTGCCTACACAGGCTTATGAGTTGAAGCTGGCGCCGCATCCGGCGCCCACCTCGGTCCTGAAGTTCACGGGCAGGGATGCGCTGAGCGAGCTTTACCGATACGACATCGAGTTTACGAGCCCCGTGGCCGGCATCGCGATGGACCAGGTGGTGGGTCGTCCCGCGAAGTTCATCGTTGCCCCGATCGACCCGAACATGAACTATCTGCGCACGATGTTCGGAGAGAACGCGGAGCAGTTTAGCAAGATGCCGGCCGCCTATACGGTTCACGGCGTCATTACGGAGTTCGATGAGTTCTCGACGTCCGCCGATCAGACGCACTATCGGGTCCGCTTGGAGCCGGCGCTCGCCGACCTGAACCGAGGCGTCACGAGCCGGCTGTTCCAGAAGCAGTCGGTCGAAGAGATCATCACCGATACGCTGCGCCATTACGGCTACCGGGCCGGCGTGGACTTCGTGTTTCAGTTGCGCCACAAGTACAAGCGGCACGAGTACACCACCCAGTATTGCGAGACAACGTTTGCGTTTATCCAGCGCCTCTGTGCGCAAGAGGGCATCTGGTTCCGTTGGGAGCAGAAGAAGGATCGGTCGGTGGTGGTGTTCGGCGACGATCTCGACGCGTACGCGCGCAAGCAGCGCACCGTGCCATATCGGCGCGACTCGGGGTTGGAAAGCTCCGGCATGGACGCGATCAAGACGCTCGACAAGCGGACCCGGCGCGTGCCCGAGGCCGTGCGGTTGCACGACTATAACCACCGTCAGGCAGGTGTACCGCTATTGGTAGAGGAAAACGCGGCGCGCGACGACAAGACGACGAGCGGCATCGACTACCGCTGGGGCGAGCACTACGAGACGCCGGAAGAGGGCAAAGGCGTCGCTCGTCGGCGTCACGAGGCGTATCTGGCAAATCAAATCACCTTCAAGGGTACCGGCAATCCGTTCTGGCTCGAGGCGGGCGAGGTCATGCGCGTCGATCCGAATCCGGCCGACGCCAAGCACGGGATTTTTATCACGTCCGTCGAATCGAGTGGCGGGCGTGGTGACTCATTCTGGCTGACCTTCGAGGGGATTCCATCGGATCGGGTCTGGCGCACGCCCATCGCTGTGATCAGGCGGCCGACCATTGACGGCATCCTGCCGGCGCGGATCACGTCGCCGGGAAACTACAAGTACGCGTACCTGACCGAGCAGGGCTGGTATGTGATCAAGCTGCCGTTCGATCTGGACGAATGGAGCCCGGGCGGTACGAGCCGGCCGGTGCGGTTCGCGAAGCCGTATAGCGGCGACAACTACGGTCATCACTTCCCGCTGATCGACGGGGCGGAGGTGGCGGTTGTCTTTACCGATGGTCATCCGGACAGGCCCGTAATCATCGGGGCGATGCACGACAGCCTGCATCCCGATCTCGTCAACAACCTGAATCACACCCGGAACATCGTTCGCACTGCGGCGCAGAACGAATTGCGGATGGAGGATAAGGAAGGGATCGAGCACATTCACCTGACCACGCCGCATCAGACCAGTGAGCTCAATCTGGGGCATATGGTCGATGGGGATCGCAAGGAGCGGGGGCGGGGGGCGGAGTTGCGGACCGACGGACATCTGGCCGCACGTGGGCCGCAAGGCATGTTATTGACCACGGAGACTCAGAACGGGGCATCGGGGCACCAGCTCGATATGACGGGTGCCAAGGAGCAACTGCAGCGGGCAATCGACCGAATGGAGTCACTGACCGGGGCCATTCAGGCTGCTGAATCCACGGTAGCCGAACTGAGAAAGCAGAAGGCCCTTTACGCGGAAGCACTCGATGGCCTGAAACGGGCAGCCATTCTCATGAGCGCTCCAGCCGGCATCGGACTAACGTCGGGTGAGCATCTGCAGGTCAACGCCGATCAGAACCTCATCGCGACGGCTGGGGGCAACTTCGACGTAGGTGTCATGCACAATTTCACGGTGGCGGCAGCTCGCCAAATTGCGCTTTTTGCGCAGGCGCAAGGTATGAGACTGGTTGCCGCAAAGCAGGACGTGATCATGCAGGCTCGTACCGGCGCAATGGCGCTGTCGGCGTCGAAAGATCTGCATCTGACTAGCGTCGATGGGGCGATCGTGGCTGCGTCCCGCGGCGCAGTGACACTGACAAGTGGGGGGGCCTACATCAAGATCGACGGTGGCAACATCGAACTAGGGTGTCCTGGCGATATCACACTCAAGTGCGGCAATTTTCATTGGACCGGGCCTGGCAATCTGTCTGTCCCGTTATCGGCAATGCCGATTGGACCATGCAAGGAATGCCTGCTGGACGCCCATCGCGGCGTCGAAGCGATGACGGAGGTCGCATAATGCCCGATCCGGTCATCGCTTCGAGCCAGGACAACGAATTCTCCTGGGAAAAGTGGCGCGAGAGCCTGCTGGCGCAATTCGACGTTGTGCAAAATGATGAACGGCGCACACAGCTTTACCTTCTTGTTGATTCCCGGGCCAATCCTGGCCTTGACAAGCTTTTGCCCCTAGTGCCGGGTCTTGCCTGGGCATCCCTCTGGCAGGAATCTCTTCTCGAGTCCTATACAGACATCGCGCCGTATCTGATTCAGATCGATCGGATTGCATTCGGTGATCCACGCGACCTGCAGAGCCGACTGGTCCGGCGTCTCTGGAAAGAGGGCCGCGATCTGCACATGCTGACGTGGATCTGGTCCCCGTTGTCGCTCAAGTCTTTGAATCTGCATTTCCGACATTACTGCCGATACGCGACCCCAGACAAGCGCGCGTTCTTTCTGCACTTCTATGACAACCGTATTTTGGAGCGCTTGCTTGCGGTTTGGACCGAAGAAGAGGCGCATGCCTTCCTTTCGCCTTGCGAAGAGCTTTGGTATCGCGATCGGGATCTGAACGAGGTTATCTGGCGCAACGATGCTGCTGCCACGGATCTTGCGACCATTGACGAACAGGTCCTGTCGGTTGACCAACACAAGACGCTGCTCTGGCTGGGCCTGCCCGATAAGTTTGCGATGCAGTTGCGAGAAATGTACGGCGCGGTCATCGATAACGTATCGGACACTGCATTGTTTCACCACGTGTCGGAACAGCTTGGGCGTGCCGCACGATACCGCATCGCCGACGATGATGATCTCTTGAATTATGTTTCCAAGGGGCTCGTAATTTCACCGTGGTTTGACGAACACCCGCTCATCCAGGAGCGGCTAACTCGCGCGATGCAAGGCCAGATGACTTACCGCGAAGCCTTGACCCAGATCGATCGTGAGGTACTGCGCCAGGCTTCCCGCATGCACGAACTGCCCGATTCACAAGCGAGCTAACCACATGATATTCGTCAACAAACGGATAGTCCTCCCCGTGTTCGCCGCACTGGTACTGGCGGGCTGCGACGCTTTTTCGTCGGAACCGGTCTATCGTGGAATTAGCGTGGAAGGGATGAATTACACCCCGTTTAATCTTACCCGCTTCGTGATTCGCGACAAATATGGCAACAGAGCTAGCGGCGGAGGGGATCTCATGCCCGGTGCCGGTGAGGGGCGACTCAGTTGCTGCTACAAGTTGAAGGGAACGGACTTCACGGTCGACTGGGAAATATACGATGCAGATGAAGCTGTCAAGAATATTTACGCGCCTATTAAGAAAATTCACAAAACAACGCAGATACATTTTCCCAAGACGAAGATATCCGGTGGCGCGGGCGATGTGGCGTTGGTCGTGCATTTTTATCCCGACTATCACGTTGAGTTCGATTTTAGAAACGACCTGAGCGGTAGCAGGATCGACTATTCAGCGGTCGATTACTGGCTTCAAACCAAATATGGAAAGGCGGCGAATCCGGGCAATCTTAACGAATTCACCGTGTTCCGTAAGACCGCGCGCGTCGCATCGCAAGGCTGGCTGAAATACCGGCTGACGGACACGGCAGATCTGGAGCAGTACGTGTACTACATGCTGCTCGTCAATCCGAAGTTCGATGAGCATCCGGCGGTGCAACGCATTCTCCAGGATTCGAAGGGAAAGCCGGGCGCATTCGGTGCAGCGATGCAGAAGCTACCGGATGCCGTGGTCCAGGAAATCAAGAACAACCATTTTGAGCATATGCTGACAGGAGCAACACGATGATAAAGCAGCTACTTCTTCTGTTGTTTGCGTCAGTGGCCTTGGCAGGGTGTGACGCGTTTTCTTCGGAACCGACCTATAGCGGTATTAGCGTCGAGGGAATGAATTACACCCCGTTCAATCTCGATAGATTTACTATTCGCGATAAATATGGAAACAGAGCCAGTGGTGGTGGTGATCTCATGCCAGGTGCTGGCGCCGGTAGTCTGAGTTGCTGCTACAAACTGAAAGGGACAGATTTCACTGTGGATTGGGAAGTGTATGACGCAGACGAAGCGATCAAGGCGATTGACTCGCAAAAACCGATCCAGACTATCCACAAGGTTACGCAGGTCCACTTCCCCAAGACCAAGATATCTGGTGGTGCCGGGGATGTGGTGTTGGCCGTGCATTTCTATCCCGACTATCACGTTGAATTTGAATTTCGGAACGATTTGAGCGGCAGCCGGATCGTCTATGCAGACGTCGCTTACTGGTTCGAAACCAAATACGGGAAGATGGTCAATTCCGATGACCTGGACGAGGCTACAGCGTTCCGAAGAACCGCGCGCGTCGCATCGCAGGGCTGGCTGAAATACAAGCTAACGGACACAGCGGATTTGGAGCAGTACGTGTACTACACGCTGCTCGTCAGCCCGAAGTTCGACGAGCATCCGGCCGTGCAACGCATCCTCCAGGAAACGAAAGGGAAGCCCGGTGCATTCGGTGTAGCGATGCAGAAGCTGCCTGATACCGTAATCCAGGAAATCAAGAGCAACCATTTTGAGCATATGCTGACAGGAGCCGAGCATGGCTGATACGACTCAAATCGATCCCGCTGACCGGACGCCGCATGAAGTTATTGCTGCAATCGGCGAAAACAGGAGCGCATATCCAAGCACCGATTGTATTCCGTGCGGCGCCGTGATCCATATTGGATTCTTTTTCGATGGATTTGGTCGTCATCGCGATTTCGATGACCCTACGACGTCGCGATATTCGAATATCTGTCGTCTGTGGGAAGCGCATCGCGAAAACACGGATCTCCGGCGGCCAAAGACGCCAAATCAGTTTTGGTATCGCTTCTATTATTCTGGGCTCGGCACTGACATGAATGAAGAAGCTCGGGAAGGATTGGTAACATCGGCGGTCTTGAAGACCGGCAAGGAAATCGGCAAGTCGGCCGAGAAGAAGGCGGTCGGTATTGGAAAGAAAGTTGCAGGCGTCGACCGTCTGGCAATCAAACCGCAAAGCGCCATCAGTGTTGGCGTGAAGAAGGGGCTCGAGGACTTCTCGTATCGCCCAATCGTCAAATCCTTCAACGATCTGGTCGGCAAAGTTACGTCCGCGCCGAAGAACGTGGGGCGCGTCTTGAGGTTGGAGCGCGATGATCGCTGGGTGCGACGGGCGCGGGCCGCGGCGCGCGCGATTCTTTACGACGCTAAGAAAAACCCAATGAAGGCTGGGTGGGACACAGCGAAGGAGGTGTTCATTGGCGTCGCGCTGGATTCGATTCCGTGGTGTCGCGATAACCGTGCGGTCGCCCGCCTATTTGGAACGGGTGTGGAGGATCGCGTCGCGGCTGCGAAGAATCAGTTCGAAAAGGCCATCGAAGACACGAAGCTGAAGATGCCGAAGATTCAGCGGATTCAGGTCTCCATCTTCGGGGCCGACCGCGGTGGTGTGCTTGCGCGGGCACTGGCAAACGAACTGACGGAAAAGTACAAACATCCGAGCGAGGCGAAACTCGCGTATGTCGATCCGAAGGACCCGAACCACACGGCCGTACCGATCGAGATCAAGTTTCTCGGGTTGCTCGATGCCGTGTCGTCGCTGATGGAAGAGAACAAGGTGCTGGGCATGGTGCCGGTTCTCAACATGATCAAGCAAAACTATGGTGGCCAGAAGCTCGCCGTGCCTGAGTCTGTCGCGCGGTGCGTGCATTTCGCGGCCGCTCACGAATTGCGTTTCTACCAGCGACTCGACAGTCTCGAGAAAACTCGTGGCCTTCAGTACCTCTATCCGGGAACCAGCGAAGACATCACCGGCGGAGCGCCACCGGGTACGCTGGGCGCCCGCGCCGAATTGCAGCGCGTCGTCCTGCGCGACATGCTGCATGAGGCAATCACGCATGGCATTGTGCTAGACACAATGGAAGATATGCGCAAGTGGAAGTCGAAGACCTATGAACGGTTTACGCTTGCTCACCCCATTTCCGACGGCAAAACGACGTACAAGATTGGAGAGTTGATCGAAGCGTATCGAGAGATTGTCCCCTACGTTGCGCGGCTAAATTTCCTCGAACACATGCAGGTGTTCCTGCGCTGGATGGCGGTGCGATATCAATCTCCCGCGTTCCGTTCAACCGTGACGAGCCGCTTCGATACGCTGGATGCGCGACATCGCGCACTGTTAAAGGAAAGCAAGGACGCCGAGGCCGCATATATCGCGCTCAGAAATCAAAACCCACCGCCGGACAGTGCAACTTTGGCCAAGGCGGAGGTGCGCTGGCGAGACTCGATGTTGCCGGAAATGATTTCCGGTCGCGACGCAGGCATCGAAAAGCGTCGTCCTGCCGAAGGGGTATGGGAGCGTATCCAGAGGGAAGCTCAGGACATGCTGACTCGCGAATCCCAACAGGCTGGTTTGCGGAAGCAGGCCAACAAGATGCAGGACATGGCTCAGAGTGGTGACCTGCCCTGGGACGCAGACCCGGACTTCAGTGTCGGAATTATCCAGGCCATGATGATGTCGCCGGATCAGGAGGCGCTCGCCCAGGCGTGGAAGATGGGCCTTAACGGGTCCAATCCGCTTCCGCCCAAGGTTATGGCGCTGTTCGATCTGCTAGTTCACGACACGATGCTGACGAGCTGGCATGACCATTTGCTGTCGTCGAGTCTCTACTTCCAGACGCGCGCAACCGATACCTTCGGCGTAAGCGACTACGTCAAGGAGGAAAAGCGGAGCAAACGCGAAGAAAAGGCGGCTGAACGAGCGAAGCAGGTAAGCGATGCCATGACGTCAGTTCCCCGGATACCGAGTCGTCTTTGAGCGCATGTTACGTAACTACGCACCGAAGGCGCGCCGGCGGTGACAATTCAACGTGGGAGCAATATGGCGGGCATCATTCGAGTAGGTGATGGACACACCGGAGGTGGCGTTGTCTCGGCCGGCTCGGCGACACGCTTTTTTATGGGGCGCGCTATTGCGCGCCTTTATGATCCCGTCACATGCCCGAAGCATGGGGACAATCGAATAGCCACGGCCACCTCCGGGGCATTCGACGATGGCATCGAGGTTGCGCAGCATAACGATCAGTGCGAGTGCGGATGCCGGTTGATTTCGTCCTTGCCCAACAGTGGTCCTCGCTGAACGATGGCGCTCGATTTCAATTCTCTGCCGCCGGAAGAGCCGGTGCCAGACAAGCCGCCGTCGCCGTTTCTCTGGGCCGTGGTCTTCCTTGTTCTGACATTGGCCGGCGTGTTCGTGGTGCTGATGCTCTGGCCGGCCGGCGAACCGACGCGTACTCCATGGTTCTGGGTATGCGTGACCGTCTTTCCGACAGGCATGGCGGTATTGGTCGTGACGCGGCCTTTTAGCGCATACGAGGGTAGACGTCTCGATGCCTTGGCATGGAATGCCGCGTGCAAGCAATACGCTGAACAGCTTTTCGCCAGGGAAAGCATCCCCGTGTCCATCCTGGGTTTCGCCATCCGCGTGACCGAGAACGATGACGAAAACCGAAGTGGCGATATTGCGAACGGAACTTTGAAGCTGGACGCGATCGCCTCGGGTCACGAGCAAAACGAATCGATCTCGGCACGATGGCTGCAACCGATCGATGCGAGTCTGGCCGCTGACGATCCTGAGCGTCAAGAGTTGGTTCTCGAGTGGCTTTACGACAGATTGCTGACCGATCTGACTGCGTCGATTGCATCGCTTTCCGCGGAGTTGCCCCTTTGCGTGCTGCTCGACATTTCCGGCTACGCCGGAAATGTCGATGCCTTGGAATTGTGGCGGACCAGATGGAATAGTCACAAACTGCGCGCGGCTCAAGCGAGGCGCGCGCAGGAACCGCTTGATCTGATGACAATCGATGCCTGGCTTGACGATCAACACGGGCCGTTGCACGGGCAGGCGATGCTGCTCGTTTCCATCACCCTCAGCAAGGTGATCGATGAAACACCTTTGGATGGAAGCGCAGAGGCGGGAGTCGGCTTGCTTTTTACTTCTGCGCTGCTCGCGACCCAGTTCGGCCTGCCGTCGCTTGCCGCGCTTCATCGACCATTGCGATCCGACAATGAGAATCTCGATCACGCGCTGACACGTGCACTTCAGTGGGGAAGTGTTGAGCCCGGTGCAGTCGAATCGCTATGGATGACGGGATTCGATGGACTCTCCGTGGGGCCGCTGCACTCGTCATTCACGCATGTAAATCAAGGCAAGAAGCGTAGTGAGCCCTTGCCCGAATTCGACCTGGACCGGGCGGTCGGGCACGCGGGCCTGACATCGGGTTGGCTTGCTGTGGCCTGTGCGGCCGACCGTGCCATGCAATCGTCGACGCCGCAACTGGTCGCTCAGCGTCTCGCAGACCGAACGCTTGTCGCGACCGTGACGACCACCGACAACGAATCAAAATCTAGACGCTCCTCGGCATGAACCGCCAATTCAAGCTTGACCTTCTCGGTATCATCGTTCTCGTCGTTATTCCTGGGCTGCTCATCTGGGAGCGGCCTCAATGGGTTGGCGTGTCTCCTGCGAATCGCGGAGTAGCGATTGCGGCGCTGTGTGTTGTATTCGTGGTGCTCCTGCTCGTGTTCAGCTTTAATGACTCCTCCCGCCCCGCCGTTGCATGGCGCGCTGTGCGGCGGTGGGTCTACGACCGGGGGCGTGGCACGTTGCGCGCATCCGAGGACCGTCCGCTCTGTGCAGTCCAGATGCGTGCGGCAACGCTCAGGCAGGCGCTGCGCGACCGCCACGGCTGGCGTTGGCGCTATCGCGAACGATGGGTGCTCGTGGCCGGCGACCTATCGCTGGTAAAGCGCCTGGCACCGGGACTCGTCGAGGCGGGGTATCTGATCGCCGGTGACACGATCCTGCTGTACGCGAAGCAAACGCGCGACACGCTCGAGACCGAATGGCTCGACCAGATCCGCCGCCTGCGCCGCCGTCGCCCGGTCGACGCGATCGTGGCGGTGGCACGTAACCGCAGTTCAGCCAGTGCGCCTTTCGATACGGACGAACTCGGCCAGCGGCTCGCGCGCCATGCCCGCGCGCTGCGCTGGGCTGCCCCCGCGTATCTGCTCAACGTCACCGATTTCGACGACGAAACCTCGAGCCCCGACGAGGCGATGGGCTTCACCTGGTCGAACGCACGCGTGAGTGCGGAAGAGATCGACACGTTGCTGCAAGACCTCGCCAACAACCTTGCGGACGCCGGCGTCGTACGGCTGACGAAGAATGCTCGCGACCGCTATCCGGCCGAACTGTCGCAGCACATTTCGAACCTTCGCAGTGCGCTGTCGGGGTGGGTCCTGCAGACGGCCCGGTCCCGTGTCTGGCGGCACGCGGTCCACGGGCTTCTTTTCGCACCGCTCTCGAAGGAACGCGAGCGGGCGCTCACCGATGCACATGACGACGAACGGCCCCTCGAGCCCCCACACCGCGCGATCTGGCAGACCGTCGCAGACCACAGCCGCACGATCCACGGCCGCCGCATCGGCTTCTCGCTATCGACGTCCGCGGCATGGCTCACCACCGGCCTGATCGCCTGCTGGATGGCCGGCACGATGCTCTCCGGCGTTGCCAACCGCGCGACGATTCGAAGCGCAACCGACACCGTGACTCAGTTGTCCGGCCTCGGCAACCCACCCCAGGCTTTGCAAGTGCTCGATCGCTTCGATCGTCAGATCGATACACTGGAAACCCATCAACGCGACGGCGCGCCGTGGGCCGCCCGCTTCGGCCTGAACCGGGACGAAGCGTTACTAGAAGCGCTATGGCCGCGTTACACCGACGCGGCCAACCGCATCCTCGTGGCCCCGATCCACGAGACACTCGAGGCGCGCCTGCGTCACCTCGGCTCGCTGTCCGACGCCGAGATCGCCAGCGGCGGCGATGCACAGGTGCACACTGCCTACGACACACTCAAGGCCTACCTCATGCTCGCCAGGCCGGAACGCGCCGCGGCGACTTTCCTGAGCCCGCAACTCGTCGCAACTGCCGCACCCGAGCGCCCCGTGAACTCGCCTCTGTCGCCCGGCACCTGGGAAGACCTGCGCCAGCATACGATCGCGTTCTTTGCGGACCACTTGGCACGCGGCAGAGTGCCTGCCATGGCGCCGGATCTCGGCCTTGTCGCCTCCACGCGCCAAACGATCGTCAGCGTACGAGGTATCCAGAATTCGACCGACGCGGTCTACCAGCAAATCCTCGATGACGCGAAGGCCAAGTATCCGCCCGTGTCGCTCGCGATGCTGCTTGGCGACACGACCGGCCGAGGGCTTTTCAACACGACGGCAACCGTGCCGGGCGTGTTCACACGTGCCGCGTGGGATGAGCGCATCGCGAAGGCGATCGACGACGCGAGCGAGCAGCGCAACGTCGCGGGCGACTGGGTGCTCTCCGATGTCAAGACGACACAGGCTGCACCGTCGACACTAAAGGCTCAGCTTCGCCAGCGCTACTTCGACGATTACGCGCGCGCGTGGGCGCTGTTCCTCAACAGCCTGCGCTGGCAACCGGCACCGACGCTTTCGGCCACTGCCGACCAGTTGACACTGCTGGGCGACCCGCAGCGCTCGCCGCTCGTCGCGCTGATGAATGCGGTCATCTACCAGGCGGGGGCGGGTGCGAACACACAGTCGCTCGCGGACAACCTGATCAGTAAGGCGCAGCAACTCGTCGGGGCGGCAGACAAGGACCCGTCGAAGCGGGCCCAGCCGCAGCTAGCGCCGCTTTCGGCGGCTTTCGGCCCGATCCTGCGCCTGACGGGAAATGATCTGGTGTCTGGTGCCCCAGCGAACAGCAAGGCCGCGGCGCAACTGGCCGCCACGGGCGACCTCAGTCTCGCACGCTACCTCGAGCGCGTCACGGCCATGCGCCTGAAGGCGTCGCAGATTGTCTCCAACGCCGAT
This sequence comes from Trinickia caryophylli, assembly GCF_034424545.1. Lineage (NCBI taxonomy): Bacteria > Pseudomonadati > Pseudomonadota > Betaproteobacteria > Burkholderiales > Burkholderiaceae > Trinickia > Trinickia caryophylli. Next base: position 1,315,557 of record NZ_CP139971.1, on the reverse strand, counting down.
CCCGACGCGATGGCGCGCCTCGCCGCACAGTCGGTCCTCCAAGGCAAAACGTCGGACATGGCCGAGAGCCGCGAGTACGCGAGCCGCCTCGCCGCGAGCCTGGGCGAACAGTGGTCCGGGTTCGGCGAGCTGTTCCGCGCACCGTTCGATCAGAGCTGGCAGGTCGTGGTGCAGCCGGCCGCCTCGAGCCTGAATGAGATCTGGCGCACGGCGATCGTCACAGACTGGAACAGGACGTTCGGTGGCCGCTACCCTTTCGCCGACTCGGACAACGACGCGTCACTCCCGGAAATGGCGCGCTTCATGCGGCCGGATAACGGCGTGATCACGCAGTTCGTCACGACGCAACTCGCCGGCGTCGTCGAACGGCAGGGCGACCGGTGGGTGGCCGTGCAAGGCGCCGATCACGGCGCGCTCACGATCGATCCGGGCTTCCTCGCGAGCCTCAACAAGCTCACCCGGATCTCGAGCGTGTTGTTCCCGTCCGGAGAGGGGCACGTGCGCTACGAGTTGCAGGCGGTGCCGACACCGGGCGTCACCGACATGAAATTCGTGTTGTCCGGGCGTGAACTGCACTATTTCAACCAGAAGCAGGAGTGGACCCCGTTCGAGTGGCCTGGGCAGTCGCTGGAGAACCTGTCGCATATCGAATGGCAGACCGAGCAGGGCGGACTGCGCACGGCACTCGATTCGCAGGGGCGGTTTGGTCTGATCCGGCTGTTGGAGCGCGCAAAGATATCGCAGGAGGACAGCGCGCGCTATCTGCTGACCTGGACACCGGACACGAGCCAAGGTATTGCGCTCAGGGTGCAATTGCGCAGCGAGGCGGGGGCGGGGCCGCTGGACGTGCTGCAACTCAGGCGCTTCACGTTGCCCAACCGCATCTTTGTCACTGGATCAGCGAGGGGGGCGGGGCCGAAGCTGTCGGCCGTCAATCCGCCGCCGCTGCCGGCGTTGGCGATCAAGGCCGCGAAGCACGCCGCGACGCCATTGCCGCGTGGCGCATTGCCGGAGGTCGAGTGATGCTCGGCGGACTCTTCAAAAGTCTCTTTCCCGCGCGCGATGACGGCGAGCAACTCGCGCGCACGCGGCTCGACGCCTGGAACGCATGGCTGCAGCCGCTGCCCGGCGACGGCGGCGTTGGCCGCGACCCCGGCTACGAAGACGCCTTCTTCGAACTGAAAGACGAAGCCGGCAAGCTCTCGGGCATCGACGATGGCCTGATCGTCCGTTCCTGCGAGCAGTTGCTCAAGGAAACGGGCAAGGATCTGCGACTGGCCGGGTACTACGCGTTCGCTCGCCTGCGGCAGGATGGTCCCGCGGGATTTTCCGACGGACTCGAACTGGCCGCCGCGCTTGTCGATCGCTTCGGCGAGGCGGTGCTGCCCCCACGAGCCGAGGCAAGGAAGGGCGCGCTCGAGATGCTGGCCACTACGCGTGTGCTCGAGCTGCTGCAAAGCAGCGGCGCATTTGCATCCCATGACCTCGAGCGCGCGCTCGCCGCACTCGACGTGCTGCTCGAACGCACGGCCGCATGGCCCGAGGCTGCGCGGCCGAATCTGCAGGCGCTCGTGTCCCGTTTCGACCAGAAGGCCGAGCCGGCACGGAAGGCGGAAGCGGACGCCGGCATGCAGGCGCAGGCAGCCACCTCGTCGGCCACGTCGAGCCCGATCGCCTCCGCGCGCGACTTGCTCGATCAGGCCCGCGCAATGGCGGCATGGCTCCGGGACCAGGAAAACGGCTACCTCCCATCCGCCCGGCTTCTGCGGACGGTTCGCTGGGATACGTTGCACGAGGTGCCGCCCGCAGATGCCACTTCCCGCACGCGCCTCGTGCCTCCTCGCGGCGAACTGCGCCAGCAGATGAAGCGGCTCGTGCTGCAAAAGCAATGGCACGAACTGCTCGAACGCGTCGAGGGTGCATTCATGGAGGGAGTGAATCACCTCTGGTTCGACCTCCAGTACTTTCAGCACGTGGCGCTCGATCATGTCGGTGCGCCGTACAGCACGTGGCGCGAGCTGCTGCGCGCGGATTTTGCCCTGTTCCTCGAACGGTTGCCCGGCATCGAGCGCCTCGCCTTCAGCGACGGCACACCATTCGCCGACGACGCGACGCTCGAATGGATCGCGCGGCATGCGGTCGTGCGCGACCTGGAAGCAGGAGAGGCGGTGGCACCGTTGCCGGTGTCTGCCGACAAGGAAGGCGAAGCCGCCGGCGACTGGCCCGAAATCGAAGCACAGGCGCGCGATCTGTCTGCGCGCGAGGGCGTGGAGGTGGCATTCGGCTGGCTCGAGGCCCTTCCTGGAATGAAGACGGAGCGGCACCGCTACTTGCAGCGGCTCGTCATGGCGCGCCTTGCGGATTACGCCGGAAAGCCCGATACGGCCCTCGCGCTGCTGAATGAACTCGACGGCGCGGCTCGCTCGCTGCCGCTCACGCGCTGGGAGCCCGCGCTCGTCTTCGAGGTGAAGCAGCAACTCCTTCGCGCATTGAAGGCAATGAGCAACCGTAAGGATGCCGACAAGCCCGCACTCGCCCGCCGCGTCGGCGAGCTGCAAGCGGAACTCACGGTGCTCGACCCGGCCCGCGCGCTCGGCCTTTAATAACCAAGAACTTCAATGGAAAACGACGATCCCATCCTGCGCTACTACGAAGCGGAGATGCGCTATCTGCGCGAGTCGGGCAAGGAATTCGCGAAGGCCCATCCCGACCGGGCGCGCCTGCTCAACCTCGATCGCGTGGGCGATCGCGATCCCTATGTGGAGCGGCTTCATGAGGGTTTCGCGTTTCTGACCGGACGCCTTCAGCAGAAGCTCGACGACGAACTTCCGGAACTCACCGAGGGATTGGTGAGCCTGTTATGGCCGCACTATCTGCGGATGATTCCGTCGTTGTCGGTCGTCGAACTCGTCCCGCTCGCGGAAAAGCTCCAGAAAACCGAAGTGGTGTCAGCGGGCGTACCGGTGCGTTCCGCGCCGATCGCGGTGCCCCCAGTGGCGGGTGCCGAGGGCACGACGCCGAAGACGGTGCAGTGCCTGTATCGAACCACGCAGGCCGTGACGTTGCAGCCACTCTCCATCACCCATGCCGGGGCGACCGTGCGTCACGACGGTCGCTCGGTGATCCAGCTTGGCTTCACGCTCGATCGGTCGGCCCGCCGCGAGGAAACGGATCTTTCGCGGCTGCGCCTATACCTCAATGCGGACCTGCCGACCGCGTTCGCGATGCATCTCGCGCTCACGCGTCAGGTCGATTCGATCGCGTGGCGTATTCCGGAAGTCCGTAACGGCGAAGTCGTGCCGCTTGCCGGCGTCACGCTCGAACCGGCCGGGTTCTCGACCGAAGAGCGGTTATGGCCGAAGGCCGACGCTGCATTCTCGGGATACCAGCTGCTGCTCGAATACTTTACCTTCCGCGAGAAGTTTCTGTTCGTCGACCTCTGTGGGCTCGATGTTAGGAAGCTGCCGGAGGGGGCGACCGGCTTCGAACTCGAGATCGTGCTGAAGCACGCTTATCCTTCCGACCAGCGTTTCGATGCGGATAACATTCGGCTCTTCTGTGCGCCGGTCATCAACCTGTTCGAGCTCGACGCCGAGCCGATCGAGATCGACCACCACGAGACGGAATATCGTGTGGTGCCGGCCGGCCACCAGGGCGAGCATGTCGAGACGTATTCGGTCGACGCGATCGAGGCGTTCGACCACGATACCGCCGAGCGCTACGAATACGTGCCGTTCGCGACCTTCCGGCATCGCGGCGGCATGCTGCGCCACGAAGCACCGGAGCGGTATTTTCATGCGCGCGTGCGCCCCGGCATGTCCGGGCTGCACGAGAGTTGGGTTGTTCTCGGCGGCCACGCATGGGAAACGATGGCGACGCTTCCCGAGGAAAGCCTTTCATTGCGGGTGACGGGCACGAACGGCATGCTGCCGCGCAAGGGGCTGCGCGAAGCCAGTCTCAATGAAATCGCGGTCAGCACGCAGAATGTCGTGGGCGTGAGGAACCTCGTTGCGCCGACTCTGCCGCTCTATCCGCCCACAGGCGACCGCTTCCAGTGGCGGGTGCTGTCGCATCTGGCGCCCAACTTTCTGTCGATGATGAACGCCGAGGTGTTGCGCGGCGCGCTTGCGCTTTACGACTGGACCAACGACGAGCTGAACCGCCGTCGGCTGGCCGGCATCGCGTGGGTATCGCAGGAACTGCTCGAGGAGGTGTCGGGCGGCTCGGTCGAGCGGGGTGTACTGATCGAGGTGACGCTCGATTCGCATGCCTTTGCGGGTGACGGCGACGTGATGCTGTTCGGCGAGCTGCTGCATCGTTTCTTCGCGCTGTATGCCGAAATCAACCTGTTCACGAAGCTGTCGATCGTGACCCTGCCGTCGCAGACCCGCACGGTCTGGCCGCGCAGCAAAGCACAACGGGCGACGCTGTGAGACCACGAGAGTTACCCAACCTCGATCCGCTCGTGGCGTCGCTGCTCGCCCGCG